>JAMPFN010000009.1 GCA_023664445.1 Clostridium sp. | reverse complement strand
GGAACATAAAATTTGATTGTATAAAGCACGGCAGAGGGTGTGATACTCTCTGCCGTGCTTTTTATTTTATTTGAGATATATTAAGTAACCAAGCTATGACATCTAAAAGCATAATTATGAAGAAAATCGTATTTATAAATATAATAAAAGGATATTTTTTAATGAATATTTTTAGTTTGTTTTTCTTGCCTTTTTTATTGCTGCAAATATTGCAGGAGTCACAATTTTGACTATTTACACACATTGTTGATTGGAGGTTTTTATTTATAATTTTTCCAACGCTAAGCATTAATGAAGTAACAATATTGAAAACGATAAATCCTGTTAAGGTTATAACAAATATCAGTTTGAATCTGTTTACAAGATGAATATTTTTTAATGCATCTGATATAATACTTACTCCGCCGAAAAAGGCAATAATAATACCGGTAAAAATACCGAGTATAGAAACCAATTGATTGTTTAAATTTTCAGTTTCCTTGTAAATCTTCTCTATTTTTGAATTTATATCTTCATTTTTTTCGGTTGCGGATTTAATATCTTTGCTTATTTCATTCAGAGAAGATTCATGTTTTTCTAATAATTCAATATTCGAATTTGAATAAATGTTTGTAAAATGTTGTATTTCCAATGACACATGATCATATAATTTATCGTATTGCCGAAAATTTTCACCTATTTTCCCTTTTATTACATCTAAATTACTAAGAATATTCTTACTTGTTTTATCCGGATTTTCGGATTCATTTAATATAGTAAAAATAGTTGATGAAATATTAGAATATTTATGTCTGAATCCGTTCGAATATATTTCATTTAAAAGCGAACAAAATAAATTAATAAATCCATCATATTTTTCATTATTGTTGTCGATTTCACTGCATGTTTTTAATATTTCTGAAATAATACTGTCATATTTTATCGTTTCCATTTTTAATCCTCAACAGAATTTTTAAGCTCGTTTAGTTTTTTGAAAAAATTTAAAATAGTTCTACTTTCAATGCTGCTAATATCTGTGCCGTCCGGTTCTTTATCAAAATCGATTCCTAACCTTTTAAAGATCTCATCATTATTTATAAAATAATTTTCTATTTGAATTGAATCGATAGCAGGCCACCAAATTTTATAATTCTGCTCCCAAGGTGTACCTTCTTCATGAGAAATTTTCACCAATTCCCATGGATCCATTTCTCTCAAAGATTCAATTACAATATCGACAGTTTTTTGTGAATTTGCAGAATCATTCTCTTTATCAAAAGTTGACTCAAAATTTACATCAATTTCATTTATAGTTGATGATCCGTATTTTTTATAATTTTTATACACGTCTTCTACCACCGGTCCATAATCCCATGCGCAAATTTTATCGGCAAATAACGGATTTTTAAACCTATAGTAAAAAGCCCCTTGAATATAATACAATATTTTTTGAAGTTGAAGATTACTAATAGGTTTACCGTCAAGTGTACATTTTGTAATGATATAACTTGCTAACCTTTTGGCTTGCAGCATAGTAATTCCTCCTTCATTAAAATTTATATTATCATTTTTCCTTAGTATCCATTTAAATATATTCATGCGCTCTCACCATAATAAACCTTTCATATATAGTTTATTATGACGTTATTTTTGTATATGAATATGCAAAAATAAATATTTTATTTTATTATAACTTATTATCATTATTTTGTCAATATTATTTCCGTCATTCTACACAAAAAATTTTTGATATACGCCAGTATGCCTGCGTTGTTTTTATGCAATCTGACAAAAAATCTGACTGCGCATCTCTTGCACAATCTTTGTGCAGTATTTCCGTAAAAAAATGAGTTTAATTATTTTTTTATATGGTTGCTCTTTTAAGTTTTTCATAATAAAACATCATTATTTTGAATTTTATAAAAGGGAAATTTTATTCAAAAATCGAATAATTTTTTGGTACGCATGGAACAGTATAGGGAACAGTGGCAAAATGACACAAAAATTACGCCGTTCACAACTGCTTGCAAACGGCGTATCGATGGGTTTTTCATGTTTTGCTGCTATTATGATTTACAGCTGTTTGGAATTGCTAATGCAGACCGCATCAATCTAGGATAATTTCATATCTTGCTTCAAATTCTGCAAGCCGTGCCAGATATGTTTCCATAACAATTTCTTTATTCGTATCGTTCAAGAAACTATAAGTAATACTGTTTTTGACGATCTCTTTTAAATCATCATAGCTCAAGTTATACCTATACACAGCAATGGTATATTCTTCTGTGAGAGAAGTACGCAGAATACCGGGATCATCTGTGGAAATGACAATTGGCACACTGCTTGATTTGTAGAGCATGAACGGGTGGGAATCTCCCTTGACACCGAGGATAAACTCGTTGCTGGTCAGATTGATTTCGATTGCAATGTTACGCTCCTTCATCTCTTGCAGAAGCTCTGCGCTGTTATGCTCAAAGACAATATCGACACCATGACCAATTCTGTCTGCTTTTGCAATTCTGACCGCATCAGTAATATGATGTGTCAGATGTTCGGGAGGAATCAGTCCCATTGTCAGTTCTCCTGCATGAATCGCAGTTTTAGCATTGTAAATTTCATGGAACACCTTGAACATATGCATATGCGCCTTATAATACTGCATGGATTTTTCAGAGTTTTCTGCGGCAACGATATTACATCCGACAAGAATATCAGGAATGATCGTCATTGCCTTGAAAACAATGTAAAGCTGACATAGTACGCTCATAGGAGCTTTATCACGGGAAGCGTAGCCCTGATATTTTATCATTACATCGTTATTATCGACCTTGACAGTATCAAATCTGCTTGTGAGATAGTCATTCTCCCCAATGCAGTCAGCAGAAGCCATAGACTTATTTGCGGCAATATATGCCTGAACATTCTGATAGATCGCAGAATTCTGATCCTCATATTCTTTATCATATATGCCAATGATCTCGCGGATAAATGATTCCAGCTTTTCTGAAACATGAGTGGTATCATTGTTGTATTCCGCACATAATTCTGTTAGTTCGTCGGAATATGCTTCAAAATCTTTCTCGGAGAGAGCGGCAGTAGGCGAAACGCTCGGCGCAATACCTATAGCTTTTTATCAGAACATACACAAATCCGGGCGATGTAGTTCTTGATAATACTTGCGGCAGCGGTTCTTTTCTTGTTGCTGCACTGCTTGAGGGCAGAAATTTTATAGGGATTGAAAAGAACGAAAATGTAGCCCTCTTTAAGAAGCACGAAATAAACTACATAGACGTATGCAAAAAACGGTTGCTTGAAGCGTGGAACAAAATAGACGATGATTGCCGCTCATTTATTTATGAAAGCGCTCTCATATCGTCATTTGCGGAGGAATAAAATGGCAAAGCATAATACAAAAGAAAATTCGATGAACGATAATGAACGCAGCGAAGCTATTGAAATTTACCGCAAGAAACGCTTCAAGCTGTGCATGAGCATTCCATACAGCAATTCAAACGCAATGCAACGGGATTGTTTGCTACTCCCATTAAACTTGCAAGAGTGCTGGTAGGAGCCGGAATAACAGACTTAACGGCAGATACGATAGACTCTTGTTGCGGAACGGGAACAATTGGGGCAACATTGTCAGCAATCTTCCGTTTGTAGCATTCGACCAAGACGGACGTGAAGAAAAAGAGTTTATTCCCCAAATTATAAAAATGGTTAAGAATGATACAAAAATAAAATTGTCAAGGAAATGCGATTTATACCAGATACTGCTGCTTAGCTTTTGGAAAAAACTTAAAAGCGGCGCGAAAGTATCAGTCATAACGTCAAATTCTTGGCTTGGAACAGTTGCAGGAGCAAACTTTTTCAAAGCCCTTAATATGTACTATGATGTGGATAGTATAATTGCGAGCGGCTGTGGGAAATGGTTTGATAACGCAGATGTTATTACTGTAATGATTTTCCTTACGAAAAAAGACAAGATTGCATTACCCGATGATGACAAGGTAGTCTGCTTTGGTTTAACTGACAAAAGAATATCCGACTGGACTGATGATGATATTGAAAAAATGTCAAGAGCAATTCTTTTACGAAAATCTGCGGCTGACATTATCAGATTTAGAAAATATCATTATTCTGAAATATCGTCATATGAGGCAATGAACATCTCGTTAAATTCATTGTTCTACAACGTGAATTGGCTTTCAAATCTTAAATCTAAACTCTGCCCCATAACGAACTATTTTGATGTTTTTCGTGGAATGAAAACCGCGCAAGACGAGATATTCTACCTTAAGACAGGCAAAGAGGTTGACGAAGAATATATCGGAACAGTTTTCAAAAGTGTTAAAAACACCACAACATTAATCGCGACAGCTGATACTAAGGCTTTTGTATGTGACAAGTCCGAGGATGAACTGCACGAATTAGGTCACAATAAAACGCTCAAATGGATTGAGAAATATAAGGGACACCTTAATAAATCTCTCCCAAATAAAGGAGGATTTTGGAGAAATATTGCGGATAATGTGTTTTCAGGCAGCTGTAACGTTCGTTTGTTTACAGGTATGAACCCTGAACAGAGAATTTTCTACGGATTGCTTGATAAGCCCGCGAGAATAAATCAAAGGGCAATCGGCTTTTTTCCTAAAAAAGAAGATGTGAACCTCGAACTCTGCCACGCTTTGCTTAATTCTATAATATGTGTATTCTATACCGAAGCAATAGGTTTTCCTAAAGGGCTTGGAGCATTGGATAATTGCTCACAGAATGTTGAAAAAATGTACATTCTCGACAGCGCAAAACTTTCCAAAGAACAAATGCAATCTATCCTTTCAGAGTTTAAACCATTGCTTGAGCGAAAAATCAAAACGACTATCGACGAGTATCAGCAACTTGACAGACTTGCATTTGAAAAGATTGTTGCTGAATGTTTTGGGTACGCGGAATATTTTGACGAAATTGTTAATTGCGTGATAGAAATGCAACGAGTAAGGCTTAGTGTAAAACATCAGAACACATAATACATATATGAATATAGTTTTGGATTTGCACAAAAAATGGAGTGTGGGGGTTTACTCTACCCCCTCGGAGAGCGCCTGTACATATGATATTGCCTTAAAGGGCAATGTCATATCTATGGCGATACTTACGGCAAAACCGTAAGTAAAATGCGGCTACGCCGCTAAAATGTTTTTCATAAGCTAGCAAGCCATAGAAAGTGTACGTATACTTTCGTCAGGTAAAGTGCATTTTAGGTTTCACCTAAGACCGCTCTTATTCAATGTAAAAATTCTATCGCGATACGCGGTAGGATTTTTTTGCAATAGGGGTCAAGAGGAACCGTCAAACCGTCCGCATGACGGTTTTTCCCACAAGACTATTTACGGAGGAAATAGTCTTAGTGGGTTAGAACTATTTCATAGTGTCCTTATGGCGGTAAATTCTTACCAACGGCAAATATTAACATTTTGTAAACTTGTTTCTCCCGAAATTATTCGGGAGCTTGTGGAGAAGATTGTTGTTCACGCTCCAGACAAATCAAGCGGGCATCGGGTGCAACAGGTTGACATTTATTATCAGTTGAACATTGCTGTTTCCACGGCTATTGCCGAGGGCAAGAAGTATGGCGGGAGCGAAAGGACTGCCTGACTTTGACGGTTCGGCAATACGTCTTTTGGATTAGCCTACCAAGAGAGGGCATCCCCTTAAAATATTAAAAAACTTTTTTACAGACTGGACGGAGATTTTCATAATCTCCGCGTTTTCAATTCTTCATCGAACAATCTCCCGTATCTTTCGGGAGTATTTTTTTACCCTCATGTATTATAACCGCCATATTGTCAATAATTACAATAGAGGCGATACCGCCGAACCATAACGCGGTATTGCCTGAATTTTCTGTGAGGTATTGGTTATGGCGTACAATAAAGTTGTTATATCGGGCATCAATACATCTAAGCTGACAGTATTAAAGGAAAGCGAAAAAATAGCTCTTCTCAAGGAAATACAGCAAACGGGAAGCAAAGAAGCAAAGGACAAGCTTATAAACGGAAATCTGCGTCTTGTACTTAGTGTAATACAAAAATTCACTAACAGAGGGGAAGACATAGACGATCTTTTCCAGATAGGCGTTGTGGGACTTATAAAAGCTATAAACAATTTTGATCTTTCAAAGGAAGTACGGTTTTCGACATACTGCGTTCCTATGATAGCCGGCGAGCTAAGGCGCTATCTAAGGGATTTTAACCATATAAAAGTGAGCCGTTCAATGCGCGATCTTGCATACAAGGCAATGCAGGCAAAGGAACGTCTTACCGCGGAAAATCAAAGAGAACCTTCGATAGAGGAAATAGCAAAGGCTGTTGAGGCAAAAAAGTGCGATGTTGTAATGGCTCTTGAAAGCATAAGTGATCCTATTTCGCTTTACGAGCCCGTTTATTCCGATTCAGGCGATACGCTTTATGTGCTCGATCAGATAGGCGACAAAAACGACGTCGAAAGCTGGCTTGACGAGCTTTCGCTGAGGGACGCTATAAAAGCTTTGCAGCCGCGGGAAAAAAATATCCTCTACCTGCGCTTTTTCCGTGGAAAAACGCAGGTAGAGGTAGCCGAAGAAATAGGGATATCACAGGCGCAGGTGTCAAGACTTGAAAAGGGCGCGCTCGCCAAGGTAAAAGGACAGATATGAGCATTTATTCAAAAAGGGACGCCCTCTCTTTCAGGGCGTTCCAAAAAATATGTCATATAGGCACAACTGCCGTTATGTTTCCGCTGAGATCGTCATAATATCCCGCGCTTCCGCTCGAAAGCATTGCGGATTCCGCGCAGTCGGTATCGATTATAAATTCGACAACGTTTCCCGAATTATCGCCCCTCGGCACATAACAGTTAGTCGAGTCGGTGTGGCAGTCGGATTTTACGTCGGAAACAACTCCGTTAAAGCAATATCCGCTGTCAAGATATATTGCAAACCTCTCGCCGCATCCGTTTGTAAAACCCGTACCGAGCGCGATACAGTAATCGTCGCCTATACGGCGGAAGCCTCTGTCATCCGTATAAGCCTCCTGCTGCATTTCATACTGCGTTGATCCCGTATCGGTTATGCACCTGTAATCCATGTACGCCTTAAAGGAAGAATCAAATCCGCCGCAGAATACGTTTTCCGTTTCAGGCTCGTAATATTCTTCCTCTTCGACAGTATTCGTTTCTTCGCTGTCCGTATTTTCCACGGGAATTTCTTCATTCGTTTCGTCGGACTCATCGGCTTGTATCTCGTCAGCTGATTCAATATCAAAAACTGCCACTTCTTTTTCGATATGCGGAACGCCGGGTCTTTCCGGAACAGGCTGCTGAATACTGCTGAACGCGATCACAGCCGAAGATAAAACTCCGATAAAAAAATTACATTGATATAAAATAAATATCGCCTCCGTTTAATTTTGCTTAAAACGTGTATATGCATGTTTTTGACACACTTTAAATTATATTCTTAGAAGCAAAAAAATATTCAATTTCCGGAAATAATTTCAAAATCTATCCGCATAGGAAATGTACACGAATAAAATTTTATCCAAATTTTTACATAATTAAAAATGGGATTTTTGAAAAAAAGTGCATATAATAATTTTAAACATAAATCTTGAACATAAATCTTGAAAGGGTAAATTTATGGATTTGAATGAAATTGTAAATGTGAAATACTCAAAGCCCATTTACGACTGCACAAATACCGAGATATATCATGCGCTGTCGGACACCGTAAAAGAATTGGCTGATAAAAAAGTTAAGACGGCTGACAGCGAAAAGAAAAAACTGTATTATATCTCGGCGGAATTCTTGCTGGGAAAGCTTTTGGCAAACGATCTTATAAATCTCGGAATATACGATGACGTCAAGTCGCAGCTTGAAAAATACGGCAAAAATATCGCCGATATCGAAAATATCGAACCCGAACCGTCGCTCGGAAACGGCGGACTCGGACGGCTTGCGGCATGCTTTCTTGACTCCATAACTGCGCTTGGTCTTAACGGCGACGGTATCGGGCTTAATTATCATTTCGGACTTTTTAAGCAGAAATTTGAAAATAATCTGCAAACCGAGCTTCCCGATAACTGGATAGAAGATAAAAGCGTGCTTATAAAAACAGATACGGCATATAAAATAGATTTCAAGGATTTTTCGGTCGGCGCACGGCTTTACGACATTAATATCACAGGCTATCAAAGCCGTACAAACAGGCTTCATCTTTTTGATGTTGAAACTGTAGACGAATCGATAGTAGAAAAGGGAATAAGCTTTGATAAGACTGCCGTTCAAAAAAATCTGACGCTCTTTCTCTATCCCGATGACAGCGACGAACAGGGCAGGCTTTTGAGGATATATCAGCAGTATCTTATGGTAAGCTGCGCCGCAAGGCTTATAATTAAGGAGAGCGTTGAAAAGGGCAGCAATTTGTACGATCTGCCCGATTACGCGGTGGTCCAGATAAACGATACGCACCCGACAATGATAATCCCCGAAATGATAAGGCTCCTTTGCGAGCGCGGCGTTGAAATGGATACGGCAATAGATATCGTAAGCCGAATGTGCGCCTATACAAACCACACTATACTTGCCGAAGCGCTTGAAAAGTGGAGCATTGACTATCTTAAAAGAGTTGTGCCGCAGCTTGTGCCGATAATCGAGATACTCGACAACAAGATAAGAAGAAAATTCGATAACGAAAAGGTGTATATTATCGACGGAAACGACGTCGTACACATGGCGAATATCGACATTAATTATTGCTGCAGCGTAAACGGCGTAGCGTCGCTGCATACGGAAATACTGAAAAACAGCGAGCTTAACGATTTTTATAAGATATATCCCGACAAATTCAACAACAAAACAAACGGCATAACCTTCAGAAGATGGCTTCTGCACTGCAATCCCGAGCTTACAGAGCTTATATCGTCGCTTATCGGAAGCGAATTCAAAAAAGACGCATCACAGCTTAAAAAGCTTTCGGAATTTGCAAATGACAAAAATGTACTGAAAAAGCTTCTTGAAATAAAGAAAAACAGCAAGATAAGACTTTGCGAATATCTGAAAAATACCCAAAATACGATTATAGATCCCGATTCGATTTTTGATATACAGGCAAAAAGACTGCACGAATATAAGCGTCAGCAGCTGAACGCGCTGTATATAATCCATAAGTATCTTGAAATAAAAAACGGCGTAAAGCCGGAGCGTCCCATAACGGCAATATTCGCGGCAAAGGCGGCTCCCGCTTACGTTATTGCAAAGGATATAATTCATCTCATACTTTGTTTGCAGGAGCTTATAAACAATGACAGCGAGGCAAACCGTTATCTTAAAGTTATTATGGTTGAAAATTACAATGTCACAAAGGCGGAGCTGCTTATTCCGGCATGCGATATTTCCGAGCAGATATCGCTGGCTTCAAAGGAAGCAAGCGGTACGGGCAATATGAAATTCATGCTGAACGGAGCTGTGACGCTTGGTACGGAAGACGGCGCAAACGTTGAGATACACGAGCTTGTCGGCGATAATAACATTTATATATTCGGCGATAACAGCGATAATGTCGTAAAGCGGTACAAGGACGGCGGATATGACCCTATTGAGTATTACAAAAAAGACAAGCGTCTTAGCAAAGCCGTTGACTTTATAACGGGAAGAGAGCTTATGGAAACAGGCAGCAGAGAACGTCTTGAACGCCTTAAAAACGAGCTTATAAACCGTGACTGGTTTATGACGTTTCCCGATTTTGACGAATATGTCATGGCAAGAGAGAAAGCATACGGCGATTATGAGGACAGATTTTCATGGGCTGAAAAAATGCTTATAAATATAAGTCAAGCAGGATATTTTTCTTCCGACAGAACTATTTTGGAATACAATAACGATATCTGGCATTTGTATTGCTCCGCCAATTATATTAAACGTCAAAAATAATTTGACGTTTTAGCCTGTAGAAAAACCTGATTTCAAGTATTTCAGGGGATGCCCTCTCTTGCAGGGCGGTCGGTGACCCGACAGGACAAGTCGCGAATCTGCTTTACTTGATATGACAGTAAATGGCTCACGAATATAAAATTACGCGGAGTTTTTTTCAAATTCATGCAGACCTTACCGCGATACGTCGTGTGCGGTCACGCACCAAAGGCTCTGCCTTTGGAATCCGCAAGCCTTTGAAAAGGCTTGACCTAAACTTTTAAATTTTGTTCTAATATTTGAAAAAAGACTTTTTCGACAATCTGAAATGTCAAAAATAATTTGTCATTTACTATAAATCTTGCCAAACACATATCTTGTGAAGACAGGTTCTAAAAAGGAGAGATAAGGTGAAAAATATTATTAAAATAGCGTCGCCGCTAAGCGGCAGAGCTGTTCCGATCGAACAAGTTCCCGACCCCGTATTTTCAGACAAGGTCTTAGGGGACGGCTGCGCGGTAATCCCCGATAGCGGGAAAATTTACAGTCCGGTAAACGGCAAAGTAACATCGGTTGCGGAAACTCTTCACGCTTACGGGTTTATGTCCGACGAGGGCGTCGAAATACTTGTCCATTTCGGACTTGAAACAGTCTCCCTTAAAGGCGAAGGATTCAAATCCCATGTAAAGGTCGGCGATACCGTAAAACAGGGGGATCTTATAGCCGAAGCCGATACGGATCTTCTTATATCCAAAGGCATAAATATAATAACGCCCGTTCTTATAACCGGCGGCGCGGACAACATGGCGATAAACGTAAACGCGGACAAGGTAACGGCTTCTCAAAGCACGCTTATAACTATTGAGGAAAAAACCGAGGATACCGCTTCGGCTGTATCGGAAGAAGCTCCGAAAAAGAAAAAGCGTTCGATAAACTTTGATTTTCTTCAAAAGCTCGGTAAGGTCCTTATGGTTGTAATTGCCGTAATGCCTGCCGCCGGACTTATGATAAGTTTAGGAAAGCTTATCGCCATGGCGGGAGGAGAAATCCAGCTTGTAAGTTCGATAGGCAATATCACCGAAAATATAGGCTGGGCGATAATCAATAATCTGCATATCCTTTTCGCGGTCGCGATAGGCGGCTCTTGGGCAAAGGAAAAGGCAGGAGGCGCATTTGCGGCTCTTATAGCGTTTATACTGATAAATAATATCACAGGCTCGATATTCGGCGTCACTGCCGATATGCTGAGCGACCCCGGCGCGGTAACTCACACGCTTTTCGGTCAGGAAATAGAGGTGGACGGTTACTTTACGTCCGTTCTCGGTTCGCCTGCCCTGAACATGGGCGTATTCTCGGGCATTATATCGGGCTTTATAGGCGGTATTATCTACAACAAGTATTACAACTACCGAAAGCTTCCGAACGCTCTCGCCTTTTTTAACGGAAAGAGATTTGTACCGCTTGTCGTTATCGTATGGTCTGTTATTATTTCGCTGCTGCTTGCGGTAGTATGGCCGGTAGTACAGCTTGGAATAAACAAGTTCGGCGTATGGATCGCAAATTCGTCCTCAACGTCGCCGATACTCGCGCCTTTCGTTTACGGTACTCTCGAACGTCTGCTTCTGCCGTTCGGACTGCATCACATGCTTACTATCCCTATGAATTATACCTCATTCGGAGGAACTTATATGATACAGACGGGCGCAAACGCAGGCTCTTCCGTTTTCGGACAAGATCCGCTGTGGCTCGCATGGATAACCGACCTCATCAATTTCAAGAACGCAGGAGATACGGAATCGTACAACAGACTTATGGAAACAGTTATTCCGGCACGATTCAAGGTCGGTCAGATGATAGGCGCTACAGGACTTCTTTTAGGCGTAGCTCTCGCTATGTACCGCAGAGTTGACAAGGACAGACGCCAGAAATATAAGTCGATGTATTTTTCGACCGCTCTTGCCGTATTTCTGACAGGCGTTACCGAGCCGATAGAGTTTATGTTCATGTTCTGCGCGATACCGCTTTATATCGTTTACGCGCTGCTTCAGGGATGCGCTTTCGCGCTTGCCGGCATATTCGATCTAAGACTTCATTCGTTCGGCAACTTAGAGCTTTTCACAAGAATACCGATGTCGCTGAAAGCGGGACTTTTAGGGGATATCATAAATTTTGTCATAGCTGTACTGGTATTTTTCGCGGTCGGATATTTCGTTTCTTATTTTATGATAGGCAAATTCAAGTTTGCGACCCCGGGACGCCTGGGCAATTATTCAGACGAGGCAACGGACGTAAACAGTCCGAACGCGTCAAAAATGCAGGGCGGAGATAGTCAGCCCGAGAGAATAATAGCCTTGCTTGGCGGACGCGAAAACATCTCGTTTGTAGACGCATGCATGACGCGGCTGAGGGTAACGGTGAACAATCCCGATCTTGTTGCCGATGCAAACGCGTGGAAAGCCGAGGGCGCGCTGGGGCTTGTCAAAAAGGACAAAGGAATACAGGCGGTGTACGGACCCAAAGCGGACGTTCTCAAATCGGATATAAACGATATTTTATAGGAGTCGGTATGAAGCTTTTAACGCTTAACACACACAGTATCATTGAGGAAAATTATGAAAAAAAGCTTGAGATCTTTATTGAAGCGATATCAAGGCATAAGCCCGACATCATAGCGATGCAGGAGGTAAATCAGACAGCGGACGGTCTGCCTGTTTCGGAAAATGAAATAAGCGGATATTTTCCCGCGCAAAGCAAGATCCGTATGACAGCGGACAACCATGCGTACAGAGTATACGAGGCGCTTAGAAAAAAAGGCGTATTCTATCGTTTTACGTGGCTTCCGATAAAAAACGGATATAAGAAATTCGACGAGGGACTTGCGGTTTTCAGCCGTGAAGCCATCGTCAAAGCAGATTCATTTCTTATAAGCGGCATAGACGATTACCGCAATTGGAAAACGCGCTATGCGCTTGGAATTATGACCGAAAATAAAAATATGGGTTGGTTTTATTCGGCGCATTTCAGTTGGTGGGACGATAAGGACGAGCTGTTTTCACATCAGTGGGAACGGCTGTCGGATCACTTTCGCAGTGACGAAAGAATATGGCTTATGGGCGATTTCAATAATCCGGCAGAGATAAGAAACGAGGGCTATGATCTTATAAAAAGCCGCGGTTGGTACGACGTCTATGAACTGTCAGAGCAAAAAGACGGCGGCATAACGGTAAACGGCATAATAGACGGCTGGAGAGATAAGATCTCCTCTTCATACGGTATGAGGATAGATCAGATATGGACGAACAAGCCGGTATCTGTGAAAAGCACGGACGTAATATTCGACGGGAAAAACGAGGCTGTGATCTCCGATCATTTCGGGGTAATGGCATTGATCGGAGATGAATAAGCTATGAAAAGAAGAAGCGGCATTCTAATGCCGGTAAGCAGTCTGCCGTCGAAATACGGCATAGGCTGTTTTTCAAGGGAAGCGTATGAATTTATAGACTGGCTAAGCGGTTCGGGACAGAGCTATTGGCAGATACTTCCGCTGTGTCCGTCCGGACCGGGGGATTCGCCCTATCAATCCGTTTCGACCTTTGCAGGAAATCCCTATTTTATCGATCTTGATAAATTGGCTGAAAACGGTATGCTCACAAAAAAAGAATGCGAGGAAACCGATTTTGGTTCAGACCCTGAAAACGTCGATTATGAAAAGCTTTATCAAAACCGATATAAGCTTCTGAAAAAGGCATTTTTCCAAAACGGAAGTATCAGAAACAGCGATGACTTTGCAGAATTTGAAATGGAAAATTCATACTGGCTCGACGATTACGCGCTGTTCATGGCGTTAAAAGAAAAGTATCCCGTAAACTCGTGGACGCAATGGGAAGACGGTATAAAAACGCGTGAATGCTCCTCGCTTGAGATGTACAAGGAAACGCTTTCCGATGAAATTTCTTATCATAAGCTTTTGCAGTATGAGTTTTTTTCACAATGGAACGAACTCAAAGAATACGCAAACGCCAAGGGGATCCGAATAATCGGCGATATTCCGATATATGTGGCGTTTGACAGCGCCGACGTCTGGGCAGATCCCGATCTTTTCAAGCTTGACGATAATTTTATGCCGACAGCTGTCGCAGGGTGTCCGCCCGACGGTTTCTCCGCTGACGGACAGCTTTGGGGCAATCCTCTTTACGAATGGAAAACGCATAAAAATACGGAATATGATTGGTGGATAAAAAGACTTTCGCACTGCTTTGATCTTTATGATGTCGTAAGAATAGACCATTTCAGGGGCTTTGACGAATATTATTCAATACCGTTCGGCGCGAAAAACGCCTCGTCAGGTCAATGGGAAAAGGGACCGGGCGCAAAGCTTTTCAAAGCCGCTAAAAAATCGCTCGGCAAAAAGGATATCATAGCCGAGGACTTGGGATTCATTACCGGTTCGGTAAAAAAGCTTGTAAAGGAATGCGGATTTCCGGGAATGAAAGTACTGCAATTCGCGTTCGATTCAAGAGATACGAGCAGCAGAAGCGACTACATGCCGCATAATTACGGCAAAAACTGCGTTGCGTATACGGGTACTCACGACAATCAGACGCTGAGATCGTGGTTTGATTCCATAACGCCGCAGGAGCAGAAAGAGGCAAGAGATTACCTATGCGATAACTTTACGCCGAAGGATAAGCTCTACAAGCCGTTTATAAGCCTTATCATGCGAAGCAGAGCCGATACCGTTATCATACCGATGCAGGATTATCTCGGGCTTGATGATAAAAGCCGTATGAACACGCCCTCAACGATCGGAAACAACTGGAAGTGGCGTATTAAAAGGAGTATGCTCTCCGACAAGCTTAAAGAAGATATACTTCATATAACAAAGCTTTACGGAAGAACGGAGGAAGAAAAATGAAATCATTCAGCTATACTATAAAGGACGAATTGGGAATACACGCAAGACCCGCAGGGCTTCTGGCAAAAAAGGCAAAGGAATTTGAAAGCGTTATCACCATTGAAAAAAGCGGCAGGACAGCAAACGCAAATAAGCTCATGGCTGTTATGGGACTTGGAATAAAGTGCGGCGACAGCATAAACGTCACTATTGAAGGAACTGACGAGCAGACTGCTTTTTCTGCCCTGGAGGAATTTTTTGAAAATAATCTGTAACGGAGCGTGGCAATGAAAGAATACATCGGAAAAGGAGTATACGGCGCCGTCGCAATAGGTAAAATAAAGCTTTTAAAGCGTCGTGAAATGTCGGTAAAGCGTCAGCATGTTGAAAACATCGACGCCGAGCTTAAGCGTTTGGATACGGCAAAAAAAAATGCGGTAGAACAGCTTGAAAAGATATATGAAAAGGCTCTGAAAGAGGTCGGAGAAACGAACGCGCAGATATTCGATATCCATATCATGATGCTTGAGGACGAGGACTATACCGACTCCATAACCAATATAATCAAAACGCAAAGCGTCAACGCCGAGTACGCGGTCGCTGTTTCGGCGGACAATTTTGCGGAAATGTTCGCGTCAATGGATGATATTTACATGCAGGCGAGAGCAGCCGATGTGAGGGATATTTCAAACCGCCTTATAAGCTGTCTTGGCAGCGGAGAGAATGAAAACGGCGTAACAGGCGGAAAAATGATTATTTGCGCAGACGATCTTGCGCCCAGCGAAACCGTTTCCCTCGATAAGGAAAACGTGCTTGCGTTCGTAACGGCTCACGGATCGTCCAATTCCCATACCGCGATACTCGCAAGGAATATGAATATTCCTGCCGTAATATGCGTGGGAGAGGACTTTCTTAATGAAAGGCATGACGGAGAAGAAGCTATCGTCGACGGTTTTACGGGAAAGGTATACGCCTTGCCCGATGAAGAAACGCGCAGCGTCATGCTTAAAAAGAAGCGGGAGGACGAAGAAAAAAAACGTCTGCTTCTGAATCTGAAAGGCAAGGAAAACATGACCCTCGATGGCAGAAAAATAAAAATCTACGCCAATATAGGCGGAATTGACGGCATAGGCTCTGTGCTTATGAACGACGCCGGAGGGATAGGGCTTTTCAGAAGTGAATTTTTATATCTTGAAAAAAATGATTTTCCCACCGAAGAAGAACAGTTTTCGGCATATAAGCGTGTGCTCGAAAGCATGTCGGGCAAAAAGACGATAATCAGAACTCTTGATATAGGCGCAGACAAAAAAGCCGATTACTTCGGGCTTAAGCCGGAAGAAAATCCTGCCCTCGGATTCAGAGCTATAAGAATATGCCTGGCAAGACCCGAGATCTTCAAAACGCAGCTCAGAGCGCTTTACAGAGCTTCGGCATACGGCAATCTTGGAATAATGTTTCCTATGATAACAAGCGTTGACGAGATCGCAAAGATACTCGATATCTGTTATAATGTCAAAAAAGAGCTTAGAGCGGAAGGCGCGCCGCTTTCCGACAGCATCGAGCTTGGCATAATGATAGAAACTCCGGCAGCCGCCCTGATAAGCGATAAGCTTGCGCCGCTCGTTGATTTTTTCAGCGTCGGAACAAACGATCTGACGCAGTATACTCTTGCTTGCGACAGGCAGAATTCCGATGTTGAGCAGTTTTGCGATACTCATCATGAAGCTGTCCTGCGCCTTATTGAAATGTCGGCTGAAAGCGCGCATAAAAACGGCGCGTGGATAGGGATATGCGGCGAGCTTGCTGCTGATACGTCGCTTACCGAAAGATTTTTAAGAATGGGTATCGACGAGCTTTCAGTATCGCCTTCGTTTGTTTTAAAGCTCAGGGATAAGGTAAGGAGCATCGATCTAAGCAAAAAAATGTACACATAGGGAATATGTGTACAGCAGAGTGTTGAAAAAGTCTTTTTTCAAATATTATAACAAAATTTAAAAGTTTAGGTCAAGCCTTTTCAAAGGCTTGTGGGGTGCATGGGGCAAAGCCCCTGCTCGACGTCCGCAGACGTCGAAATTCCTTGCCGTAGGGCGCTCCGCAAGGGGTGAGCCGTTAAGAAAACAATCCTGTGGATTGTTTTTAGGCGAGGGGACGCCCTGCAAGAGAGGGCGTCCCCTTATAATACTTAGAATCAGATTATTTTTGTTGTTCACTATAATTACCTACGCCGATCTCTTGAGATTGGCGTATTCTTTTTTTAGCATATTATAAATTGCCGATCCTTTTTTCTGACCGAATTTTGCTACAAGAGTCTTGTGAAAAGAACTTTTGTCCTTGGATTTCTGAAGCGCGGAATTTATCACGGCCGTATCCGAAGGCGAATATCCCTTTAAAATAGAGCAAAGCTTCTGATAATTGCTGTCAAAGGCTTTGAGAGAAGCGAAGTTCGACTTAAGCGCGGAATATATTTTTTCTCCCTTTTCCTGCTTAAATCTCGCCACAAGCTCGGAGTGAAACTCCACCTTGTCCGCAGTACCCAAAAGAACCGCGCTTATGTTTATCACGTCGCAGGAGGAATATCCCGGCAAAAGCGAGCACAGCGAGTTGTAAAGCGAATCCTGCTTGTTTGCGCTGTCCGATTTTACGATTTTTACCTTGGAAGGCTTTTCTTTTGTGACATATGTAGCGGCTATCGAGGTGTGTCTTACAACGTCTACGCCCTCCGAGATAAGGTAATTGTCATAGAACGCGACATCGGCGTCAAAACCCTTGTCATTGCTTATTATGTATATGTTCTGCGTCGTACCCTTTCCCAGAAGATATCCGGCAAACATTGTAAGCTGAAAATCAAGCGCGTTTTTTCCGGTCGATACGGCAAAATAGTTTATTTCCGCTTGTGATTCGATCAGCTTTTTGTGTATTTCAAACGAAAGATTACCTGCGTTTGTTGTGTAAAATACATATACGCTGTCGTTTTTGGTAAGCTTTTCAACTCCTCTGAATCCGTCGGCATTCACATTTTCGTAATCTACAAGATATATTGACATTTTTATTCTCCTTTTTATTAAGAAGTTGTTCTCATAGGCATAAGCATACGTCTTTTCGTCAGATTTTCCTGATAACAGCGTTAATTTTCTTTGACATACGCCAGTATGTCTGCAAAAAATTGCCTTGTTCTCAGAAAAATCATGCTCGAAAATCCGCACACTTTTCCTATGAGAACAACTTCTAACACATTGTTATTTATGATTGTTTATGTTTTTTCTGTCTGCTGTTTGTAATATAATTGCTTATGAATATTCCTGCCGCGCCTATTGCCGCGGTTATCAGAAAGATTATTACGGTGATCAGCGGCTTGCCGTTTCCGAGCATCGATCCCATAAATACCGAGGACGTGACAGAGGGGATCCTTGCTATTGTCGCAATAGCGTAAAATCTGTACTTATTTATGTCGGTAAGCGAGGTCATATAGGAAATCACGTCTTTGGGAGTTCCGGGTATCATAAGTATTATAAAAGCGATAAGCTCAAGCTTTTTTTCGTCGTGAAGAAATTTGAATTTTTTGAATTTTTCCTCGGACACAAACGCGTCGACAAGCGGTTTTCCGAATTTTCTCACAAGATTATATATTATGACCGTCGCGAAAAATATTCCTATTTCACAAAGTATCAATCCCCATAACGCTCCGAAAAGCACGCCGCCTATTATCTCTACCGGTCCTCCCGGGATAAAAGCCAGCACTATATGAGTAAGCTCCATAAGAACGAACAAAACCGGAGCAAATATCCCGAATTTTTCGACTTTTTCCTGAATGACGATCCTGCCGTTTTCGGTCATAAGAAGCTTTATAAACGGGACAAGTACAAAAACCGTAAGCACGGCGCAGAGCAGTACCGCAAATACTATAAGCGATATTCTTAATATTTTTTTCTTTTTTGACATAATATTACTTCTTTTCTTTAGACAAATTTAATTTCATGTCGGCATTATTTTGCCTTTTAATAATATTATAGCATTTTTTTCAAATATTGCAAGATTAATTTTCTTATAACTCTTGTAACTTTTACAAAATAGTGATATAATAATTAGTGTGTAACCATAACAAAAGCAAAGGCGTTAGCCGCTGATTATGCGGTTTGCCTTAATTATACTCTGAAAGGGGCTATAAATGAAAAGCAGAAAAATAGATTCCAATAAAAATTATGATATATGGTTAAAGCGCGCGGCTTCTGTTTTCGGAATGTTTTATACGGTGTTTGTCTGTATCATGTCCTATTTCAGCATTTTTTACGAAATAGTCGTTACAAGACGTGTGCTTCTTGCGGTATTTCTTTCCGTTATTTCTATTTTAGCCGGTACGGCTATGATTTATTCAAGGAAGCAGATACTTACGAAAATATCGGGTTTTGTCATGTTTCCCGTTCTGCTGCCCGTGGTTATCCTGAGCTTCGGGACGTGGGAGGTCATTATTCCGCTGGCGGCATGCGCTGTCGTTATCTTTTTCGCAAACGCGTCAAACGAGGGAGCAAAAATACTTCTTGGCACGATATACCTAATGGTATATATCTTAGCGGCTCTCGCCTATTTCATATTTACAAGCTTTCTTGCGTCGCCCGCACTTAAAGAAACTATCGACAAGGGCGTTTCCCCCTCGGGAAAATACCGATATGAGGTCGTTGACACTACCGACAGCTCGGGCGGCTGTACCTCCATACTGCTCGAGCCGAATTTCATGGACAGGGATTATCCCGGAATCACATTCAAGGTCAAGGGCTATAACCGCACCCTTTGTGTAAAAAGACCCAAGACCGAAGTCGAACTCAAATGGGATAAGGACGATCTCTACGTCAACGACGAAAGGTGGTTTACGCCGCAGCAATCGGTAAAAGGAAAATGGTTTGAAAAGGAAAACCGCTCATGGGATATATTCTGAAAAGCTACAGCGTTAAAATACTTTATCAATTTATTATAGAGAATGAAAAACGCAGATTTTTTGAAGAAAGTATCGTGCTTTTTCGCGCCGCATCATTTGACGAAGCGCTTGAAAAAGCGGAAAAATATGCCGAAAGTCAGAATTATGAGTATACGAATACTTACGGCGTCAGGATATATTTCAGATTTTATAAAGCTTTGGAAGCGTTTGTCATATGTGACGAAATAATCTTCGAGGACGGTCTTGAAGTATTTTCCGCAATGTATGAAATGAACGGTTCCGGCAGAGAGTCGGCAGAAAAAATATTTAAGCGCTGTTCCGCCGAAGATATGTATATCCTGAGAAGTTTATAAACGGAGGAATACCATGAAAACAATAACTGTAAAGGCAAGTACGTCATATAATATTTACATAGAAAGAGGCACGCTGAAAAACTGCGGAAAAATCATAGCCGACACCGTAAAAACGCGGAAAGCGGCAATTGTGACCGACGATATAGTGGACGGTCTTTACGGCAGGAGCGCCGAGGATTCGCTTAAAGCTTCGGGCTTTGAAACATGTAAATTCGTATTTAAAAACGGTGAAAGCTCCAAATGTACGGAAACGCTTAATCAGATCTACGCTTTTCTGTGCGATAACAGCATAACCCGCACCGACTGCGTTATAGCCTTAGGCGGTGGCGTTGTCGGCGATATCACAGGCTTTGCCGCCGCAACATTTCTGAGGGGGATCGACTATGTACAGATCCCGACGACGCTTCTGGCGCAGATAGATTCTTCTGTCGGCGGCAAAACGGCAATAGATCTGCCCTGCGGAAAAAATCTTGTCGGAGCTTTTAAACAGCCGGTATGCGTTATATGCGATTCCGATGTGCTTTCCACCCTGTCTGACGAGATACTGTCCGACGGTATGGCGGAAGCCATAAAATACGGCATGATACGCGACAGGGAGCTTTTTGAGCTTATTGCGTCCCACAAGCTTGAAAATGTTTCGGAAATAATCGACGAGATAGTTTTCAGAAGTATTTCCATAAAGCGCGACGTTGTCGAAAACGACGAATTTGAAACAGGCGAGAGAATGATCCTCAATTTCGGGCATACATTGGGACATGCCATTGAAAGCTATTATAATTACGAAACCTACACTCATGGAAGCGCGGTCGCCGTCGGTATGTGCATGATGACCGAAAGAACATGCGGTAATGAAATACTCGAAAAGCTCAAAAGCTGTATTACGCCGTATAAGCTTCCTGTTTCGGTCGACGCTCCGATCCGCGAGCTTTTAAAGCTTTGTTCAAACGATAAAAAACGGGCAAGCGGAAATATAAGATATATCGTTTGCAGAGAGATCGGAAAAGCGTCTATCGAAAAGGCTTCCGTTGACGAATTTTGCAGACTTATGGAGGGAAACTGACATGGATATAGAAATAATCCCTTCAAAGCTCAAAGGCGAGGTCAGCATACCGTCCTCAAAAAGCATGACGCACAGAATGCTTATCTGTGCCGCTATGTCAAAGGGAACGTCTGTTATATCAAACGTTACGTTTTCAAAGGATATCTATGCCACCATTGACGCGCTGAAGACGTGCGGAGCGGAAATATCCGTTTCGGAAGAAAGCGTTACGGTAAAGGGGATCGAAAATCCGCCTGAAAACGCGGAAATAGACTGCTGTGAAAGCGGCTCGACTCTAAGATTTATGATACCCGTAACTGCCGCGCTCGGTATCAACGCGATATATAAAGGACAGGGACGTCTGCCCGAAAGACCGATAACGCCTTATCTCAGAGAGCTTACCAAAAACGGCATCACATTTGATTACGGGAACACCATGCCTTTTGCCGTTAAAGGGAAGCTAAAGTCCGGCGTTTTTGAAATAGAGGGCGATATTTCCTCTCAGTTTATTACGGGGCTTTTGTTTGCGCTCCCTCTGCTTGACGGCGATTCGGAAATAAGACTTATGTCAAAGCTTGAATCAAAGCCCTATGCCGATATGACCATATCGTGCCTCGATCGGTTCGGCGTTGAGATTTTGGAAACGCAAAACGGATACAGTATCAAAGGCGGACAGAAATTTATCCCTATAAATGCCGCTGTTGAGGGCGATTATTCACAGGCGGCGTTCTTTTATGCCGCAAATTTTCTCGGAAGCGATGTGAAAATAAACAATCTTTTTGACAAAAGTGTTCAGGGCGACAAGAAAATTGTTGAAATTATCAAAAGCTTGTGTTATAATAATAATGATCCATCAAATACGGACGGTTTTAATGTCGATGCTTCGGATATTCCCGACCTTGTCCCTATACTTGGCGTTATAGGTACGTTTTCAAAAGGCAGGTCGGTAATATACAATGCCGCGCGGCTTAAAATTAAAGAAAGCGACAGGCTTGAAACCACCGCAAACGCGCTGAACGCGCTGGGCGGCAGGGTAACCGCTTCGGACGACGGGCTTGTGATAGAGCATTCGGAGCTGAAAGGAGGAACTGTCGACAGCGCAGGAGATCACAGGATAGCTATGAGCGCTGCAATAGCTTCAACCGTCTGTACAGAACCGGTAATAATAAAAAATGCCGGATCGGTTGAAAAATCATATCCTGATTTTTTCAAGGATTACATAAATTTGGGAGGAACCGCTAATGTCATCAACATGGAATAATCGTATTTCATTTTCAATTTTTGGGGAATCACACGGTCCGGCGATAGGCATTGTTATAGATAATCTTCCGCCCGGAGAGCATATCGATATAGAGGAACTGGGACGCTTTCTCGCAAGGAGAGCTCCGAAAAAAGACGGTACGACCACAATGAGGAACGAAAGGGATCTTCCGCAGATCATGTCGGGACTTGTGAACGATAAGACTACAGGCACGCCTCTATGCGCATTTATACAAAACACCGACACACGTTCAAAGGATTATTCAAACATCTCAAAGCTTGCGCGTCCGGGACACGCGGATTATACGGGCGCGGTCAGATACAAGGGATTTAACGACGTAAGAGGAGGAGGTCATTTCTCCGGACGGCTTACCGCTCCTTTGTGCTTTGCGGGCGCTCTTTGCGGACAAATACTCGAAAAAAGGGGTATTTACACGGGCGCGCATATTTCCGAAATACACAATATCAAAGACGACGTGTTTGACAGAACAAACGTAAACAAACAGGATATACTCGATATCAGATATAAAAAATTCCCCGTCATAAACGACGAACAGGGCGAGAAAATGTTTGCGGATATACAAAACGCAAGGATCGGCGGAGAATCCTTGGGAGGAATTATAGAATGCGCGTGCGTGAATGTTCCTGCCGGTATCGGTTCGCCTATATTTGACGGGCTTGAAAATTCCATTGCACAGCTTATTTTCGGAATTCCCGCCGTAAAGGGACTTGAATTCGGCGCAGGTTTTCTGACCGCTAAAATGGTCGGAAGCCAGAATAACGACGACTTTTATATAGACGACAGAGGTCATGTAAAAACCAAAACAAATAATCACGGCGGAATACTCGGCGGAATCTCGTCCGGTATGCCGATAACGATGAACGTCGCAATAAAACCAACGCCTTCAATATCTAAGCCGCAGGAAACCATAGATTACGGAAATATGAAAAATGACACGCTCGTTATAAAGGGCAGACACGATCCATGCATAGTGCCAAGAGCTGTTCCGTGCGTTGAAGCGGCTGTAAATATCGCTATTCTTTCGCATATGCTCGATTATCCGAATTTTATTTGACAGCTCGGAGTGTGTTTTATGGATGAAAATACTACAAAAATGTCCGAACTTGCTTCAATGGAGATAAAAGATATACAGACGGTCAAGATCCTTATCTGCTATCTGCTTTACCGCATAAATAAACCGGTCGAATCCGAACAGCTTTACGATATAGCTGTGACGACCGGTATCATAAATTATTTTATGTATCAGGAAGCGATAGATTATCTCATAAAAAACGACTCGGTAAGCGCGGAAATACAAGAGAACAGCTCGAAGATATATACACTTACCGAAAAAGGCGTAAGCTGTGCAAGAACTCTTAGGGAATATGCCCCAAAGTCTTACAGAGATAAGATAGTACAGGCGGCGCTCAGATATTTTGCAAAAATAAAATACGAAAACGAAGTCAAGATAGAGTATATAGAGCTAAAAAAAGGGTATTATGTTCACTGCCGCTGTCTTGACGTAGGCGACGATCTGCTCGACCTCAAGCTTTTCGCGCCCGATAAGACACAGGCGGAAATGATAGGCAGAAATATCATGCTTGACCCGGCAGGCTTTTACAGCAGGATACTGAATATCGCGCTGAACAATAAAGAAGAAGAATTTGACCCCGATGAGCTTTAGAGCCATTCATAGAGGCTTCTTCTATACTTCGTCCCTGAAGCTATAAACACAGCCGCAGTAATTCTGACGGTATATGCCGTATTCATGGCAAAGCTCTATTGAACGTTTATAGCCGTTTTTCTTTTTGAAATCGGAAAGAAGATATGAAACACCGCTTTGGCTTTCGATTTCTTTTCCTGTTTTATTTATATAAAAAGCGTTTTTATGCGGACTTACCGTAAGCGTTGTCGCAAAAAAGTCCGTACCGTATTTCATGGCGGCTTCTGCCGCTTTTTTCATGCGCATTTCAATGCATTTTTCACATCGCTTTCCGCCCTCGGGTTCATTTTCATATCCCTTTACAGCATCAAAAAATTCCGCCTGTTCATATCCGCCCTCGATAAGCTTTACTTTATTTGCAAATGTCATTCGTTCAAGTACGTTTTTCTGTGCTTCAAGTCTTTTTAAATATTCCTCCTTAGGGTGAATATTCGGGTTATAAAAATATAGTATCACCTCAAAATACTTTGTCAGGTATTCAAGAACATAACTGCTGCACGGACCGCAGCAGCTGTGAAGAAGCGCTGACGGCGTTTTTCCGTTCGCACAGTATTTTTCTATCAGCTTTTCAAGTTCTGTTTGATAATTGATCTTATTCATTGCTCTGAGTTTCACCGCTTTCTCCATATTGCCGATAATATACCGCTTCGGCAAAGCTTATGTAATCCATTATTCCGTCGGCAACGGCTTGTCCGAGTTCATCGGTGTTTTCTATTATCCAGTTGGCGTTTCCTATTTCATTGTGAAATTCCACTTCGACAAGACAATCGGGCGCTTTGACCTCCGCGACCTCGTAAAGATAATCGGAGCCTTCCGCGCCGTTCATAACTCCCCTGTCCTCATTGGGAGTAAGCGCCGATACCTTATTGTAGATATATTTCGCAAGCTCATGGCTTCCGTATTTATTCGGGTCGTAAAAGCAAATCGCTCCCTCTTTTGCGATAGTGTCGCTGCCCGTATTTGAATGTATCGCGACATAGGCGGTTATCTCGTTATCGTTTGAAAAATCTATCTTATCCTGCAAAGGAGTTTCTACATCTGAAATATAAACTGTTACGCCTTTTTCTTCAAGCAGGCTTTTAGCTCGTTTTCCGATTCTCTGCATGATGCCCGCCTCATTTGTATTGCCTGCCGCATATGCGTTATTTATCTGATTTGACGGACTTAAATATATTACAGGGGTAAATTCCTTTACCGGTTCGATGACATCTTCAGTCTCATGATCTTTTCCGAGAAGCTGTACCGCGGCGTAAACCATAAACAGCAGAGCGGCAGCGACCAGTATGATCCTGTCATATCTCAGCTTACGCTTGCCTTTGGATTCATCGTACATAATACCGCCCCCTTTTTAGTCAGAGATTTTGAAAACAGATTATAGAATAAGGTTTTGCGTTATTCTATTGCCTATTTCCAATTATTATATATTATATAATAAAATGGCAAAAAAGTAAAGTCAAACTTGACAGTCTGTTCATTTCTTGCCTTGATGCAAGAAACGAACCAAAGAAAATCAAGCTTCCGCTCCGGCACAGCTTACGCTGTGAGTCGCAGAAGCGAATATATTAAACTGTTTTTATAGTCGGGGACTGTAAAATGAAAAACTTTTCCATTCAGCAATTATAATTCAAATAAAGTTCTGAAAATTGAATTGTGTTCACATAAAATTAAAATAAAACTCAAAAGAGGTACAAAAAAATGAATGAATCTGTTAAAAGCATATACGCAAAATCGGTTATGTCGGGTATTCTTATCGGCATAGGCGGTATCGTAAATCTTTCGGTTGACAATAAATACATGGGCGCGTTTCTTTTCAGCCTTGGACTTTTTACCATAATCAGATTCGGATTTTTGCTTTATACGGGAAAAGTAGGATATATTCCCGAAAACAAACCCAAATACATTCTTTATGTTATCAGAATACTTATCGGAAATGTCTGCGGTACTGTATTTGCGGCGTTTGCAATATCTTTTACCCGTATATGGGACGGCATTAACGCCCGTGCTGACGCTATAATGGAAGCCAAAACGGGAGATAATATTTTCAGTCAGCTCATACTCGGATATTTCTGCGGAATGCTTATGTACATAGCTGTTGATAACGCGGCAAGCTGCAAAAAAAGCGGAAGCGACGTTTCTTTGGTTTTCGGTACTGTTATTCCCGTAATGGTGTTCATACTCTGCGGATTCAATCATTCCGTTGCGGATTGCTTTTATTACTTCGCAGCTATACCCAATGTTAAAGGCATATTGTATATTCTAACCGTGGTTTTGGGAAACGCTATCGGCGGAATGACCATACCGACAGTAAAAAAATTGTTTTAGGAGCCTGTTTGGTATCTTTGTGTGTGCGGACTTTCGAGCAAGATTTTGTTGAAATCAAGGAAAAGATCCGCAAGAATACCGGTGTATTGCAAGGGTTTTTGAAGCAGAATTCATCAAAATTTACCGAAAAGACGTGCGCAGAAAGATACAAAACCGGCTCTTATAACACAAATAAATAAAAAATCTGATTTTTTTGAAAAATATCTCTTTACAATTGTTTTAAAATGTGGTATAATTAATGTTGTGATCGAGGTGTGGCTCAGTTTGGTAGAGCGCTGCGTTCGGGACGCAGAGGCCGTGGGTTCAAGTCCCGTCACCTCGACCAATAACTGCACATCTTTTTTGATACAATGCGGTATCAAGGATGTGCAGTTTTAATTTTATGAGATTTTTTGTGAACAGGATATAGTATAGGGGAAAATTATGTTGAAGAAAATATCGGGTATGTTATCGGAATTAAAAGAGATCAATCCATTGACTTTTGTTTTTCTGACTATAGCAGGAGTCATCAATGCGTTTGGCGTCACGATCTTTCTTTTTCCGGTGAAATTATATGATAGCGGAATTTCCGGACTTTCGATGCTGCTCGACCAAGTCACTCCCGCATACCTTACTCTTTCACATTTCCTTATTATACTGAATATACCCGTCTTTTGTTTCGGGCTGAAAAAACAAGGCGCAGTATTTACCGTATATTCCATATATACCGTAGCGGTATATTCTATAATGTCATTCCTGATAATGAGAGTACTGCCTATTGACGTTTCGTTTATCTCACCGCTGGCAGGCTCGGACTTGCTGCTTTGCGCTATATTCGGCGGCGTTATATCGGGTATAGGTAGCGGTTTGACAATACGATTCGGCGGAGCTATAGACGGAATTGACGTATTCTCCGTGATTTTTGCCAAAAAAATAGGAATATCTATAGGCACATTCGTAATGATATTCAACACGCTGCTTTATATTGTCTGCGGAATAGCGATAAACAGCTGGATACTGCCGCTGTATTCGGTCGTGACTTATTATGTTGGTTCAAGAACTGTGGATTTTGTTGTTGAAGGAATAGACAGATCAAAATGTGCTATGATAATCACTACAAAGGCTGATAAAATATCCGACGCTCTGACTGAAAATTTCCAATCAAGCGGTACGATAGTCAATGCTGTAGGCGGATATTCAAAAGAGAATAAGGAGATCATTTATTTTATTGTGAACCACTTTCAAATAAATAAGCTTAAAAAGATAGTCCATGATATTGATTCGACTGCCTTTATATCTCTCCAAGAAGTTTCCGATATTATCAGGAACAATTGAAGCCTGTCCCCAAGAACTGAATTGTGCAATCTGTTCGTTTCTTGCCTTGATGCAAGAAACGAACCAAAGAAAATCAAGCTTCCGCTCCGGCACAGCATACGCTGTGAGTCGCGAAAGCGAGAAATAGGGATTGTATTTATAGTTGGGGACTTCAAATGACAAATTTTACCATTTAGCAATAATTCAATTTTCAGAATTTGAGGGGCTTTATCTCCCGACCTTTGCCAAGAATGTTTTGTGTGATCACCCACATTTTTGGTATTACTTTCCTTTAGGGAAGTAATACCAAAAATCATGAGGTTTCCAAAGGGTAACTCCCCACGGGGTGGGGAGATGTCCCGAAGGGACAGCGGGGACCGCCTCGGTAAGAGGTCATTCCCTTTGGCAGGGGGGTTGGGGGACAGAGTCCCCCATATGGCAGAAGATCCCCCATAAGTTTCTCAAAAATTGACTTATATGTAAGGAATATATGAATATTTGACATTTCTGCTGAAAAATGATAGAATATAAAAGGAGTCTGTTCAGCATTTTTGCTCAAAATATAACTATATGACTAATGCTGCCGTACAAGCTCTGAAAATATAAAAACAGGAGAAAAAGCAGATGCAGGAAAAAACAATAGAAGTATTTAAAAGCGCCCCTGTACCCAAAGCGGTAATCAGTAATATTGTTCCGTCGGTTGTAAGCATGATAATGGTTCTGCTTTATAACCTGGCAGATACTTTTTTTATAGGACAGACAAAAAACGCGTATATGGTTGCAGCGGTTTCTATCGCGACTCCGGCGTTTCTGGTATTCATGGCGATAGGTATGCTGTTCGGCATAGGCGGAACATCGCTTATCTCAAGAATGCTCGGAGAGGGACGCGACGAATACGCAAAAAATACATCGTCATTTTGCTTTTGGACGGGACTTATAATAGGCGTCGTTTCCATGATCGCTATCTGGCTTTTTTCAAGACCGCTTTGCAAAATGATAGGCGCAAGCGACGACACAATGGAATACACTATGCAGTATATGAATGTCGTGTCGGCAGGCATACCGTTTCTTATAATAGGCAACGCTTTCAGTAACATAATCCGCGCCGAGGGACGCGCGAAAACGGCGATGTCAGGTATGATAATCGGCAATCTTATAAATATAGTTCTTGATCCGATAATGATACTTCTGTTCGGTTGGAACGTTGCGGGAGCCGCAATAGCGACAGTTATCGGCAATCTTTTTTCGGCAGTTTTCTATTTTATACATCTTGTTTCAAAACGTTCCATACTTTCGATAAAACCGCACGATTACAGGATAAAAAATCATATTGCGACGGGGGTTTTCGCAATAGGCATACCTGCTTCTCTCAACAGTATTCTTATGAGCACGTCAAATATAATAGTAAATAACCTTATGAAAAAATACGGCGATATGGCAGTTGCCGGCATGGGCGTTGCAATGAAAGTAAATATGATAGTCGTAATGCTTCTTATCGGCGTCGGCACCGGTATACAGCCGCTTTTGGGATATTGCTTCGGCTCAGGAAACCGAAAGAGATATATTTCCGTGCTTAAATTTTCCGTTTGTCTTGCATTCGGACTAAGCGCGGTCATGACAGCTATCGGCTATCTTGGCGCAGGACCGCTCGTAAGCGCGTTTTTGGAGGACGAAGCGGCTTTCGATTACGGTATGAGATTTGCAAGAATATATATTTATTCCGGACCGGTTTTAGGCATACTCTTTGTTTTTATCAACGCTATACAGTCGACAGGCGCGGCTTTACCGTCGCTTATTCTGTCGATAAGCCGTCAGGGACTGCTTTACATGCCTATCATCTTCACAATGAACGCTATTTTCAAAACGGAAACTACATTGGTAATGTCACAGCCTATAACAGATTATCTTGCGGCAACGCTCTCGGTGATATTGTTTATCATTACATATAAAAAATATTTCCCAAAGGAAAAAGGGATTGAGGTAAAATAACATGCTGAAAAAACTTTATCATAAATATGAAGAAGCGATAATGTATATCTTCTTCGGCGGCTGTACAACGCTTGTTTATTATATTGCACGATTCGGTTCGAGAATGCTTTTGGGCGATCTTGGATTCGCTTCGATGATCGCAACCGCTATAGCGCAGATAACGGCAATTACGTTTGCGTTTATAACAAACAAGAAATTTGTTTTCAAAAGCAAAACGGAAAACGCCGGACAGCTTGTCAAGGAAGCGGTTTCGTTCTATGCAGGCAGAGGCGTTACATTTCTGCTTGACATGCTGATAACCTTTATATTCATTGAAAAGTATTCGGGATTTTTCATCGGGCTGTTTTCTCTTGACAGCATAAATTATCAAAGCGGCTTCATGTCGATTTCGCTTGTGAACAAACTTACAGGCTCGCCTGAAAAAATGAACGAGTTTATTTGGACTATGCTTTCACAGGTTATTATACTTATACTCAATTATTTTTTCAGCAAGCTTTTTGTATTCAGAAAAAAGAAAGGGGAAAAGTAATGAAAAAAATGAGAAATATTGCGGCATATATACTTTCAGCAATGATTTTTACGATATGCATTTCCGTTGAGCTTATGTCTGTTGATGGAAGCGAAACTTACGTTGTTTCAACAGAGGACGACCGCTTTTCCTATTGTGCGCTTGCTGACGGAAGCATAAAGATAAGAGCCACCGACGGAGCTGTATTTGAAGATAATATGAGTATACCCTCCGCTCTCGATTCCCAAAATGTGACCGCTATCGATGACAGGGCTTTTGTCGGACAGCAGGATTTGACTGCCGTTACTATCCCGGATTCGGTAACACAGATAGGAAACAGCGCGTTTTCAAATTGTCACCAACTCAGCAAAGTGGAAATACAAGGAAAAATCACCAATATCGGCTACTATCCTTTCTACGATACTCCGTTTGAAGATACTCTCCAAAAAAGAGGAGATTTCATCATTCTCAATAAGGATATTCTTTACGGTTACACGGGTTCAGCCGAAACCATTATTGTTCCTGACGGAATAAGAGTTATCTCCGCAAATTTATTTACAGGCTTTGAAAGCGTCAGAGAATTCAAGATAAATTACGTTTCTATCCCTGACAGCGTTGAATATATATGTACGGGCGCGTTCTACGGCTGTGACAATATCATAAGCGTCATTATGGGATCGGGAATAAAGAGCATAGGCGAGAACGCTTTCACCGCCGAGAGCATGTACATCAGAGGCTATTATGAAACGGCAGCGCAAACCTATGCGGCAGACGCCGGCTTTACCTTTCAGCCGATCATTGAATACGGAAAGCAAAGCGATACCGTTTACGCCGATTTTTCCGACGGCTTCAGACAGTTTTATTTCACAGATGAAACGGAGTTCAGCCGCGAGGGCGTATTTGTATACCGCAGAAATTATAACGGCGAAAAAATTGAAATTACCGACTGGCAGTATTCCGCCAAGCTTTCTGATTTAAGCCCGGCAGACGGTTGATTATCAGTCTGTTATGAAAAAGATTTTTTTACTTCTGAAATTTGCCACGGAAATCAATAATTACAAAGCATTAAAAATCACAAGTCCTTGCACATCTTGAAGCAAAGATTTACTTCATGCATATCGGAAATTATACCATAAATAAAAATTTACCAATCTATTATTCGGGTGATGCTTATGTACAAAATTCTTATCATCGAAGATGATTTTACGATCGCAGGACTTATGAAAACACATCTTGAAAACTGGGACTATTGCGTGAAGTGTACGGAAAACTTTTACGACGTTACAGGCGAGTTTACCAAGTTCGATCCGCACATAATCCTTATGGATATCAAACTGCCGTTTTTCAACGGCTATCATTGGTGCAGTAAATTAAGGGAAATATCGGAAGTTCCCATAATATTTATTTCATCGGCAGCGGACAACATGAATATAGTAATGGCTATGAACATGGGCGGAGACGATTTCATTTCAAAGCCTGTCGATCTGGATGTTATGACCGCAAAAATTCAGGCTATGCTCCGCCGCACATACGATATGGGAAACAAGCTGCCCATACTGGAGCATAACGGCGCAATACTGAATCTGAATGACGCAACGCTTGTCTACAACGAGCAAACAATAGATCTTACTAAAAACGATTTCCGTATACTGCAAACGCTTATGGAAAATAAGGGGAAAATCGTAAGCCGCGAAACTCTTATGAACAAGCTGTGGCAAATTGACTGCTATGTCGAGGAAAACACGCTGACCGTCAATGTCACAAGGCTGAGAAAGAAGTTGGAGTCCGCAGGTCTTACAGATTTTATTAAAACCAAAGTCGGAAGCGGGTATATTATCGAATGAAACTCTTTTTTAAATATCTTCAAAAGTATCGGAAAGACTTTTTATTGCTTTTAACTTTTTCCGTGATTTTTTTGATAATTTTTATACTATATGATACGTATGCCGAAGCTGTTGTCTATGCGTTCCTGATCTGCTGCGCAATAAGCTCGGTCATTGTCTTTACAGGCTTTTCAAGATTCAGAAAGCGTCATATCCTGCTTAAAGAAATATATCGGAATCTGCCGCTTATGACAGATATGCTTCCCGCGCCTGAAAATCTCATACAAAACGATTTGCAGAATATAGCACAGCGGCTATCGGAAATCAATCAGCAGAATATCACAGTAATGCGCAATCACCAAAGGGACAGCGACGATTATTTTACGATCTGGGTTCACCAAATTAAAACGCCGATTTCCGCAATGCAGATGATCTTGCAGACGGATGATACAGATAAAAGCCGGGAACTGTCCGCAGAGCTTTTCAGAATCGAGCAGTACGCTGAAATGGCGCTGCATTATATACGTCTGGACAGCGATTCCAACGACTTTGTCATAAAGCGGTACGATATCGACTCTATCGTAAAACAGGCTGTACGCAGATATGCGCCGTTATTTATAAGACGCAGAATAAGCCTTGAATATTCGCCTGTAAACGCTAAAGCGCTTACAGATGAAAAATGGCTTGTATTTGTCGTAGAACAGCTGTTGTCAAACGCTGTAAAATATACAATAAAGGGACATGTGGAAATAAAATTTGAGAACGATATCCTTTCTGTGAGCGATACGGGAATAGGAATCTTACCCGATGATATGCCGAGAATTTTTGAAAAAGGATACACGGGAATGAGCGGACGCACCGATGAAAAGTCTACGGGTCTGGGAATGTATCTTTGCAAAAGGATATGCGATAAATTAGGTCATAAAATTTCCGTAAAATCGGAAGTCGGAAAAGGTACGTCAATTTTCATTGATCTTAGCACAGAAGAATTTATTATTAAGTGATATTACAAAAATGTCATATAAAACTGTCGGAATGTCACACGAATCAATGTTGCGTTTTCGATTTTGATGTTATAATAGATTTATCAAGGCAATATCGTGCAGAAACCGCCTGACGGTTTCGCACGGCATTGTCTCGCTCCTTGGAACCGAGTTTCCGGGAGAATCTGATAAAGGAGGCATTAATATGTCAATTTTAGAGGTCAGAAGCCTTGAGAAAATCTATACGACACGTTTTGGAGGAAATCAGGTCAAGGCTCTTTCCAACGTAAATTTTTCTGTGGAACCGGGAGAGTATGTCGCGATCATGGGAGAATCGGGATCGGGTAAAACCACCCTTCTCAACATACTCGCCGCACTTGACAGACCGACAGGCGGAGAAGTCTATCTTGACGGAAAATCATTGTCGAAAATCAAAGAAAAAGAACTGGCATCATTCAGGCGTGAAAATTTAGGATTTGTCTTTCAGGATTTCAATCTGCTCGATACGTTCAGTCTGAGAGATAATATTTTTCTGCCGCTGGTACTTTCGGGGAATCAATACGAGATGATGAACCGAAAACTGCTTCCGCTTGCTAATCGGCTGGGGATCATGAGTCTGTTAAACAAGTACCCTTACGAGGTTTCAGGCGGACAGAAACAGCGCGCGGCTGTAGCAAGAGCGATCATTACAGAACCCAAGCTCATTCTTGCGGACGAGCCTACGGGCGCGTTGGATTCAAAATCAACTGACGATCTTCTGAATGTATTCTACGACCTGAATAAATCGGGACAGACCATTCTCATGGTAACTCATTCGTCAAGAGCCGCAAGCTGCGCCGGACGTGTGCTGTTCATAAAGGACGGTGAGGTGTTCCATCAGATTTACAGAGGAAACTGCACCAATGAGGAGATGTATCAGAAAATTTCCGATACCCTAACTTTACTTGCGTCGGGCGGTGATGTAAGATGATGTACCCGAAGCTTGCTTTTGACAATATCAGAAAAAATTCACGAACATATTTCCCGTATATTCTTACCTGTATTTTCACGATCGCTATGTACTACATCATGAAATCTCTTTCGCTCAATAAGAGTATCGAAAATATGATCGGCGCGGACACGGTCGCGTATACGCTGAAACTCGGCAGCAATATAATAGCGATATTCGCGGCTATATTCCTGTTCTATACCAACAGCTTTCTTACCAAAAACCGTAAAAAGGAGTTCGGACTCTATAATATTCTTGGCATGGAAAAAAGACATATCGCAAAGGTCATAGGCTATGAAAGCATATATGTTGCCGTTATCAGTCTTGTATGCGGCTTCTGTGTCGGATTTCTTCTTGATAAGCTGATGTATCTTATAATAGCGAAAATCATAAGAGCCGATATCTCGTTCGGCTTTTACATATCAGGAGAAGCCATAGTCAATTCAGCCGCGCTTTTCGGAATCATATTTCTTCTTATCTTCTTAAACTCGCTTAGAATGATACATCTTTCAAAGCCGATCGAATTGCTTAACGGCGGCAATACCGGCGAAAAAGAACCGAAAGCAAAATGGTTTACAGCGCTTCTCGGACTTGGCTGTCTTGGTGTTGGATATTATATTTCTCTCACTATAAAAAATCCCATTATGGCGTTAAGCGTGTTTTTCGTAGCGGTCATTCTGGTCATAGCCGGAACTTATCTGATTTTTTCCGCAGGAAGTATCACATTTCTGAAAATCCTTAAAAAGAACAAGAGATACTACTACAAAACCAGTCATTTTATCAGTATTTCCGGTATGATGTACCGTATGAAACAAAACGCCGTGGGACTTGCGAATATATGTATTCTGTCCACTATGGTACTCGTTATGGTATCGTCTACGGGTTCGCTTATAGCAGGAATAGAGGATACGCTGCTTGATCGTTATCCATATCAGATCGAGATCTACGGCGGTCAAAGCGTCGAAAAGACAAATCAGGCTATTGTTGATATTATAGACCAAAAAGCCGAGTCGGACAATATAAAAACAAACCGAAAAATCTGCTATACCGAATTGCAGTTTATGGCGGTATACGACGGAGTTAACACTTTTAACGTCAATGATTCCGATGACCTGAGTCTTATAAATAATATATGCAATCTGTTTTTCATAACCGCCGAGGATTATGCCGTATTTACCGGCAGGGATATTTCTCTTGAAAAAGACGAGGTTATTTTTTACTCAAACCGTGACAAGTATAAAAAAGACACATTTGACCTTTTCGGAAAGACATACAGGATAACCGAATATACCGAAAGCTTTGTAGGAAACGGCATGGTAAGCGCGGATATATGCTCTACTCACGGAATCGTTGTAAGCGATATGTCGGTCATAAGCGATATTTATGAGCAGCAAAAAAACGCTTACGGCGATAACGCAAGCGATCTGGAATTTTACTTGGGGATCGATATTGACGGAAATACCCAAAAACAGCTGCAATTTTTCAATAATATTCAATCCGAAATCAAAAACAGCGGTATAAAGTGCAATGTAGATTGCCGTGAAGAAAATCGCAGCGATGCCTACGGGTTATACGGAAGTCTGTTTTTTCTCGGTATTTTCCTTGGTCTGCTGTTCACAATGGCGACCGTCCTCATCATTTATTACAAGCAGATCTCCGAAGGCTATGACGACAAAGACCGTTTTGAAATTATGCAGAAAGTCGGTATGAGTCGGCAGGAAATTAAAAGCTCCATACGTTCTCAGGTGCTTACCGTTTTCTTTATGCCGCTTTTTACAGCCGGAATTCATATAGTGTTCGCCTTCCCTATCGTGCGTAAAATTCTTGCTATGCTTCAGCTGACGAATACCAAATTGTTTATGGCAAGTTCGATCTGCGTCTTTCTTGCATTTGCAGTCATTTATGCGATAATTTATATGCTGACAGCTAAAACCTATTACAAAATCGTTAAGAAATAAATACTGCCCCTCTGTCATAAATTGACATAGGGGCATATCTATGTATAGTCATCCTACTTGAAATTGAAACAAGTTCATTGATAAGAATTATCATTTACAGTCCCCGACTATCAATACATTTCTTATTTTACGCTTTCGCGACTCACAGCGCAGGCTGTGCCGAAGCGGAAGCTTGATTTTCTTTGGTTCATTTCTTACATCAAGGCAAGAAATAAACATACACATTGCATAAACTGATAAAAATAAAATATGCAGAGCCGCTAAAGCTCTGCATAACAAATACGATATAAAATAATCAAACAAGCTGAATAATAGCCATTTCAGCAGCGTCGCCGCGGCGCGGACCGATCTTTACGATCCTTGTATATCCGCCGTTTCTGTCGGCATATTTAGGTGAAATCTCATCAAACAGCTTCTTAGCGACGTCTTCCTTAGTAACATAAGCAAAAACCTGACGTTTGGAGTGCAGATCGCTGTTCTTGCCTATTGTAATCATCTTTTCAGCAACCGCTCTTACTTCTTTAGCTCTTGTTACTGTTGTTTCAATCTGTCCATTTTCAAGCAGGTAAGTAACCATTGCTCTGAGCATTGCTCTTCTATGGTCAGTTGATCTTCCAAGCTTTCTTGTACCTGGCATCGTTATTCACTCCTTTTCAAATTGCGGGAACAAACCGCAAAACGGCTTTCCGGCAGTTTTATTCCTCTTCTGAGCTAAGGTCAAAGCCAAGTGATTGAAGCTTATCTTTAACCTCATCAAAGGATTTTTTACCAAGGTTTCTAACCTTCATCATTTCTTCTTCAGACTTGGTTATCAAGTCTTCAACGGTATTAATTCCGGCACGCTTTAAGCAATTGAATGAACGTACCGATAAGTCAAGTTCCTCAATGGTCATCTCAAGGATTTTTTCTTTACCCTTGTCCTCCTGGTCCACAAGAACTTCTTCGATGCTTGCCTCATCAGACAAGTCAACAAAAAGTCTTAGATGCTCGTTGAGGAGATTGGCTGCCTGTGATAACGCTTCCTTTGCTGAGATCGTTCCATCTGTCCAAACCTCTATTGTAAGCTTATCAAAATCAGTTACCTGGCCCAGACGCGTGTCTTCGACCTTGTAATTCACCTTCAAAACAGGAGTATAAATACTATCAACCGCGATCACATCAACCGGCATGCTTCCGCCTGCCTGCTGCTTGTTGCGCTCGGCAGAAACATAGCCTCTGCCTCTGTCGATAGTGATTTCCATATAAAGCTTCGCATCTTTCCCGAGTGTAGCTATATGCATTCCCGGATCAAGAATATTGACCTCTGAGTCTGTTTTGATATCGCCGGCAGTAACTTCACATTCGCCCTCTGCCTCAATATAAACGGTCTTAGGTCCTTCGCCGTAAAGCTTGGCTGTAAGTCCCTTTATCGCAAGGATTATTTCTGTAACATCCTCTTTTACACCCGGAATGGTTGACATTTCATGGTGTACGCCGTCTATCTTGACTGAGTTGACTGCAACGCCCGGCAGTGAGGAGAGCAGTACACGCCTTAAGCTGTTGCCAAGCGTTATACCGTATCCGCGCTCCAACGGAGACAATACGAATTTACCGTACTTGCCGTCAGTTTTCAGCTCTACAGTGTCAATTTCCGGCTTTACGATTTTTTCAAGCATAAGAACCCTCCTATTTCGCAATCACTTTTTGTCCCGATAAAGGACATTCAAATAAAATCAACAGGCTAATAATAAGTAATTTATTATTATTTTGAGTACAACTCGACGATAAACGTTTCTTCAACCTCATAATCTATATCGTCTTTAACAGGCATGCGTACGACCTTAGCGGTTGCTGCTTCCTTGTTTGCCTCAAGCCAAAGAGGAATTACCCTGCCCTTTGTGCCTTCGATAATCTCCTTGAACTTGTCACTCTTCTTGCTGTTTTCGGAAAGTTCGATAGTATCTCCGACTTTTACTCTGTAAGAAGGGATATCAACTCTTACGCCGTTTACAAGGAAATGTCCATGTGTAACAAGCTGTCTTGATTCTCTTCTTGTAAGCGCAAGACCCATTCTGAACACAACGTTGTCAAGTCTTGACTCCAGAATTGTGATCAGGTTTTCACCTGCCTTGCCCTCCATTTTTGCAGCGATTTCAAAATAGTGGTAGAAAGGCTTTTCCAGAACGCCGTAGATGAATTTCAGCTTCTGCTTTTCCTTAAGCTGCATTCCGTATTCTGAAACTTTCTTTCTCTTGTTTGCGTTAGGATTACGCTTACTTTCCTTAGAAATACCCATAACTGCGGGGCTGATTCCAAGGTATCTGCATCTCTTGAGAATAGGTTCTCTGTTAATAGCCAATTTGTTTGCACCTCCTGTTAATTAGACGCGTCTTCTCTTTGGAGGACGGCATCCGTTGTGCGGAATAGGGGTAACGTCTTTGATCATCTTAACTTCCAGACCGACTGTCTGCAAAGCTCTGATAGCCGCTTCTCTTCCTGAACCCGGTCCCTTAACGTAAACCTCTACGGATTTAAGACCATGCTCCATAGCAGCCTTTGCAGCTGTTTCAGCCGCTGTCTGCGCAGCAAACGGAGTTGACTTTCTTGAGCCTCTGAAGCCCAATCCTCCGGCGCTTGCCCAGGATATTGCGTTGCCGTGCGTATCTGTAATAGTTACGATCGTGTTATTGAAAGTGGACTGAATATGAACTGCGCCGCTTTCAATGTTTTTACGCTCTCTGCGTCGTCTGATAGCAACCTTTTTAGGTTTCTGCTGTGCCATTGTTCAATCCTCCTTACTTCTTCTTGTTTGCGATCGTCTTTGCAGGACCCTTACGTGTTCTTGCGTTTGTCTTTGTTCTCTGTCCTCTTACAGGCAGTCCCTTACGGTGACGAACGCCCCTGTAGCAGCCGATCTCAACAAGTCTTTTTATGTTGAGCGCGATCTCTCTTCTGAGGTCGCCCTCAACGTTGCAGTTTTTATCGATATAGTCACGCAGCTTTGCCACGTCGCCTTCTGTAAGATCCTTTACTCTCGTGTCAGGGTTAACGCCCGTTTCCTTAAGGATCTTTACAGCTGTCGGACGACCGATTCCGTAGATATAAGTCAAGCCGATCTCGACTCTCTTATCTTTCGGAAGGTCAACACCAGAAATTCTTGCCATTAATTAATAGCACCTCCGTTAATAGAATGTCAAGGCTTATCCCTGACGCTGTTTATGCTTTGGATTTTCGCAAATTACCATTATTTTTCCCTTGCGTTTAATAACCTTGCATTTTTCGCAAATAGGTTTAACTGAAGGTCTGACTTTCATTGAAAATACCTCCTTGATAGACTGACGCATTTTGCGCCGACGGTTTATTTAAAAGCCGTTTATTTGGCTCTCCAGGTGATTCTGCCCTTAGTCAGGTCATAAGGTGACATTTCAACTGTTACCTTATCCCCGGGAACTATTCTGATATAATTCATTCTAAGCTTTCCCGATACGTGACCGAGAATTACATGATCGTTCGGCAGCTTTACGCGGAACATTGCGTTCGGCAGAGCTTCCTCAACGATACCCTCCAACTCAATTACATCTTCCTTAGACAAAACTAATACCTCCACATATAGGTTACGGTGCGCGGTCTTACACGCCGCATTTCAAAGTTTTTCGTTTTATACAGCCGTTTTTGACTCAAGGCTGCGTCAATATCACGGGTCCCGAAGGCGTTACTGCTATCGCATGTTCAAAATGCGCCGACAGCGAACCGTTTTTTGTTACAACTGTCCAACCGTCCCTCAGAACCTTTACGTCGTCGCCCTTCTGATTTATCATAGGCTCGATGCAGAATGTCATTCCGGCAACAAGCCGCGGTCCGTGTCCGGGCTTTCCGTAATTCGGAACTTCCGGAGGTTCGTGCAGTTCCCTGCCTATCCCATGACCGCAGTAATTTCTTACGATACCGTAGCCTCTCGAGGCACAGTATTCTTCAACCGCATGGCTGACATCTCCGAGCCTTGCGCCGACCTGCGCCATCTTTATGCCTTCGTAAAGGCTTGCCTCGGTTACTTCAAGGAGCTTCTTCGCCTCGTCGGATATCTTTCCCACAGCGAATGTAGCGCATGTATCGCCGTGAAAGCCGTTATAATACGCTCCCACGTCAACGCTCACTATATCGCCCTCGGCGATCCTTTTTTTATGGCTCGGAATACCGTGAATAACTTCATTGTTTATTGATATGCAGGCGCTTCCCTTAAATCCGCCGTAATTCAGAAACGACGGTATTGCTCCGCATCCTGTGATATAATCATGGATTATCTTGTCGAGGGCTTTAGTTGTCATTCCTGCTTTTATAGATTCACCCGCAAGCTTCAGCGCTCTGCCGGCGATCTGACCGGCTTCACGCATTTTAGCTAAATCAGTACTTGATTTAACGCTTACCATGGATCTTATGCTCCTACCGTTTTAAGCACGAGCTTTGAAGTTTCCTCAACGCTCTCCTGTCCTGTAACAGTTTCAAGAATTCCTTTCTTAGAATAGAAATCCTTAAGCGGCGCTGTCTGTTCATGGTAAACCTTCAAACGCTCTATAACTGTATCCGGATGATCGTCTTTTCTCTGAACTGCCTTTCCGCCGCACTTATCGCAAACGCCCTCAACCTTTGTAGGCTTGAAGTCAACGTGATATGAAGCTCCGCAGTCCTCGCAGACTCTTCTTCCGGAAAGTCTGCCCTGAATAGTTTCGTCCGGAACAAATATTTCAACTACCTTATCGATTTTAACGCCCATAGCTTCCAAAGCTTCAGCCTGCGGTACAGTTCTCGGAAAACCGTCAAGGATAAAACCGTTTTTGCAGTCGTCCTCAGCGATCCTGTCTTTTAAGATACCGATAACAACATCATCGGAAACAAGCGAGCCGCTGTCCATAGCAGCCTTAGCCTTAAGACCGTATTCCGTACCGTTCTTAACAGCTTCTCTAAGGATATTTCCCGTAGAGATCTGTGGGATACTTAGAGCGTCGGATATTACCTCCGCCTGTGTTCCCTTTCCGGCGCCCGGAGCGCCTAACAGAATTAGATTCATCTTTGACCTCCTTATTCAAGGAATCCCTTGTGATGACGCATCATCAGCTGTGATTCCAATGTACGAACCGTTTCAAGAGCAACGCTTACAACGATAAGCATTGTAGTACCGCCCATTGAAAGACTTCTGAGGTTATCGTCCGCCATACCGAGGAAAATCGGGAATATTGCGATTATTCCAAGGAATACAGCTCCGACAAGTGTTATCTTTGACAAAACTCTCTGAATATAATCAGATGTCGGTTTTCCGGGTCTGATTCCGGGTATGCCGCCGTTGTTCTGTCTAAGCTGATTTGCAATTTCAATCGGATTATACTGCATCGATACATAGAAGTAGTTAAATGCGATAATCAGAATGAAATAAAGTATTGCGTATGTGAATGTCTGTGTGCTGAAAAATCTCAGGAATCCGTTATAGAATTTCTGCCAGAAACCCGAAGGTTCAGCATACATCGGTTTAAACATTCCGATCGTGCTTGGAAGCGACATGAAAGCCATTGCGAAGATTATAGGCATAACTCCGCTCATACAAACCTTTACGGGAATGTGTGTGCTCTGTCCGCCGTACTGTCTTCTGCCGACAACTCTTTTAGCGTACTGAACCGGAATTCTTCTTTCGGATTCATTCATAAATACGACAAATCCGATCATGATAACGAATACGATCAAAATACCGATCGAAACGAACAAATACTTGGAAGGGGTTTCCTTTGTAAGAGCAACGAGCGTTCCCGCATCGGTCGGAAATCTCGCGACGATACCCGCAAAAAGTATCATTGAAATACCGTTTCCGATACCTCTGTCGTTAACTCTGTTTCCCATCCATACCACCAACATTGCTCCGGCAACGAAACAAGCCGATATTACTATGGCGGTAAATACGCCTTCAAAGCCCGTGGTATATTCAACCGCACCCATATTTTTAAGAGTGAAATAATAAGCCACCGACATGAAAATCGAGAGCCCAAGCGCCACAAACGCTGTGATCTTGTTTATAGTCTTTCGTCCCTCTTCGCCCTCCTGCTGAAGCCTTTCAAGAGGAGGCAAAGCATATGTCAGAAGCTGGACTATGATCGAAGCGTTGATATATGGCGTTATCGAAAGCGAGAATATCGTCGCCTTTGACAGCGCGCCGCCCGTCAATACGTTCAGGTATTCGAGAAAGTTTCCGCCTGTAGCGTTTTCTTCCATCCAACCCTGTACTGTTGCCAAATTCAGAAACGGTACTGTTAATGCGCTTCCGAATCTGAATACGATTATGATGAATAATGTGAACAGAAGCTTTTTACGGATCTCCGTAACCTTCCATGCGTTTCTCAATGTCTGGAACACATTAAATCACCTCTGCTTTCCCGCCGGCCTTTTCAATTTTTTCTATTGCGCTCTTTGAGAATTTAGCAGCTTTCACAGTGATTTTTGATGTAAGCTCTCCGTTTCCGAGAACCTTGACACCGTCGTTTCCCTTTTTAACAAGTCCGGAAGCTATCAGCATTTCCGTGTCGACAACTGTTCCGTCAACAAACTTGCTTAAATCGGAAACATTTACGATCGAATATTTCTTGGCAAAGATATTGTTGAAGCCTCTTTTCGGGATTCTTCTTGCCAAAGGCATCTGTCCGCCTTCAAATCCGATCCTAACACCGCCGCCCGAACGGGCATTCTGTCCCTTATGACCCTTGCCGGCCGTCTTGCCGTTTCCCGAGCCGTGACCTCTGCCCACACGCTTGCGCTCTGAAACAGAGCCGGGTGCCGGTGATAATTCGTGTAACTTCATCGTGATGCACCTCCTTATCTATTATGCTTCAATGACCTCCACGAGGTGAGAAATTTTATTGATCTTACCCTTTGTCTGCTCATTGTCAGGCTGCGTTACAACCTGACCGACTTTTTTAAGACCGAGTGAATGAGCAGTAGCGATCTGGTCTTTTTTTCTGCCAATAAGGCTCTTTACAAGCTTGATCTGCATTTTACGCTCACTCCTTAACCTATAATTTCCTTGATAGACTTGCCTCTCTTCTGTGCAACTTCTTTAAGAGTTGCGCATGATGTAAGACCGTTTATTGTTGCTCTTACAACGTTGCAGGGGTTATTGGAACGCAGGGACTTTGTTCTGATATCCTTGATTCCTGCCATTTCTATAACGGCACGGACAGGACCGCCTGCGATAACGCCTGTACCGGGAGCGGCAGGCTTCATAAGAACTCTTCCCGCACCAAACGCGCCCACGATCTCATGAGGGATCGTTGTGCCGTACATAGGAATCTTTACAAGATTCTTTTTAGCGTCTTCTATGCCCTTGCGTATTGCATCCGGAACTTCTCCTGATTTACCAAGACCAAAGCCTACTGTTCCGTTTCCGTCGCCGACAACGACGAGAGCAGCAAACTTAAGAATACGTCCGCCCTTAACTGTCTTTGAAACTCTGTTAATGGAAACGACCTTTTCGGAAAGCTCCAATGCTTTTGCATCTATATTAGCCAAAAGTATTACCTCCTTCTTAGAACTTCAGTCCGTTTTCACGAGCGCCTTCAGCAAGCTCTTTAACTCTTCCGTGATAAAGGAAACCGCCTCTGTCAAATACGACCTCGGAAATTCCCTTGTCGGCAGCGCGCTTTGCGACCATTTCGCCGACCTTGCGTGCGCCTTCCGTATTTCCGCCGTTTCCTTCAAACTCCTTATCCATGCTTGAAGCAGCAGCAAGTGTAACTCCGTTCACATCATCAATGATCTGCGCATAGATGTGCTTTGCAGAACGGAATACATTCAGACGAGGACGTTCAGGAGTACCGGAAATCTTGCCGCGGACTCTGGTATGTCTTTTTGCTCTGGCTTTTTTTGTATCAGCCTTCTTAATCATTTCACCTACACTCCTTTATTACTTCTTGCCCTTACCGGCCTTACCTTCCTTGCGGATGATACGCTCGCCGGCATATCTGATTCCCTTGCCCTTATACGGCTCAGGCGGACGCTTCTCACGAACCTCTGCGGCAAACTGACCGACAGCCTGCTTATCGATTCCGTTGATAACGATCTTGTTAGGCTGAGGAACATCGATTGTGATACCGTCGGTTTCAGCAACTATTACCTGATGAGAGTAACCGAGGTTCATAACGAGGTTCTTACCCTGCTTTGCGGCACGGTAGCCGACGCCTTCGATCTCAAGAGTCTTTGAATATCCGTTTGTAACGCCTTCAACCATATTGTTGATAAGCGTTCTTGTAAGACCGTGAAGACTCCTGTTTATTTTCAAGTCATTAGGACGGGCAACTGTTATAACTCCGTCCTTAAGCTCGATAATCATTGCTTTTGAAAATTCTCTTGTGAGTGTGCCCTTAGGACCCTTGACTGTAACAACGTTGCTGTCGATCTTAACATCGACTCCGGCAGGGACGCTAATCGGCATTTTTCCTATACGTGACATTTTCCCTGTCCTCCTTACCAAACGAATGCTAACAGCTCGCCGCCGACATTAAGCTCACGAGCTTTCTTATCTGTCATGATACCCTTTGATGTTGAAACGATCGCGATTCCAAGACCCTTTCTGACCTTAGGCATATCCTCACAACTTGAGTAAATACGTAAACCCGGTTTTGAAACCCTGCGAAGTCCGGTTATAACAGGTGACTTGCTGTCCGTATATTTAAGAGTAATTCTTATAATACCCTGCTTGCCGTCTTCAATGAACTGAAAGCTCTTTACATAACCCTCGTCAACAAGGATCTGCGAGATAGCTTTCTTTACATTTGAAGCAGGAACGTCAACCGTGGCGTGCTTTGCGGAACTCGCGTTACGAATTCTTGTCAGCAAATCTGCTATTGTATCTGTAATCTGCATGCCAATGACCTCCTTTGTATTTTTACCAGCTTGATTTTCTTACACCCGGGATCTGTCCCTTGTGTGCGAGTTCTCTGAAGCAGATACGGCATATTCCGAATTTTCTCAGATATGCGTGAGGTCTGCCGCAGATTTTGCATCTGTTATATGCTCTGGTGGAATACTTGGGAGTTCTCTGCTGCTTATTAATCATTGCCTTTTTTGCCATTTCAAAAAATCCTCCCTAATTACTTAGCAAACGGTGCGCCCAGCATTTCGAGCAGTTCCTTTGCTTCTTCATCCGTTTTTGCTGTTGTGATGAAGTTTATATCCATTCCTCTTACCTTGTCGATCTTGTCATATTCGATCTCAGGGAATATAAGCTGTTCCTTGATACCGGTCGAATAATTGCCCTTGCCGTCAAAAGAGTTAGGATTTATTCCTCTGAAATCTCTTACGCGAGGAAATGCAACATTAAAAAGCTTGTCAACGAATTCATACATATTCTCGCGTCTTAAAGTAACCTTGACGCCGATCGGCATTCCTTCACGAAGCTTGAAGTTTGCAACGGATTTCTTTGCTCTGCAGACTACCGGTCTTTGACCTGTGATCTGCATAAGATCGTTTATAATAGCGTCGATAACCTTTGAATTTGAAATTGCTTCGCCGGCGCCGACATTTACAACAACCTTGTCAAGCTTTGGAATTTCCATAACACTCTTGTAGTTGAATTTCTTCATCAAAGCAGGAGCTACGGTATCAACATAATAATCTTTTAATCTTGCCATGTCGTTTCTCCTTCTATTAGAAATTGTGTCCGCACTTCTTGCAGATCCTTACCGGTGTCTTCTTTGTATCGCCGGCAGCGTTTGTCTTTTCCTCAAAGCCGTGACCGACTCTTGTAGGCTTGCCGCATTTGGGACACACAAGCTGTACCTTGCAGGCATATATCGGAGATTCTGCCTTGATAATGCTTCCCGACTGTCCCATTCTTGTGGGCTTCATATGCTTTGTTATCATGTTGATGCCTTCAACGATGACCTTGCCTTCCTTCGGGCTTACTTCCAGAACCTTTCCGGTCTTTCTCTTGCCCTTGCCTTCAAACTTATCCTTATAGTCACCTGTCAGCAAAACGACTGTGTCACCTGTTTTAACATGTAATTTGCTCATCATGACACCTCCATTATAATACTTCCGGCGCAAGGCTCAATATTTTCATATAGTCCTTGTCGCGAAGCTCTCTTGCAACAGGTCCGAATATACGCGTACCTCTTGGGTTCTTATCTTCCTTTATGATAACAGCTGCATTTTCATCAAATCTGATGTATGTGCCGTCTTCTCTTCTCAGGCCCTTTGCTGAACGAACGATAACCGCTTTAACAACGTCGCCCTTCTTAACAACGCCGCCGGGTGTTGCTTTCTTAACGGAAGCCACTACCACATCGCCGATATTAGCGTATCTTCTGCGTGTGCCGCCCAGAACTCTGATACACATAAGCTCTTTTGCGCCTGTGTTATCAGCAACCTTCATGTAAGACTGCATTTGTATCACAGCGGATTCCTCCTTTCAGAAGCGTTTCTTTCCGACTCGCTTCCCTTATATAAATTAAAATTACTTAGCTCTTTCGATAATGTTGACAACACGCCATCTCTTGTCTTTGGAAAGCGGACGTGTTTCCATAACCTCAACTCTGTCGCCGATGCGGCATTCGTTTTTCTCATCGTGCGCCTTGAGCTTTACCGTACGCTTGATGATCTTCTTGTAAAGAGGGTGCTTAACATTGTCAGCGATAGCAACAACGATAGTTTTGTCCATCTTGTCGCTTACGACTTTTCCGACCCTTGTTTTTCTGAGGTTTCTTTCTGCCACAGCTTGATCCTCCCTTTCTTACTGCTCTGCGCCCGACTGAATTTCAGCCTCACGCATAACTGTCTTGATCCTTGCGATATCCTTCTTAACAGCTTTCAGGCGTGACGTATTGTCAAGCTGGTTTACAGCAAGCTGAAAGCGGAGCGCAAAAAGCTCTTCCTTTAAGCCGGTCAGCTTTTCGTTCATTTCTTCAACTGACATATCTCTGATCTCAGATGCCTTCATTACTGCTCCCCTCCTTGCTCTGCTTTTGTAACAAATTTACATTTGATCGGGAGCTTATGCATTGCAAGACGCATAGCCTCTCTCGCGGTTTCCTCCGGAACGCCTGCGATCTCGAACATTACTCTGCCCGGCTTTACTACAGCCACCCAATATTCCGGTGAACCTTTACCTGAACCCATTCGTGTTTCAGCCGGCTTTTCTGTGATAGGCTTATCGGGGAAAATCTTGATCCAAACCTGTCCGCCACGCTTGATGTAACGTGTCATCGCGATACGGGCCGACTCGATCTGGTTAGATGTGATCCATGCAGGCTCTAAAGCCTGAAGACCGTAATCACCGTAATTTACCTTATTGCCTCTCATTGCCTTACCCTTAAGGCGGCCTCTGTGTACTCTTCTGTACTTAACTCTCTTAGGAAGCAGCATTACCGGTTACCTCCTTCATTCCTGACTTCTCTTGCTTTATTGGCGTCGCGTCTTTGTCCGCCGCGTCTTCTGTTATCACGGTTATCTCTGCCGCCTCTTTTTGACTCTTCGGTCTTTGCGCCGGCTTCGCCCTTGAGCACTTCGCCCTTATAGATCCATACCTTAACGCCAAGCTTGCCGTAGGTCGTATCAGCCTCAGCAAAGCCGTAGTCTATATCGGCTCTGATCGTCTGAAGCGGAATTGTACCCTCGTGATATGTTTCGCTTCTTGCGATTTCAGCTCCGGCAAGTCTTCCCGATACCATAACCTTGATACCTCTTGCGCCAAGACGCATTGCTCTGCCGATAGCCTGCTTCATTGTACGTCTGAATGAGATTCTGTTTTCAAGATCGAGAGCGATCTTTTCAGCAACAAGCTGTGAATCGATATCGGGATTTTTGACCTCAACGATATTTACGGCAACCTGCTTGCCCATCATCTTTTCAAGTTTTACACGAAGTTTTTCGATTTCTGTGCCGCCTCTTCCGATAACGATACCGGGCTTTGCACAGTGAATGTGGATTCTCACCTTATCTTCTGCGAATCTTTCGATCTCGACTTTCGGAACACCTGCTGCATACAAGTTCTTTTTAATATAGTTACGAACGTTGTAATCTTCAACAAGAGTGTCGCCGAAAGTTGACTTATTCGCAAACCAACGGGAATCCCAATCCTTAATAACGCCGACACGCAGACCGTGCGGATTAACTTTCTGGCCCATTATTTTTCCTCCTTGGGATTAATCTTCGATTTCCTTAAGAACAATTGTAACGTGTGATGTTCTCTTCAAAATTCTGTATGCTCTGCCCTGTGCTCTTGGCATAATTCTCTTCATTATAGGACCCGGGCAAACAAAACATTCAGCAACGTAAAGATTATCTTTGTCCATGCTGTTGTTGTTTTCTGCGTTTGCAATAGCGGATTTCAAAAGCTTTGCAAGTATTTCGCATGCAGCTTTCGGTGTATAATCGAGAGTAGCAAGTGCAACGTCTACAGGCTTATTTCTGATAAGATCAAGAACCACCTGAACCTTTCTCGGTGCAATACGAGCATTTCTCAGATATGCTCTGGCTTCCATCTGAATTCCTCCTTCCGCTATTTCTTGCCGTTATTGGTCGTCTTTGAACCGGCGTGTCCCTTATATGTTCTGGTCGGAGCAAATTCGCCTAACTTGTGACCTACCATATCTTCCGTAACATAAACCGGAACGTGCTTGCGTCCGTCATGAACTGCAAATGTGTGACCTACGAATTCGGGGAATATAGTTGAAGTTCTGCTCCATGTCTTGAGTACCTTCTTTTCGCCGGCTTCGTTCATTGCCACAACTCTCTTATAAAGAGCTTCCTGGACGAAAGGTCCTTTTTTAATACTTCTGCTCATTTAATCAGTTCCTCCTTTCAGCTTATTTGCCGTTTCTGCGTTTTACAATAAACTTATCGGAACGGTTATGCTTCTTACGGGTTTTATAGCCGAGCGCCGGCTTGCCCCAAGGAGTAACAGGTCCCGGACGTCCGATAGGTGATTTACCCTCACCACCGCCGTGCGGGTGATCGCATGGGTTCATTACAGAACCTCTGACTGTTGGTCTGATACCCATATGACGTGTTCTTCCTGCCTTACCGATGTTAACGTTTTCATGGTCGATATTGCTTACCTGACCGATTGTAGCTTTGCAGTTGATCGGAACGTTTCTAAGCTCGCCCGAAGGAAGTCTTACAAGCGCATAATTGCCTTCCTTAGCCATAAGCTGTGCCATATTTCCGGCTGAACGTACAAGCTGCGCGCCCTTTCCGGGATAAAGCTCGATAGCGTGGATAAACGTACCCACCGGAATATTGATCATTTCAAGCGCGTTGCCCGGCTTGATATCAGCGTCAGGACCGGAGCAGACCGTATCGCCTACTTTAAGACCGTTTGGTGCAAGAATATATCTCTTCTCGCCGTCCTCATACTGAACAAGCGCGATAAATGCCGAACGGTTAGGATCGTATTCAAGCGTCATAACCTTTGCGTTCATACCATCCTTATTGCGTTTGAAGTCAATAATACGATATTTTCTTCTTGAGCCGCCGCCTCTGTGACGGACTGTTATTCTTCCGTAGCTGTTTCTGCCTGATTTCTTCTTTAATGGTTCAAGCAGGCTTTTCTCCGGAGCAACCTTTGACAATTCCGAATAGTCTGTACATGTCATCTGACGACGTGACGGAGTTGTCGGTTTATAGGTCTTTATAGCCATTGTTTTCACTCCTTAAAATGCGTTGTTTGCGGGAGCATTACTCCCATACCGGACAGGTCTGAAATTAATACAGACCGTCAAAGAACTCGATAGACGACTTAGTCTTCTTGTCGTCAGGTTCTGTATTTATAGTAACTATAGCCTTTTTCCAGTCGGGCTTTTTACCCTCAAATCTGCCGACGCGTCTTGCGCGTCCCTTGCAGTTAAGCGTATTGACCTTTGTAACCTCTACATTAAAAAGAGTTTCGACTGCCTTAGCTATCTCAACCTTGTTTGCGTCCTTAGCGACCTTGAAGGTGTATTTTCCGGAAGGAAGAAGATCTATGCTTCTCTCCGTGATGATCGGTTTTAAGATGATGTCCTGCGCAGCTTTCATTATGCGTACACCTCCTCGATTTTTCCGACAGCGTTCTTAACTACGATAAATTTTTCATGGTTCAAGATATCGTAAACATTAAGCGAGTTTACTGCCGCCGTCTTAACACCCGGAATGTTGGACGCGCTCTTTACGACTTTTCTGTCAGCTTCTTCCGTAACGATAAGAGCTTTGCCCTCAACATTAAGCGCCTTGAGCATAGCGACTATTGTCTTTGTCTTGAATTCGTCCATATTAAGAGCGTCTAAAACGATAATATTTTCGTCTTTAGCCTTTGAAGATAACGCAGACTTCATTGCAAGTCTTTTTACCTTCTTATTAAGTGTATATCTGTAATCTCTCGGCTTAGGACCCAAAGCTACACCGCCGTGTACCCACTGAGGAGCGCGGGTCGAACCCTGTCTTGCATGACCGGTACCCTTTTGTCTCCATGGCTTTCTGCCGCCGCCGCGCACTTCAGTACGTGTCAGCGTAGATTGTGTGCCCTGACGCTGATTTGCAAGGTAATTCACAACTGCGTCGTGCATAACAGCCTCGTTTGGCTCTATACCGAATACAGCGTCGGAAAGCTCTGTTTCTGAAACCTGATTTCCCGCCATATCATAAACTGAAACCTTTGACATATATGCTTCCTCCTCTCTTTAAGCCTTCACACTGTCAACAATAGTAACAACTCCGCCCTTAGGACCCGGAATTGCACCCTTGAGTGCTATAAGATTATTTTCGGCGTCTACCTTTACGACCTCAAGATTCTGAACAGTGACCTTTTCGCTGCCCATATGACCCGGCATTCCCTTGCCCTTGTATATTCTTGAAGGCGATGAACACGCGCCCATCGAACCCGCATGTCTGTGAACAGGACCCGAACCGTGTGTTTCCTTAAGTCTTGCGTTGTTGTGACGCTTAATTGTACCCTGGAATCCTTTACCCTTGCTTGTGCCGCTTACGTCGACCATATCGCCGGCAGCAAAAGTATCAGCCTTCAGAATATCTCCTACATTGATAGATTCGCAGTCTTCAAGTCTGAATTCCTTGAGATTTTTCTTATAAGCGGCGTCAGCCTTGTCAAAATGACCTTTCATAGGCTTATTTACTCTTGAAGCCTTAACGTCGTCATATCCCAGCTGAACAGCTGTGTATCCGTCGTTTTCAACGGTTTTCTTCTGAACGACAACGCACGGTCCTGCTTCGACAACTGTTACGGGAATAACTTTTCCCGACTCGTCAAAAATCTGCGTCATACCGATTTTCTTGCCGATAATACCTTTTTTCATGTATTTTTCCTCCTGTTAAGGTTATTGGTTGGCCCTTCCGCCAACATGACCGATGGCTTATCGCCATCACATTCCGCATCGGTTTTTCTTGCGGAACCAGGGGCTTTTGTAAAAGCTTATTACTTAAGCTCCATTACGATGTCCACGCCTGCCGGGATTTCCAGCTTCTGAAGAGCGTCCGTAGTCTTAGCTGTCGGTCTGATAACATCAATAAGTCTTTTATGTGTTCTCATCTCGAACTGCTCACGGCTGTCCTTATATTTGTGAACGGCTCTGAGGATCGTTATAACCTCTTTGTTTGTAGGGAGCGGAATAGGTCCTGAAACCCTTGCGCCGCTTCTCTTGGCTGCCTCAACTATCTTTGCGGCCGCAGCGTCCACCTTTGCGTGTTCATAACCCTTGATCTTGATTCTGATCTTTTCGTTGACTGCCACTTTTTTCGCCTCCTTGAAATTGATGTCGGGGGCTGTAGCTGAGAATGTGACACGTTCCCGTGTGTTTCCTAAACGGAACAATAAAAAATCCCGACATTCTTTTAAGAATTCGGGTACTGTCATCAGGACACAGGTCACACCATTGGCATCGGATGCCGCAGGCAATAACACAAACCGTGTTCAAATATCCCAGTCGCCCGGTTTAAAATCGGACATACTCCACGGAAAAACCCGACATACCGCCGGCAACCTCCCGCTTCAACGCATATCTGTTGCAATCACGCTTATATATTATACCACACAAATCCAATGATTTCAAGCATTTTCTAAAATTAGACAGAAAACACAGAGTTAGAAATTTTCGGGTAATAATCGCGCTTTTTTGTGCATACTGCCAAAAGTGATAATTTTGACACAAAACAATATTTGTGATATAATGAATTAAAAGTCCCTGCGCATTCATAAAATATAAAAGTTTAGTATAATTTATGTAAATTTATTTGCTGAATGAGAAATTTTATCGTTTACAGTCCCCGACTATAAAAACAGTCATTATTTTTCGCTTTCGCGACTCACAGCGTATGCTGTGCCGGAGCGGAAGCTTGATTTTCTTTGGTTCGTTTCTTGCATCAAGGCAAGAAACGAACATACTGCGCAATCAATTTTAAAAAAGCATAAACCCCATTCAAACCGCACATATTATAATTATTATCTCATGTAAAGAAAGGTCATAACCGCAATGAAAGCACTTATAACAGGAGCAAGCTCGGGAATCGGACGTGAAATGGCAATATATCTTTCGTCGCTCGGCTGGGAGCTTATACTCACCGCAAGAAATACCGACAGCATGAAAAAAATCGCTGGAAATCTCAAAACAAAGGCGCAGATAATACCGCTCGATCTGGCGGACGAAGCCTCGGTCTTTAAACTGTATGAGCAATGCAGGGGACAAAGTATAGATCTTCTTGTAAACAATGCCGGCTACGGAATTTTCGGCGAATTTGACAAAACCGATCTAAAGGACGAGCTTAACATGATAAACGTAAACATAAAAGCCGTTCATATATTAACAAAGCTTTTTCTCCGCGATTTCAAAAAAAGAAACGGCGGACGCATACTAAATGTCGCGTCAAGCGCAGGCTTCATGACAGGTCCGCTGCTTTCTTCATACTACGCTTCAAAAAATTATGCGGTAAGGCTCTCTCTCGCAATATACGAGGAACTAAGACGATGCAAAAGCCGTGTCGGAATAAGCGTTTTCTGCCCCGGACCTGTAAATACGAATTTTAATAACAGGGCAGGCGTCAGCTTCAGCGTAAAGCCCATATCCGCGGAATTTGCCGCAAAATACGCGATAGACAAATGTCTTGAAGGAAAAACCATAATTATTCCCACCGCGCAAATGCAGCTCGGCATATTCGCCGCAAGATTTGTACCTCACAAGCTTCTTTCAGCAGTTGCGTACAATATACAGAAGAAAAAAACTCAATAGAGCCTTTCCTATGAGAACAGGCTCTAATATTCCCTGTAATTCCCGAGAAATCTGAAATCGTCAAGTTCATCCGCAAGTTCAACAAGAAGCGATTTCACTTTCGGATCGTTGACATTTCCCGCAAAATCAAGGAAAAATCTAACATCAAAGCTGCCGTCCGCAATAGGGCGGCTTTCTATTTTTTCAAGATCGATGTCATTCACAAAAAATTTGGTAAGCAGACGATACAGACTTCCTTTTTTATTTGGGATCTCAAGAGATACCGAAATAGTTTTCGCGTCCCCCGACAATGCGAAATCCTTTGTTATGCATATAAATCTTGTGTAATTCGGAAGCACGTTTGAAATATTGCTTTTAAGTATCTTCAAGCCGTAAAGCTCCGCACAGTTTTCCGAACACACCACAGCGCACGGCTCATCGCATTCACTTACATATTTTGCGGCAGTCGCGGTATTCTGCGCTTCAACGGGTTCGTATCCGCCGCCGCTCAGAAATTCCGAGCATTGCTTTAACGCCTGCGGATGAGAATAAACCTTTTTTATATCAGTCGGCAAAGTGTTTCCTTTCGCCGCAAGACAATTGGTTATCTCGACATTCACAGTAGCCGCTATGTAAACATTATGTTCTCTTATAAGATCATAATTCTGAGTCACGGAACCTGCCGTCGAGTTATATATCGGGATAAGTCCGAACTCTGCCTCGCCGCTTTCAACAGCCTTAAAAACGTCCCTGAATTCATTATAAAAGGATATATCGTTATCCTTGAAAAGTTTTCGTGCCGCCGTTTCGGAATTAGAGCCGCTTGTTCCCTGACAGCCGATCCTTCCTCCCGAATCAAGATCGAGCGGCACAGCATCCATAAAGCGTCTGTCCATTAGAACATCCTGCTGCTGCAGGCATTTGCTTATATCCATTATCTCGGTAAAAAGCGCGGCGGAAGCCCCTTTCAATTCCTCGGGGCTTTGATCGCGCACCTTTTGGATTATTGCATTTTCACGGTCCGACTGAAATATCTGCATACCGTTTTCTTTTTTGTAAACCGCCACATTGCGGCAAATCTCCATTCTCTTTTCAAACGAATCGAGTATAGTCTTGTCGAGTTTATCTATTTCTTCTCTCAACGCGTTAAGATCCATAATAATTTCCTTTCCCGGAGCGTTCCGCGCTACCTGATCTTTGTTCCCGGTTCAACGTCATCGTCAAGGAATATCACCTTGACTCCGCCGTCAACCATATCGGCAGCGCATATCATGCCGTTGCTTTCCTCTCCGCAAAGCTTTGCAGGCTTTAAATTGGCGACAACAATAACGGTTTTTCCTATAAGCTCTTCAGGTTTGTAATGCTCGGCAATGCCCGAAACGACTTGTCTGCCGCCCATACCGTCGTCAAGCTGTAATTTAAGCAGCTTCTTTGATTTTTTCACCTTTTCGCATGCCTTTACTTTAGCGGCACGAAGCTCTGTCTTACAGAAATCCTCTATCGTGATCTCCGGTTCAAGCTCGATAGTTTCCTTGGTTTTATCGGCAGCAGCCGTCTGACGCTCGATAAGCTTGTTAAGTTCGTCTATCTCCTTTTCGACATCGATACGCGGGAACAATACGTCGCCCTTTTTGACCTTGACATTTTTAGGAAGAACGCCTGATTTTCCGGCATTTTTATAGCTTACGGAGTCTTTATCCGCGCCTATCTGCTTCCATACTTTCGGCATAGTCGTCGGCATAAACGGATAAAGAAGCGCCGATATAACTCTTACAGCGTCAAGAAGATTGTAAAGAACAGCCGCAAGTCTTGGCTTGTTCGCTTCGTCTTTGGCAAGCACCCACGGAGCGGTTTCATCTATATATTTATTGGCTCTCGAAACAACGTTGAATATTTCTATCAAAGCGTTCTGAAGCTGGATCCTGTTCATACACACGTCAACTTTTCTTTCAAGCGCCGAAACCTGTTCAATAAGCTCGTCGTCGAATTCACCGGACTGCTGCTGTTCGGGAAGCGTTCCGTCAAAGTATTTGATAACCATAGCGACAGTTCTTGAAACAAGATTTCCGAAACCGTTCGCAAGGTCGGAATTTATACGGTTTATCATGATCTCGTTTGAAAACGAGCTGTCCGCGCCAAGAGCCATTTCACGAAGAATATGATAACGAATAGCATCGGCGCCGTAGCGTTCGCCCAGTATGAAAGGATCGACGACATTTCCAAGCGACTTGCTCATTTTCTGTCCGTTAAAAGTTATCCAGCCGTGAACGGCAAGATGCTTTGGCATGGGGATCTCCAAAGCCATAAGCATTGCCGGCCATATAATAGCGTGGAAACGCATGATATCCTTTGCGACCATGTGGATATCCGCAGGCCAGAATCTGTCATAATCGGTATATTTATCATTCTGATAGCCAAGAGCGGATATATAGTTTGAAAGCGCGTCTATCCAAACATACACAACATGATCCGTATCAAATGTAACAGGAATCCCCCATTTGAAGCTTGTTCTTGAAACGCACAGATCCTCAAGTCCGGGCTTTATGAAATTATTTACAAGTTCAAGCGCTCTTGTTTTAGGCTGAAGATAGTCCGTTTGCGTCAGAAGCTTTTCTATCCTGTCCGCAAACGGCGACATTTTGAAGAAGTAAGCCTCTTCCTTAGCCTCGATAACATCTCTGCCGCAGTCCGGACACTTTCCGTCGACAAGCTGCGAATCTGTCCAAAAGCTCTCGCATGGAGTGCAGTATTTTCCGCTGTACTCGCCTTTATAGATATAGCCCTTGTCATAAAGCTGCTTGAATATTTTCTGAACCGTTTCGATGTGATAATCGTCGGTGGTTCTGATATACCTGTCGTAGCTGATATTCATAAACTTCCACAGCTTTTTGAAGTTTTCAACTATTTCATCGACATACTGCTTAGGCGTAATTCCGGCTTCCGCCGCCTTTTGCTCGATTTTCTGACCATGCTCGTCCGTTCCGGTAAGGAACATTACGTCATGCCCCTGCATACGCTTATAACGCGCAATCGTATCGCAGGCAACCGTTGTATAACAATGACCGATATGCGGATTTCCCGACGGATAATATATCGGGGTGGTAATGTAAAAAGGTATACGTGACATGTACACTCCTCCTGTTATTTATGTTTATTCTATAATATTATAACTCTATTTTATCAATTTGTCCAGTACTTATTACACGCAATTCCATTTTTCAGAATTTTATGGGCCATAGTCCCCATAAGCTTCTAAAAAGTCGAATTGCATGAATTATAAAAATTAGTGTTGACAAATTTTGAAAAAAAGAGTATAATGTAATTATAGCGATATCGCATAAAGAGTATCTGCAAAATCTTTATACAATTTGTATGCACATCAGCGTAATCTTTATATGGTATCGCCCCGAGAAAAAATTTCGCCTTATCAAGAGTGGTGGAGGAACAGGTCCTTTGAAGCCCGGCAACCCGATTGTTAAAACAAAGAGGGTGCTAATTCCTGCGGTTTATCCGAGAGATGAGGAACGGCGTTTTGTTTAAACAGAACATACCATAAAATCTCAGCGTTCGGAAATCCGGACGTTTTTTATTTTGGCGAACATTTTCTAAAATTTACGAAAGGAGCGGCTGTATTCAGCCGGAAAAATCATGGCAGAAGTAAAGAAATATTTCACTTCCGAATCTGTAACGGAAGGACATCCCGACAAAATTTGCGATCAGATATCAGACGCGGTGCTTGACGCGCTTATCGAACAGGATCCGAATTCAAGAGTTGCGTGCGAAACGGTTTGCACAACAGGTATGATAATGTGTATGGGCGAGATCAGCACAAAGGGATATGCCGATATTCCAAGAATCGCAAGAGAAGTGGTTGCAGATATCGGATACGACAGAGCAAAATATGGTTTTGACGCTTATACATGCTCTGTGATCACAACTATCGATGAACAGTCAAGCGATATTGCAATGGGAGTTAACGAAGCTCTTGAATCAAAAGAGGGCGAAATGAATGATGATAACTCAACAGGCGCCGGCGATCAGGGACTTATGTTTGGATATGCCTGCAACGAAACTCCCGAGCTTATGCCTATGCCTATCTCAATGGCTCATAAGCTTGCAATGAAGCTTACGGAAGTAAGAAAGGACGGCACGCTGCGTTATCTTCGTCCTGACGGCAAAACACAGGTAACTGTTGAGTATGAGGGCAATAAGCCTGTCAGAATCGAAACGATCGTAGTTTCTTCACAGCATGCGCCCGAGATATCGCTCGACCAGATCAAAAAGGACGTTATGGAATATGTTATCAAGCCTGTTGTTCCGGCAGAGCTTCTTGACGAAAACACAAAGTATTACATAAATCCTACAGGAAGATTCGTTATCGGCGGACCACAGGGCGACAGCGGTCTTACGGGAAGAAAGATCATAGTCGATACATACGGCGGATATTCACGCCACGGCGGCGGCGCGTTCTCGGGAAAAGACCCGACTAAGGTTGACAGGTCTGCCGCTTATGCCGCAAGATATATCGCTAAAAACATAGTTGCCGCAGGACTTGCCGATAAGTGCGAGGTACAGCTGGCGTACGCTATCGGCGTTGCAAAGCCTGTATCGGTGCTTGTTGATACGTTCGGCACGGGAAAGGTTGAGGAAAACGCTATTTCCGCAGCAGTTGACAAGGTATTCGATCTCAGACCGGAAGCTATTATCAAAATGCTCGACCTAAGAAAACCGCAGTACAGAAAGCTTGCCGCATACGGACACATGGGACGCGAAGATCTGGGCGTTGTATGGGAAAAAACAGATAAGGCAGAGGCTATCAAAAAGGCTGTCAACGAGCTTTAATATGAAAAAACGGCACTATAAAATGTGCCGTTTTTATTTATGTAAACGCCAAATAATTTTGCGTTTCAAAAAGGGGGCGCTTTGCAAGCGAAAGCGTCCCCTTAAAACAACGATATGTTCATTTCTTGCCATGATGCAAGAAACGAACCAAAGAAAATCAAGCTTCCGCTCCGGCACAGCTTGCGCTGTGAGTCGCAGAAGCGGAAAATAGGGATTGGTTTTATAGACGGGGACTGTAAATTAAAAACTTTACCATTCAGCAATTATAATTTGCAATTTTGAGGGCTTTATCTCCCGATTCTTGCCAAGAATGTTTTGTATGGGTACTTTTATTTTTAATAATACTTCCCCTTGTGGGAAGTATTATTAAAAATCATGAGGTTTCCAAAGAGTGACTCCCCGCGGGGCGGGGAGATGTCAGCGAAGCTGACAGAGGGGACGGCTCTGTAAGAGGCATTTCCTTTGGCAGGGGGCTTGGGGGACAGAGTCCCCCATAATCTTCTAAAAATTTAATTACATGTTTATAATTAGTGCAATATTGACATTTTCGCGGAGATGTTATATAATAAAAAATGAACAATAGTCATTTTTTAAATTTCAAGGAGGATTATGACGTATGGATATGCACGAGTTTTGCTGTGGTCATATTTTTGACTCATACAATTTTTTAGGTGTCCACAGAGAAAATGATTGTTTTGTTTTCAGGACCTACGCGCCGAACGCGAAAAGGATAACGGTGATCGGCAGCTTTAACGGTTGGAATGAGGAGGATATGCGCAGGGACGGCTCTGTCTGGACATATTCAAATTCAAACGCTTCTGTCGGAGATATATACAAATATGTCGTTTATACCGACAGCGGACAGCATACGGAGCATTGCGATCCTTACGGCTTCGGAATGGAGCTTCGTCCGGCATTTGCGTCCTGCATAAGGGATATCGAGGAATACCGCTTTACAGATAGTGAATGGATGTCGAAAAGAAGTAAAAATTACGACAATCCGATGAACATATATGAGGTTCACCTCGGTTCATGGATAACAAATCCGGACGATCCGAACGGATGGTACAACTATAGCGAAATTGCGGATAAGCTTATTGATTACGCTCGTGAAAATCATTTTACTCATCTTGAGTTTATGCCGCTTTCCGAACATCCGGCGGACTGCTCATGGGGTTATCAGAGTACGGGTTTTTTCAGTCCCACTTCAAGATACGGAACGGCTTCTCAGCTTATGGAGCTTGTTAATAAATGCCATAACGCGGGAATAGGCGTTATCATGGATTTTGTTCCGGTTCATTTTGCAATAGACGGCTACGCTTTAAAGGAATACGACGGCAGCAATCTGTATGAATATCCGCCTTCAGATGTCGGGGTAAGCGAATGGGGAACCTGTAATTTTAATTTTTCTAAGGGCGAAACAAGAAGCTTTATACAGTCTGCCGCAAACTACTGGCTTGACAAGTACCACTTCGACGGTCTGAGAATGGACGCGATAAGCCGCGCCATATACTGGGCAGGCGATCCGGCAAGAGGAATAAACGGCAATACGGTTGAATTTATCAAGATGATGAATCTCGGACTGCATCAGCGTCACCCGACCGCTATGCTTATAGCGGAGGATTCGACAGCGTATCCCAAAGTTACTGCGCCCGTTGAATATGACGGTCTTGGCTTTGACTATAAATGGGACTTGGGCTGGATGAATGATACTCTCGATTTCTTCCGAACAGCTCCGTGGGAACGTTCACACCATTATCACAAGCTTACATTTTCAATGGCATATTTTTACAGCGAGCTTTTTCTTCTGCCGTTTTCTCATGATGAAAATGTACACGGAAAGGCAACGATAATTCAGAAGATGTACGGCGATTATGATGAAAAATTCATACAGGCAAGAGCGCTTTACATGTACATGTACACTCATCCGGGCAAAAAGCTCAACTTTATGGGGAATGAATTGGCACAGTTCAGGGAATGGGACGAAACGCGCTGTCAGGACTGGGATATGCTTCATTATCCGATACACGACGCGTTTCATAAATACATAAAAACGCTGGGGAATATATATATCACAAGGCGATCGCTCAATTCGGGGGAATATGATATGAGGAATTTCAAGTGGATAATTGCCGATGCGGAGCAGCAATGCGTGTATATCTACGAACGCGTATCAGGGAACGATAAAATGCTTTGCGCGTTCAATTTTTCAGGTATGGAACAGACTGTGAATTTCAATGCGGAAAGCGAGAGCGTTTACGATCTTATTCTTCACAGCCGCTGGGACGAATTCGGCGGAGATGTAAAAAAGGAAGAGCTTTGTATACGCAGCGAAAGACTTGACAATATGAATGTTGTGACTATGAAAATACCGCCGCTTTCAGGAATGCTTTTTAATGTTGGTTAAGCAAACATAGTCATTCTTGCTATGAAAAATTTTTGTTCAATTCCTTTTGTTTCTCTTTCAAGTAGGGTGACTATAAAAAAGCTTCGGCTGCAATCACGCAGCCGAAGCTTTTACTTTTATCATATCATGCATTTGTTTCGATCTTGAAAGGATCGTATTTTTTATATGCTTTTTTATTCTTTACAACCTCGTATTCATCGCCCCATGAATCGAGCATATCCTGAAATTCATCGGAGAACATCTCGTACCTTACATCTTCAACGCCTGTTTCGCTCCAAAGATCCTCGTCTGTCATACGCTCATTGATATCGAGCCTTACAATAACGTACATAGTATGCTCGTCTTTGATAATTTCCGGCACTCCCGTTTTTGCATCGTTGAAGATCCAGTCATAGCATTCCTTTGAAGGATTATATGTTACGTCCTCTTCATTCTGACCTTCACTTGTCGTTACAACGTGAATAATGGTTTCATTTGCGTAAGGATCGACAGTAGTTGTTGTTTCTGTTTCCTCGTTTTCAGACTCCGGAGCAGTTGTTACGGCGTTATCGGCTTCATTGTCGGAGTCGTCATTTTCGGTTGCCGCTTGGGCGACGTCGTCATCGATGTCCGATTCCGTATCGGTATCTTCTGCTTCCGAAGTTTCCGCATCTGTTGTTTCCGCTTCGGTTTCTTCTTCGGTCGGAGCTTCGGTAGCAGCCTCTTCTCCTGCTGCCTCTGCTGCCTGATCGGCTACATATTCGTCGTATTCTTCCTGGAAAGCGTCAAATTCTTTGAGCATAGCCTCTTCATCCTTAGCGGCTTTTGCTCTCTTTAAGAAATCGTTTGCCATATCTTCCAATTCTTTTTCGCCTGCTTCGTCAAGGTCGTTTCCCTCGGCGTCATGAAGATCCATATCGACATATCTTACACGGGCATTATTTTCCGTATAATATTCTTTAAGTTGGCTTTCCTCGATATTTTCGCTTCCGCCGTCGCCGTAATATGCCTTGAAAACTTCTTCGCTCTTATAGCTTGAAGTCATGATCTCTTTAAGAGATTCCTTGCTGATGCCGTTTTTAGTAAACACTTCCTCGTTTGTTTCCCAGTTCATATCTACATATTGCGAGATCTCATTTTCCTGAGTTTCGGTAAGCGAAAGCTGAAGCTCGTCAAAATGCTTTATTGTAGCGACATGGTTTACGCAGTTTTCCGTTGCCTTGTCCTTTACAAAGTCAATAAAATCCTTGCCCTCGATCTTTACCTTTTTGAGCGCGCCGTTATCTTGCGTATCGAGATTTTCGTCCTGCTGCGATGCAAGACTTGTTGCCTCGGACAATGCCGAAGCGGTATAATAGATGTAAACGCCGGCTTTTACCTTGTAACCGTCAACTGTCAGCGCATATGCGGTGTTTTTTCCGAGCGTACATCCTGCGGACGTAATTATTACCGCGGAAGAAACAACGGCTGCCGCGATTCTTTTTAAATTTTTAAACATTATTTTAAACCTCCGTAAAACGTTTTATCAAACAAGCTATTCAGCCAATTACTATAATTATACTATATCAAATCCTATAAGTCCATACTTTTTGAGCATTTTTTTTAAATTTCATAAAATTTTCAGAATTCGTGGGGCAAAATGTAGTATAATGAGCATAAAAATACACGCAAATTTGTTTTTTGAGAAGCTTATGGGGGACTCTGTCCCCCAAGCCCCCTGCTTAAGGGAACAAGTTCCCTTAAG
>JAMPFN010000099.1 GCA_023664445.1 Clostridium sp. | reverse complement strand
CCGTATATGACTTTATTCAAAAGAAACGCAGTGAGGGCAAATGCGGTAAAGAAGCCATGATTGCAGGTATTTGTAATTTCGAGCTGTTCCCTTAATTTCGCAAGAGGTCTATTGCTGAATTTTCCGTCTGTGGTGGTGTCGAAAAGCTTCTTGAAACCGTATTCACTTTCAGCCGAAGCAGCTACAGGGTCGTGAAGAGCAACAGCGTCAACAGCGCCGTTTGCAAGAGCAAGCGGAAGATCGGTAAGGTTATATACCACAAGCTCGATCTCCATATTGTCCTGACTTACGCCAATTTCAAGGTCGTGAAGAATTCTTTTCAGAGTCACAACGGAAGAATCGCTCATTCCCGGAACGCCTATTTTCTTACCTTTCAGGTCGGACATATCGTTTATATCCGAATCAGCGGCAGCGTAATATTTCGTGCAGCCTGTATGAAGTCCTGTTGTAAAAGAAATGTCAAGACCGCTGTCAACCTGTGGAATAAGACTTCCGGCAAGACCAACGCAGGCATCTATTTTCTTAGAAGCTATCATATCTGCCGTAAGTTTTCATAAATAATACTTCTCTTATTTCTGCATAAATTAAAATCGGACAGCCGAAGGCTTTTAATCAATAAAAACCTCCGGTTGTCCGGTCAATTCACGCATTTATATTTTATTTCCTAAGCGATTCATGCCTGTCGATACGGCTGTAGTAAGCGGAAATTTTGTCAAGGGCTTCTTTGACTGAACAGTTGACATCAAATGAAGATATGGCTTTTCGTTCGAGCTGTTTCTGAATGTTAAAGCCTATTTTTTTGCAGACAACCGCACGGCAGTCCGCAACAAGCTCAACCTTTGCCGAAGCTTCACCGTTTCCGCCGCAGCCCGAACCGCAGACGTTGGAATTTCCGAAGCCTTTTGAAGTACGCTTATCAGGTAAAATATCCGCCGTTCTCGACTTGAAATATACGGTAACTTCCTTTTCGTAGTAGCTGCCGAGGATAAGCGGATAGCCGTGATAATCATGCGACTGAATATCATTGTGAATTTTATAGCCGTCCGTTTCAAAGCTTACCTCCGCTTTCAAGCCGTAATTGAGATTTTCAAATTCCATTTTTATCTGCTCCTGAAAAGCTTTCGGCGTATCGTCAACTATGAATTGTTTTGCAGGAACAAGCTCCAAATCGTTTACAAGAAATTTTGTTATACCAAGCGTATATTGAGCGTCTGCGGCCACGGAAAACTGCTTCTCCATAACACGAGTTTCAAGGAACATATCGGCGTATCTCTCGATGAGATAATAGTAATAGTTCTCGTGTTCGTTGATGATATTTTCAACTTTCTGCTCGTCAACTCCCGCAAATTTTCCCACTTCACGCAGAAACTTGCTTGTTTCAAATGCACCTATAGGAAGCGTAGGATAATGAAGATACGGAATGCCAATCTTTTTCTCCATTTTCTTCATGTTTCCAACAGATACCCACGGCGATACAAGGAGATTAAACTCTGCTTTCGGAATGCGGTCAATATTTTCAATTCCACGCTGATAGCCGAAAATCGTGTTCTTTTCGTTCATATCCGTGCCGACGTAAACCGTATTGTTTGTAACTCCTCGCTTCTTCGCCATTACCTTGTCAAGATAATATGCTCCTGCGCTTGCAACCGAACAGCCTGACGGTCCGTGGTGAATTATCGCAACGTCCGGATAGCGGAAAGCTGTCCCAGCGCGCAGCTTGAAAGACAGGTGCTTGACAGTGAAAAGCATCTTGAACAGCCCTTTAATGTTCCGCAGCCGCTTTGCTGCGCAAGGTCGCCTAAAGTGCCGATATAACCCGTAATAGAACCGATTCGATTCTCTCTTGTCGCCACATTGGAACTGTTTAAATTTATTGACATATAACTCCTCCTTAACCCTGAAAATCTTCATCAAAAAGATGTGTTGACAAATAACGAAGTCCTGTATCGGGCAGGACTGCAACTATAGTTTTTCCTGCATTTTCAGGTTTTTCCGCAAGCTTTGTTGCAGCGTAAATCGCAGCGCCCGAAGAAGCTCCCACAAGGATTCCGTCCGTCTTGGCAACTTTTCTTGCATATTCATAAGCCTGATTTGTGTGAACCTCGTACCAGTCGTCGTAAACCTTTCTGTCAAGATTTGCAGGAATAAAACGTTCCTCCACATTTTCAAAAGCCTTTACGCATTCAATAAAATCCGCTCCGTACTTTTCCATGCTTTCAACGATTTCAGGCACTTCCGAAAGCTTTACGGTTTCGTCGCCGAATGCTTTTGCTTTGAGATCATGCTTTTCCTTGTAATTTTTCGGTTCCAACAGCGGAGTCTTCCCACAAGCTTATAAACTTTTCCCATGTTTTTCACCTCAAATATGATAATCGTCAGCCGTATCCATAAGACCGAATTCAAACAATATTTCTTCAATTTCCTGTGTCATCGGCGTCGGGATATCGAATTTTATGTTGTTGATAACAGCCTCTGCAAGATCTCTGTACTCCTGTGCCTGATTTGAGTCGGGCTTGTATTCGATGATCGTTTTCTTGTTTATTTACGCACGCTGAACGATATTGTCGCGCGGGACAAAATACAGAAGCTGCGTTCCGAGTTCCTTTGAAAATGCACGCAGAAGATCAAGTTCTCTGTCAACGTTTCTGCTGTTGCAGATAATACCGCCAAGCCTTACTCCGCCTGTTTTCGCATAACGCTTGATACCTTTTGCAATATTGTTAGCCGCATAAAGCGCCATCATCTCGCCGTTGGCAACTGAGGACGCTGTCCCCATATGACCCCCAACCAAAGGGAACAAGTTCCTTTTGGAACCCCAATGATTTTTGGTAATATCACCCGTTGGGCAATATTACCAAAAATAGGAGTATCTCCATAGAACGTTCTTGGTAAGAATCAAGGGAGATATATCTCTCTAACAAGTTATTAGAACCTGTGTTTTTCAGTTTTATCGATTTGAATAATCTTTCCGTCCTGCACTATGAGAGTGATACTTCCGTATTTCATGCCGCTCGGAAGTTTTTCAAAAATTTCTAAATGCGAATGCTCCAGAATATGTTTATTCACTACTGTTTCGCTCATTCACATTCACCACCCGTTCAAAAAGTGTTCATCAGTTATTGCTGAACAGCGGTGTTGACAAATATCTGTCGCCCGAATCTGGAAGAAGTACCACAATATTTTTTCCGGCATTTTCGGGACGCTCCGCAAGGATTTTAGCCGCTTTCAATGCCGCACCCGACGAGATTCCTACAAGAATACCCTCGCTTACTGCAAAAGCCTTGCCTTCTGCGAATGCGTCGTCGTTTTCAATAGCAATTACTTCATCGTAAACGGCGGTATTGAGCGTATCCGGAACAAAACCTGCTCCAATGCCCTGAATCTTGTGAGGACCAGCCTTGCCCTCTGAAAGAACCGGGCTTCCGGCAGGCTCAACTGCAACGATCTTTACATCGGGGTTCTGCTCCTTCAAATACTCGCCGACTCCTGTAACCGTACCGCCTGTTCCTACTCCTGCAACGAAAATGTCGATCTTTCCGTCTGTCTGTTCCCATATCTCAGGACCGGTTGTTTTCTTATGGATTGCAGGATTTGCAGGATTGACAAACTGTCCGAGAATAACAGAACCTTCTATCTGCTGATTCAGCTCCTCTGCTTTTGCGATAGCGCCTTTCATGCCCTTAGCGCCCTCGGTAAGTACAAGCTCAGCGCCGTAAGCCTTAAGAAGATTTCTTCTCTCAACGCTCATGGTATCGGGAAGTGTGAGAATTGCCTTGTAACCCTTTGCCGCCGCAACTGCCGCAAGTCCGATACCTGTGTTGCCTGATGTCGGTTCGATTATTGTTGCGCCGGGTTTCAGAATCCCCTTGGCTTCGGCATCTTCTATCATTGCAAGTGCGATTCTATCCTTAACTGAACCTGCCGGATTCAGATATTCCAGTTTTGCAAGAATAGTTGCATTATTTATGCCGGCTTTCTTTACATAACCGTTAAGTTTAAGTATCGGTGTTCCGCCGATAAGTTCGAGTGCGCTTTCCTTAATGCTGCTCATGATAATTACCTCCGTAAAGTCATTTGTTAGTTATCCTATTTTTTGTATAGGAATTATCGGGTATGTACTTAGTATACACTATAATTTTCATTTTGTCAAGGGTTTTTCTTATATTCAAAAGCTATAGCTTGTTATAGATTTAGTTTATAGCATTTTTGATGCGTTCAAGCGCCTCTTTCAGAATACTTCTCGGACAGGCTGCGTTGATACGCTGGAAACCCTCTCCGCATTTACCGAAAATTTTTCCGCTGTCAAGCCATAATTTTGCATTATGGATAATTCGCCTGTCAAGCTCCTCCGCAGACAGTCCTGTTTTGCGAAAATCAAGCCATACAAGATACGTTCCCTCCGTATCGACCATATTGACGTCGGGAAGATTTTCATTGACATATTTTCGGACAAATTCAATATTTTCCCTCACATATTCGATCATTGACCGATACCATTCTTCGCCCTTGCTGTAAGCCGCTTTGCATGTGACAAGTCCCATTATGCCTAACTGGCTTGTACCTGCGGCATCAAGTTCCTTTCGGAATTTTCTTTTCAATTCATGATTCGGAATGAAAATATTGGACATCATAAGTCCTGCAAGATTAAAAGTCTTGCTCGGCGACGTACAAGTGATGCTGATGTTTTCAAACTCCTTTTTCAAGCCTGCAAATACTGAATGTTTTCCCTTAAATACAAAATCCTGATGTATCTCGTCGCTCACAACGATAACGCCGTGCTTTACGCAGATATCGCCAAGCCGTATCAGTTCTTCTGCCGTCCATACTCTTCCAACAGGGTTATGCGGACTGCACAGGAAAAACAGCTTGATTTTCTTGTCGATTATTTTCTGCTCAAAGTCCTCGAAATCAATGTGATAGCGGTTATCATCGCCGAGATACAGCGTATTGCTCACAGCTTTTCTGCCGTTATCCTCGATAACCTCGGAAAAGGGATAGTAGACGGGAAGCTGCAATAAAACGCTGTCTCCCGGCTGCGTATAGGCTTTTACAGCCATTGCCAAGGCGAACACAACGCCGGGAGTTTTCACGAGCCATTTTTCCTGAACCTCCCAATTATGATGCTTTTTCATCCAGTCATGGACAATAGAAAAATACTCCGTCTGCACCTCGCTGTAGCCGAATATTCCATGCTTTGCACGTTCAATCAAAGCGTCCTGAATATACGACGACGTTTCAAAATCCATGTCGGCGACCCACAGCGGAAGCACGTCTTCGGGCATACCACGTCTTTTAGCAAAGTCATATTTCAGACAGTCGGTATTTCTGCGGTTTATAATTTTATCAAAATCAAGATTTCTCTCAGCCATTCAGTCCACGCTCCGTTTCACGAAAAACCTTTTCAAGCTCATTGATCAAATCGTCTGCATTTTCAATTCCCACCGATAAACGAAGAGTACTTTCCGTAATGCCATTTCTCTCACGGATTTCCTGCGGTACATCTGCATGAGTCTGTGTAGTAGGATAAGTGATCAGCGTTTCCACTCCGCCGAGACTTTCCGCAAATTTTATCATGCGTACTTTCTCTAAAACAGACAGCGCAAATTCCTTGTTTTCAAGCTGAAATGTCAGCATTCCTCCGAAACCTCGTGACTGTTTTTTCATGATTTCATGTCCGGGATGCTCCGCAAGTCCGGGATAAATCACTCTTTTAACAGCTTTCTGATTTTTCAGCCAATCAGTAATTTTCAGGGCATTTTCCTGTGATTTTTCCATGCGTATACCAAGCGTTTTTATACCTCGCAGTACAAGCCAGCTGTCAAAAGGCGCAAGACCAGCCCCCGTTGTCTTTACAAGAAACGCCAGTTTTTCGGCAATATCGTCCCTGTTTGTAACAAGAAATCCCGCAAGAGTGTCATTGTGACCGCTTAAATATTTCGTACCGCTATGTATCACGATATCTGCTCCCAGATCAAGCGGATTCTGAAAATACGGCGACATAAAAGTATTGTCAACTATCAGCAGCAGATTATGTTTTTTCGTTATCTCGGCAAGTGCGGAAATGCCCGTCACATTCATCATTGGATTAGTCGGTGTTTCAATATAAACTGCTTTTGTTTCAGGCGTTATGAAATTTTCTATATTTTCTCTGCAACAGTCGATATTTGAAAATTTAATGCCGTTTTTTTCAGACACATTTCCGAAAAGTCGAATACTTCCGCCGTACAGATCGGAATCCGCAATAATATGGTCGCCCGGTTTGAAAATCTCCATAAGCAGCGAAATTGCAGCCATTCCCGAAGAAAGCGCGAATGCCGACGTACCGTTTTCAAGCGATGCTATTACTTTTTCCAGATGCTCCTTTGTGGGATTTTGCAATCGCGAGTAATCATATCCCATACTCTGCCCAACTCCCGAATGAGCGTAGGTTGCAGTCTGATAAATCGGATAGCTTATCGCTCCGTAATGATTTGTACAACCCTCGTCTTCCTCAAGATGAAGGCATTTTGTTTCGATTGACCTTTCCATGTTACTCTCCCTGCTATTATTACACTTATTTTACACATATATAATATGCTTTAAGGATATTATATCATGTTATTTACACTATGTCCAATACATTTTTTCTCTAACTTTTAATAGATTCAGTCTATATCAATTTTTTCAGAAAGGAGCGCTTTTATTATGAATAACGAAATAACTATACGGGAGTTGAAATCGCTGCCTGAAAACAGCTATATGCTGATAGATATACGTGATGAATATGCATTCAGCTACGGACATATTGACGATGCAGTAAACATACCACAGAAAATACTCAATAATAATCATACAGAACTGCCCAAAGACAAAAAGCTCATTATCTGCTGCAAAAGTGGAATCATAAGCCGTGAAACTGCTGAAATGTTTTGTGAAAATGGATTATGACGCATACAATCTTAAAGGCGGCTATGCTGAATGGCTGCGTATGAAACTGGAAAACCATAATATTACAGAAAATGTTGAGAAGAGCATCCGAAAGAAATTTCACAAGAATATCCGGAGTAAATTTGCAAAAGCAATCATGGTATATCAGCTAAGTTCTAAATGTTCTATTGTCGGAGGAAGAAACTATCACATCGTCATAAGCAACTCATGCAGCCGTGTATCATTCGTAAGCTCGGGATGAAATGACACGCCCAATTGATTTTTGTATCGTACAGCAGTAATTCTGCCGTTGGTAACGTTCAGAATCTCAACATCGTCTGACAGTACGCTTTCAATATACGGCGCACGAATAAATCTCATTGGGAAATTATCAATATCCCCGACATTTCCTACTGCAGAAAAGCTTCCGAGCTGTCTGCCATAGGCATTTCTGCAAACTTTAACGGGCAAAGTTCCGAACACCATTTTATCGCCGCCGGAAATGATTTCAGAAAGCAATATCAAACCGGCACACGTCCCAAAAGTGGGAACGTCTTTTTTTATCAGAGATTTCAGCGGCGAATATAGTTCCAGCTCATGAAGCAGCTTTCGCTGTGCGGTACTTTCACCGCCGGGCAAAATCAGTCTGTCGAATTTTTCCATATCGGAAACGCTCCGTATCAATTTGTATGGAACCGACATCTGTTTCAGCATGGCAGCGTGTTCCGCAAATGCACCTTGTACAATTTCCGGTGAAAATACGGGACTGCACTGTGTTGTCAAATTTGACACAAATCTGACCGATGATGAACTTTATGAGAAGATCGTTCAGCTTGGATTCAATGCTGTGCCTATTCGGAATTACTACCATGAAAAGAATTTGCCTGATCTGCATAAACCTGTGTTTTTCTATTGATATGCTCGCCTCTGCTGCAGATCACGCAATATAGGCGAGCATATATTTATATACTATAATCATCGCCGTTTCCGTCACGATCGGCAATATCCTGCAAGGTGATACTGTCAAGGTAGTCTGTGATCTGCCGATAAAGTCCCTCCCAGACGTAAAGCGTGGAGCAATGGGCTTTTCGCGGACAATCATTGACCTCGTATTCAAGACATGCAATAGGCGCAAG
>JAMPFN010000098.1 GCA_023664445.1 Clostridium sp. | reverse complement strand
TTCTTTGGTTCGTTTCTTGCATCAAGGCAAGAAATGAACATATAAGTATTTTAAACGGCAGTAAATGGCTTGCGAATACAAAATCACGCGACGTTTTTTGAAAATTCATGCAAACTTTACCGCGATACGTCGTGTGCGGTCACGCACCAAGTCTTGCCGCCTTGAGCATTATCGCACATTCAAGACGCTTTTTTTCAAGTTCGCACGAGAACTTGTGCGCATTGTGAATATCGCCTGCATATATGTAATTATTAGCGTTGCAGCCGCCGCTGCAATAGAATTTTGCCCAGCATTGCTTACATTCAGGCTTTGTATAGATATGAGCGGAAGCAAACTCCGACTTCATATCCGTATTAAACGTACCCTCGTCGAGATTGCCCATTTTATATTCCTCGATACCGACAAACTGATGACATGGGTAAATATCGCCGTCGGGAGTTATTGCGACGTATTCATTTCCGCAGCCGCAGCCTCTAAGACGCTTTATAGCGCACGGTCCCTGATCAAGATCGAGCATAAAGTGGAAGAAATTGAATTTTCTTCCGCTTTTTTCGTTTTCAAGAATCCTTGCCGCAAGTCTTTCGTATTCTTTAAATACAGAGGAAATCTCCTTTTCCGTAAGCGAATACGGCTCTTTTGGAGAACTTACGACAGGCTCTACGGAAATTTGGTCGAATCCTTCGTCGTAAAGGCTGAAAACATCGTCTGAAAAATCGAGATTGTACTTTGTGAACGTACCTCTTACATAGTATTCCTTATCTCCGCGCTTTGAAACAAGATTTTTGAACTTCGGCATTACAGCGTCGTAGCTGCCGGACTTGTCCACTCTTTTTCTTACTTTATCGTGTACTTCTTTTCTGCCGTCAACGGAAAGCACAACATTTGACATTTCCTTGTTTATGAAGTCGATTTTATCGTCGTCAAGCAGCAAGCCGTTCGTGGTGATCGTAAAGCGGAAACGCTTGTTGTATTCCTTTTCCTTCGATCTTGCATATTCAACTATCTGTTTTACAACGTCGAAGTTCATAAGCGGTTCGCCGCCAAAGAAATCGAGTTCAAGATTTTCTCTGTCAGCGGATCTTTCAAGCAGAAAATCAATAGCCTTTTTTCCCGTTTCAAAGGACATAAGCTTTCTTCCGCCGCCGAAATCGCCTGTTGAAGCAAAGCAGTAATCGCACCTGAGATTGCAGTCGTGCGCTATGTGCAGACACATCGCCTTGATCGGAGAAGCGACCGAATACTTTGCAAATTTTTCGTAATCGTCTTCGGAAAATAGTATCTTGTCATTATAAAGCTCGACTATTTCTTTATAGCAGGATTCAATATCCTCCTTTGGATAGAATGTGGAAAGCTTTTCCATTACCTTTTCGGGACATTTTTCTTCAAAGGGCGGCTCGACATTGTCAAGCAGGTCATATGTGATATTGTCGACAATATGTACTCCGCCGCTGTTTGTATCCAGAACTATATCGTATCCGTTAAGTTTGTATTTATGTATCATTAATCTGCTCCTTAAAACTAAAAGGGACACAAATATGTCCCTTCAAGCTGTTATTTTCTTATAAATTATCTCTCACATTTCTGATTTGCAACTGTACATGAAGTCTTGCATGCCGACTGACATGAAGCCTGACATTTGCCGCAGCCGCCCTTTTTAGCGGATTCTTTCAGATTTGCCTTATTGATAGTTTTGATGTGCTTCATAATAACCTCCCGAATATTGTCGAAAATTGATATAACAACATTATTATATCATATTTAAAGAGCTTTTTCAATAGTATTTTCAAAAAAATTTATACAAATATCTATTTTTCTGTTTTTTATACAGGCGGAAGTTTGATTTTTGAATTAACTCCGACAACTCCGCCGAACGCTCCCGATATGCAGAGTGTAAAAAGGTATCTTAAAAGCCTTAACGCCGGTATGCCTTTCAGATAAATTATCCCGAATAAAAGCAATGCGGCATAAATAAAAACACCGCAAAGCAGACCGCTTTTTATACCGCCCCGCCTTTTTCGTTTTCCGTAGATAAAGCCCGAAAGAAATGCTCCCGACGCTAGCGAAAGACTTATCATTACGGATATAACGGCGTTCGGCATATCCGAGCGTGAGGCGGCGAATCCGAAAAGCATTATAAGAATGATTATAAGCGATATTCCGCAGAGAATCGAAAATATTATGCCGTAATATTTCATTTTGCGCAGGCGCGGTTTATTTCTTCTCATTTTATTCACCGCCTTGGAAATTAGTAGTTATCATGTGCTCACAAAGATACTGAATAAATTCTCAGGAGGACAGCGCTGCTTTGATGTCGCTGCGCTCGTTTTTCACTTCGTCCGCAAATGTTGAGGCATAGCTGTAAAGCGAAACATTGAAACCGTTTTTACGGCAGTATTCTATCTGCTTCTGTACGGTGTCCCGATTTTCTATCCATTCGTTTTTCCCCGTACCTGCCCATTTGTCCTCGTTTCCTATTTTGTATGTACAAAGTCCGATATTTAGTCTTACATCGGGAGATGTTTTTAGCTCCTGCCATATTTTGACCGTTTTAATAAAAGGGCAGCTTTCATTTTCAAATCCGAAATATATCTGCGGCGTTATATAGTCGCAGTAGCCCGATTTGGAAATCCATTTTTTTACGTCGGCATATTGGCTGCTGTAGTTTGCGCTGATATTTCCCTGTGGACTTATACCGAAAAGTATATTTTCATCAGTCGCTTTTATGGAAGTATAAATTTCCTTTACCATTTTATCGATATTGCCTATCCTCCAGTTCCCGAGATCGCTGCTTCCCGATACGGCGAATGCCGCGGCGTCGAAGCTTTCTTCGGTCGTGGGGTAAAAATAGTCGTCGATATGGATCCCGTCTATATCATAATTTTCCGTTATTTCCTTAACGCCGTCGGTTATGTATTGCCTTACCTCGCTGTATGCGGGATTCAGGTAGAAATTGTCGTTGAGTTTTACTATGTAAGTTCCGTTTTTCTCTTTGTCATCATACCATTTTTTTATGGTATAATTTTTGTCGAGCTTTTTTATTTGTTCTTCCGTCTGACATCTCAGCGGATTTATCCATGCGTGAACGGAAAGCTTAAGCTTATGCGCTTCCTCTGTCATTATATTAAGAGGATCGTAGCTGCCGTCGTAATATTCGCCCTTCGGAAAAGTTTCGGATCTATAATAGCTGTCATTGAACGCGCGGACATGCAGATATAACGTGTTTACACCCAGATCCTTTATGCTTTTGAATGCGGAGGCAATATTTTTTTTGAATTCACTTTCGCTTTTGCCTTTAAGAAATTCCGCGTAATCCATATATGTAAACCACATACCGGTCTGATCATCATAATTCATTCTTTCATACCTGCCTTTCTCACGCTTTTCCGTCGGCTCAAAAACCTGCAATTGTTCAAGCGTCTGTTCGTTGAGCAGTATCTCCGAATCATACGCTTCTGAAAGCTCTTTATTGCTGTCGGCGGTTTGGCATGATACATTTACTGTCATAAGCGCAGCGGCAAGCAGTAAAAATATAAATTTTTTCATTTTTATACACATCCTGTTTTTTAGATATGTTTTTAGATATGTATAATGTATATGAAAATTCAAGATATATTATAACCTGTTTTTAATTATAGGTAAAAGCCTTTGGCTTAAAAATGAGGCGAAAAAGCAGAGTATAAAGTCGCCGGGTATAACTAAAACAAAGCAGGAGAGCAGTAAGGATTTTACAGACATATCGGCTTTCAGATAAAGATTTGCTATAATGTAACAGTAGATCATTCCGCAGATATAAATAACTCCAAGCCCCGCAAACGATGCGCAAAGGAGTCTTTTGTACGATGGCGTGTCGTTTTTATGAGCGATAAGTCCGGTAACATACGCTCCGATGACAAAGCCTATCAGATATCCGAAAGTGGTCTTGAAAATATATCCCGGACCTCCGCCTTCTGTGAAAATCGGAACGCCGATAAGTCCCGTTATCAGGTAAACGAGAGCCGACAGAGAACCCCATTTTGCTCCGAGAAGAAGTCCCGCAAGCGTTACGAAAAACGTCTGGAGCGTTACGGGAACGTAAGGTATGGGTATTTTTATAAACGCGCCGACAGCGATAAGAGCCGCGAACATTGCGCACATGACCATATTTAATGTTTTTGTGTGAGTGTGGGTTTGTGTCCTTGTTTTTTCCATGATGTATTGTCCTTTCAAAATTTATTGCAATACTATTATAACATGTTATTCCATTGTTGTCAACTGTATAATTTGATGCGGTTGACAATATACAAAAATTATAATTGCTGAACGGTAAAATTTATCATTTACAGTCCCCGACTATAAATACAGTCACTATTTTCCGCTTCTGCGACTCACAGCGCAAGCTGTGCCGGAGCGTAAGCTTGATTTTCTTTGGTTCGTTTCTTGCATCAAGGCAAGAAATGAACATAATACGAAATTCAATTTTTGAGAAGATTATGGGGGACTCTGTCCCCCAAACCCCCTGCCAAAGGGAATGATTCCATTTGTAAACCTCATGATTTTTTGAAATACTACCCTTTGGGCAGTATTTCAAAAAATGTGAGTAACCACATAGAACATTCTTGGCAAGAATTGGAGATAAAGCCCTCAAAATTTCATTATAAACCATAATTGCTGAATGCTAAAAAGTGTCGTTTACAGTCACCGACTATAAAACCAATCCCTATTTTCCGCTTCTGCGACTCACAGCGTAAGCTGTGCCGGAGCGGAAGCTTGATTTTCTTTGGTTCGTTTCTTGCATCAAGGCAAGAAATGAACAGACTGCACAATTAACTTGGGGGACTCTTTCGTGAATAAATTGATAGTGAAAATGGTTAGCTGTAGATAATCTCGGCATTATTATACTCTGTTTTTTAGGCAATATCGTACAGAGCGTTGAATTAGAGCCTATGTGGACAAGTTCTTAATGTTAATTAAAAAAACTTTCAAAAGTACTTGACAAATGAAGACATATATGATAAAATAAACTCAATGAGTTAGCTTTAGCTAATCAAAATAATACTAAATTGTATTTTCTCAATGATTAGCATATCACAACCAAAAAGGAGTATTGTTTTGAGTGTAGTAGTAATCGGCGGTAATGACCGAATGGCAACCAGATATAAAGACATTTGTAAATCCTACAAATGCAAGGCAAAAATTTTCACACAGATGCCCTCTGATTTTGAACGCAAGCTGGGAACACCTGATTTAATGGTAGTTTTCACTAATACTTGTTCACACAAGATGGTGAACAGAGTAAATCAAAAATCTAAAAGGCATGATATTCCCGTAGCAAGAATACATAATGCAAGCGTAAATGCATTAAAAAGCGTTTTAGATGAATTTTGCGGATAAATCTCCCCATGGTATGCGAAGCATACAAAAACAAATCCTCTGTTGATATGCAGAGGATTTGTTTTTGTATTTTTATGCTTTTATAAGCTCTCTTTTCATCAGGCAAAGATCAAAAACATTAAGAATTCCGTCCTCATATAGATCTCCGGCTTTAAAATCAATAATTTCTCCGTCATTCACGATCCATTTCTGTAACATAACAGCGTCGCTGACATTGAAAGCTCCGTCGGCGTTCACATCGCCTCTGATCGTTTTATTTTCAGAAACAGTCGGTTCTAAAATGAATTTTTGTCCGACACCGCCCCAGTAATTCCATTGGCAGATGTTGGCTCCGTCCTCAAGACTTATGCCATATACGTCCGCGCACGATTTGTTGTCGGAAACCGCACTTAATAACGCGTATGAACCGTCCGCATTGCAATAAATCGTGAATCTCTGAGATTTATCGCCTGTAGCCTTAGCAAGAATAATATTCGTACCGTCCTCGAAAGAACCGTCCACAGTCAAAAACATTCCGTTGCTTGACTGTATAGTATAAGTGCCGTCGTCTTGTTTTGTAAAGGTCCATTTTTCTTCATCGCCCTGAACCGCATTTTCGTCGATTGCAGATATGAAACGTCCGCTGTTAAGATTTTTGATCGTATATGTACCGTCGGTTACTTCAGGACATACGGGTGTAAGCTTCCACATCTGGCAAGCGCCGCCCCAGTAATTCCACTGTTTTATAACGCCGACGTTCTCGGTTGACCAGTCATAAACGTCAAGACCTGCCGTATTGCCGGAGCATTTGGAAACGATTCCGCAAAAAGCTCCGTCCTGTATAATTTTAAAAAGCTGATTATCAGTACCCGTATAAGTTTGCAGTTCCATATTAAGACCATCGGAGTCATCACTGCCTGAAACAGCTATGCACTTTGATTCGTCTTTCATGGAAAGAATCTTGCAGTAAGTATCGTCGACAGCAACAAACCGCCATTCCTGCCGGCTTCCTCCGCTAAGTTCCCATTGTTGTATCTGCGTACCGTCATTAGTTTTTCCGTCGGTCAGATCTAAAGTCAATCCGCTGAATTTATTCGTAACAAAATAAGAAACACCGCTTAGAAAATCTGTATCTCCTAATTTAACATTCTCGCCTGTACCCTGTGCTGAATCAGCTTTGTAAACTAATTTACTGTTTGAATTTACAGCATTTACCATATCTTCCGAGAAATCATAAGCGGCTTTCTTGCTGCCCCATATACAGGTATTGTTTCCTGTTGCGGTAAACGTCATTTTCTTTATCATTTCCGCCGATTCGTCAGCCTGTACGATAAAACTGCCCTTGTAAGTAACTCCGTTATATGTAAATGTCATATCTGCCGAACCTTCCGACATTGACCATTTGCCGTTTACATCGCCTGTTATCGTACCGTCCGCATTTAATTTGATATTTTGCGAGTATTCAACCTCTGCATTATTACCGCTTGTAGCCTGATCTGCAACGATAGTCTGCTTTAACTTATGGAAAATAAATTCATATTCCCCGACAACAGCGTCCATGGTATGACCTACAGCGGAAACCTCTTCTCCGGGAACGTATTCGTAAGGCGTCGCAACAGGCCAGTCGTCTTCATTCATGATAAGCTGATGAACTCGTACTTCATGAAAACCATATTCATCATCAAATTTATTGTGATAGATCACAAAAAGCTTGCCGTCGTCGTCCATAAGAACGGAGTTGTGTCCTTGCGCCTTGTTGGGGCGGTCGTTACAGTTCCACTTATAGTTGCTCATAAGACGCATACCGATATTACCGCCTATATTGTCACCGCCCGAGGTATAAACAGCGGAATTTCCGTTTTGGTCAATATAAGGTCCTGTCGGGTTATCGCTTCTGAAAATACGCATATTATAACCTCCGTCGTTGTTAAAGCATCCATACGACACAAACAGATAATAATATCCCTTTCCCGTTTCGGGATTTTCCATATACTCGATGTATGCTCCCTCGCCCGAAACCCAATGTCCGCCTGCCGCCTTAATACCCATATAAGCGTCGGACGCATCCGTCACCGTTTCATATTTCACGTTGTAATCACGCAGACCTGTTTTTTCATCAAGTTCAAGCATATACAGACCGCCGAACCATGAACCGTATATCATATACAGATTGCCGTTTTCGTCGTAAAATACCGCAGGATCGATCGCATTTGTACCATAGTTCGGATTCCACTCACCCTTGCTGTCAAGATAACGGGATATGTCGGGATCATTTCCCAAAACCTTCTGTACGTCCGTTTTGGAGTAATTATGTTCGCTGGTATTATTAAAGCCCGAATATACTATGGTATCTGCATAAGTATAAGGTCCGTCAACATCGTCCGCCGTACACATCACAATGGAAGATTTCCAATCATCTCCGTTTACGCTAAGGTACATACAATATTTCTGCATTTCTTTATTATAAACTATATCGGGAGCCCATAAGTTTCCCGAAAGATCATAGTTTGCATTAGCAGCTGACGACCATGACGCCGGTACGGCTAAATCCGTATAAATATCCTTAAAAAATGTCGTATTCTTTGTTCCGGCGTTGGAGTTTGCGGTATAGCTCCAATTGCCTAAATCAGCAGACCTTGCGGCTCCCAGATGAGAACCTATTATGTAGTAGCTGCCGTCCTCCAGTTTGAGGACAGACGGGTCATGTACGCTTACACGTGTATGATTTGCGGCTGATGTTTTAATGCCGATAGAATCGTCAATCATTAAAGATGCGTTCAGCATAAAGCATGATAAAAGAACAGCCGCGGTTTTTTTAAAAAAAATATTCATATTTTCCCTCGTTTCTATTTGATATAGTCAACCTAATTGGAAAACAATCCGCCGTTGATATGCGACGGATTGTTTTGTCATTATTATATTGCCATTAGCTTTCTTTTCATCAAGCAAATATCAAATACGTTGATATTACCATCTCCATTGAAGTCGGCA
>JAMPFN010000097.1 GCA_023664445.1 Clostridium sp. | reverse complement strand
ACTGCGTAATCATTATCGCTGAACAGAAAAATGCAGTAAGTTTTTTGAATTTCATATGGTTTCCTCCTTTGTAATAGGCTTTAAAATATATACCATTTATTATACTATTAATTTATTGATTTTTTCAAGTATTACCCTAAAAGTTTCAACTAATTTTCACAATTATTTCTTGACCTTGCTGAACAGCCAGCTCATGACTTCCTCATCTGAAGCAAAAGCATTGCCGCCTGCGTGCTGATCCCTGTAACCTCGTTCCGTAAAATATTCGTCGGGTTTTACATCAAGAACGAGAATGTCATTGATTTCAGATTCGGAAAGTCCCTGCTCTTTGTAGAGTGCGTAAAGCTCATTGTAAGCGCTTTTCAGGTATCCCGAACCGTAATAAGTATCATTTTCCGCAATCGCCATATATACAGGAGTTTTCGCCTTTGCAAGCACATTCAGATTGCCGTCCCAGCGAGAGCTTGTTTCAAGATATACCGTGAAAAGTTCGGGACGTTTGCCCATAATAATCGAACCTGTTTCACCTCCGCCCGACATTCCGTGAAGATATATTTTTCTCGTGTCAATATTGTAGTGTTCAATGAAGTATTCCGTCAGTTCGATTGCCATATCAGCGGAAGTTTCGCCCCAGTCGTCAAGCTGAGTGGAAATAATAATCATTTCGTCATTGTAATTTTTTGCTTCAAATGGGAATGCTTCAACAAGATTTGCACCAACTCCTTGAAAATACAACCCCTCCCAGCCGGGAAGCGTTACAAAAAGTGAATACGGCTTGCTTCCGTCATAACTTTCGGGAATGTAACTGCTGAAATGTATATCTCCCTGTGCATCGGAATGCAGAACGTTATTAACAATAAAGCCGTCCCTTGTCTGTGAGCCAAATTCAATCTTGTCTGATCTGTCACGCAGCAATTCTCGTTTCATCAGACAAAGATCAAATACGTTCCATACTCCGTCTTTGTATAAATCGTAGTCTTTACCGCTTAAATCCGGAGTTTCTTTTGCAAGCAGAAAATCCTGTAAATTTTTCAAATCTTCAATCGTATAATGATTACTTGATAAAGCTGATGCACTTGATCCTGCAACACCAATTATAAAAGCAGATATAGCTGCAATGATACTTTTTTTCATGTTCTCACTCCTATTCAAAAGGCTGCCCATAATATTAAGGACAGCCTTTTCATATAATTATTCTACCAACGGGAAAAAGCCGGGCATATACTGATATGGAATATTAAAATATCGTCCGCTTTCGCCCTTGTCAATGGCACGAATCTGCTCCATTTCCTCGTCTGTCAGCTCAAAATCGAAAATCTCGATATTTTCCTGAATGTGTGCAGGATTCGTTGAACCCGGCACAGCCGAAAATCCTTCCTGCATATGCCAACGCAAAGTAATCTGTACTACGCTCTTATCGTGTGCCTCTGCGATTGAGGAAAGAATGTCATCGTTCAGCAATCTGTCGTCTGCGTGACCGAGAGGATACCAACATTCGATCTGAATGTTGTATTTCTCCGCTAACGCACGTGTTTCAAGCCGCTGTGCAAACGGGTGACATTCGATCTGTAAAACCTGCGGTTTGATTTCCATATCGTCCACGATTGAATAAAACGCTTCCGGCCAGTTGTCAAAGTTACTGATTCCCAATGCTCTGACCTTACCTTGTTTATAGGCTTTTTCAAGGTCTTTCCACGCACCGACGAAATCGCCTACAGGGTGATGCAGATAAAGCAAATCAATATAATCCGTTTGCAGACGTTCAAGCATAGCGTCGATCGCTTCCATTGTAGTACCCTCGCCGAACTCACTGGGCCATAGCTTGCTTGTCAGCCAGATTTCCTCACGAGGTACGCCGCTGTCAATAATTCCCTGACCTACGCCACGCTCGTTATAATAACCGTGTGCCGTATCAAGATGACGATATCCTGACTGCAAGGCGCTTACAACTGCCTGACGAGAGGTTTCATTAAGCAGTTCACGACCACTCGGACTGGAATCATTTTCGAGTCGCTGTATCTGTGTTCCGAGTCCAAGCTGCGGCATCTGTACGCCATTGTTCAGCGTGAGCATAGGAACGTCTGCCTGTGCGGTAATATGACTTTTATCCGCAGGAAAGTTTCTTGTATTCAGATAAGCACGTTTCATCAGACATAAATCAAATACGTTCCATACTCCGTCTTTGTATAAATCATAGTCTTTACCGCTTAAATCAGGAGTTTCTTTGCCAAGCAGAAAGTTCTGTAAACTGCGTATATCTTCAATTGAATATACCACGGAATTTTCCGATTCAGCCGCTTCAACATGGTATTGCCGTTCCGGAGTTATGGTGAAAATGCTCATAATTGTCAGAACGACTGCCATTACAGATTGTTTTATTTTTTTCATAAACGTCACCAATTACCAGTTTTTCTTTTCCTTTGAGGAGTCATGCTGATGCTTGCGTTCCTCGACCATTTTTGCAAACCACTCCACCATTGCAGGATCATAATGCGAGAAGAACGAGCTTGTCTTGGTATCGAGCGCCGCAATTGCCGTCATATCCTCGTTGGATAGTGCAAAATCAAACACGTTGAAATTTTGTTCCATACGTTCAATATGAGTCGATTTAGGAAGAACCACAACTCCACGCTGAATATTCCAGCGGAGCATTACCTGTGCGGAAGTCTTGCCGTATTTTTCGCCGATAGCCATTAATATGGGATTTTCAAAAAGACCGCCTCTGCCCTCGCCAAACGGCGCCCACGCTTCGATCTGCACCTCATATTTGTCCATCCACTTTTTAGCTTCTGTTTGCTGATTGAGGACGTGAGTTTCCACCTGATTTACCATAGGAACAATATCGGCGAATTTTGCAATATCAACAAGCCTGTCGGGATAGAAATTCGATACGCCGATCGCCTTTAAAATACCCTCGTTATAGAGTTCCTCTAACGCACGGTATGCACCGTAATAGTCGCTGAAAGGCTGATGCAGAAGCATAAGGTCGATATATTCCGTCTGCAATTTTTTCATTGATTCATAGACGGATTTTTTAGTTTCCTCATAACCGTAATGCTCAACCCAAACCTTTGTTGTCAGGAAAATTTCATTTCTCGGCACGCCCGATTTTACGATAGCGTTTCCGACTTCTTCCTCATTGAAGTAGCTCTGTGCCGTGTCTATCAGGCGATAACCTGTTTTCAATGCGTCAAGAACGCATCTTTCACACTCGTCTTTTGTTACCTGATAAACGCCGTAGCCAAGTATCGGCATTTTCAGTCCGTTGTTAAGCTGTACATATTCCATAATAATAGCCTCCTGTTTGATTTGTAATTTTATTATACACCCTTTTTTGTGAACTTGAGAAGTTCCAATTAGTTATGCAGTTTATACCTAAAGGTTTATAGCTTAATTTTTAATAAACTCCACAGCCCATTCCTTGATTTCATTTTCCGAATCGGCAACTTTGCTTCCTCTAACTGAAATTGCTTTGTCTTTCAAAACATCTGCATTTTGGGTAATATCCGAAAGATGCTCAAGACTGCTTCCGCCGTTGGAGCTTCCATTGTGTGAGAAGAACGGTATTATAGTTTTTCCTGATAAATCGTATTCTTCAAGAAATGTCCAGACAGGCATTGGCATATCATACCACCAAATCGGAAACCCAATATAAATAGTATCGTATTTATCCATTATTTCCTTGTCAATGTGTTCTGAAATTGCAGGACGTATTCCATTATCAACCTCATCCTTTGCACGGTCAACGCAGTCGTTGTATTCTTCGCTATAAGGTTCTTCGGGAACTATTCTGAAAATATCTCCGTCTGTTTCTTCAGAAATCCATCTTGCCATTTGCTGAACGTTTCCCGACCATGAGAAATATGCTACCAGTACGTCGCTTTCTCCACTCACAGGCGCTTCCGGATTGTTGTCTATTCCCTTGCCATGATTTATCATTACCATTATGATAGCAAACGCTATAACTGCAATAACCAATACAGCACAAACAGCAACAATAATTTTCTTCTTTTTCATAATGCTCCTCTTTTCTGTAATTTATACTATTTTGATGAATTAATTATATCATGATACTTCCGAAAAGAGAAGTTCCAATTAGTTATGCAGTTTATACCTAAAGGTTTATAGTGATTAACTTATTTGTACTTCTCATTGGTTAATATGTGTGATATAATGAAATCAGAAAAAAATCTGAAAGGAATATTATGCTATGAGTAAGAAAGTTTTAATTTTATCAGGAAGTCCGAGAAAAGTCGGAAATTCCGATTTACTATGTGATGAATTTATGCGCGGAGCAGTTGAAAGCGGAAACGAGGTTGAGAAAATCCGTGTTGCCGAAAAGAAAATAGGTTACTGCCGTGCGTGTTACTATTGCAGACAAAGTAACGGTATTTGTGCGATAAAGGACGATATGGCGGAGGTTTTGCAGAAAATGATCAACGCTGACGTTATCGTTCTGGCAAGTCCTGTTTACTTCTATTCCATTGACGCACAGCTGAAAGCGCTTATCGACCGTACCGTAGCTCGTTGGTTGGAAGTGCGTGACAAGGAATTTTACTATATTGCAACTATGGCGGACGAAACGCTCACATCTGCTGATACAACAATCGCTTGTTTCAGAGGATATGCGGATTGTGTTGAAGGCGCTAAAGAAATGGGTATCATTTGCGGTGCAGGAGTTTACGAAAAAGGAAAAATTATTGGTACTCCTGCTATGGAAGAGGCTTATGAAATGGGGAAATCGGTGAAATGATTTGGAGGAATCTCTATGAAAAAATTTCTCACCTTATTACTTTCGGGATTGCTTATGACAACAACTGCCTGTGGTGATTTGCCCGAAAATCAAGCAAATACAGGCAATCCCGATACAATTTCATTCGCAGCAGCTTCAATTACAGGAGATAAAAAAGTGAATACAGATACAACAATCGGGGAGGTTATCACTGCTCCTGAATTTGAGGATTTCGGACGGCTTTTGTTTCCCGTTGACCGTATCGTCACGGATGATATGACTCTTGCAGAAGTAAGCACAAGCCGTGTATATACTTGGTACAATTATATTCAGCCTGAAAAGACCGTAGAAATTATTAATACTCTTGCTGAAAATGCCGAAAGCGGACAGCAGATTTTTTATCCTATTTACAGCGAAAAAGAAATGACTGCCGATTCGTCAAAACGTGATACAGGACTATTTTTCTTCAAGGGAGAGCCGGGAGCGAAATTTGCCGTAACCAATGCCGGCGGCGGATTTGCCTATGTCGGTGCGATGCACGACAGCTTTCCTCACGCTCTGGAGCTTTCCAAAATGGGATATAACGCATTTGCGTTGATTTACCGTCCTGACGATCCATATAATGACCTTGCAAAAGCTATCGAATTTATTTATGATAATGCCGATGAACTGGAAGTTGATACAGATTACTATTCTCTCTGGGGAGGTTCGGCAGGTGCAAGAATGGCGGCAGAATTAGGCAACGCAGACACGCTGAAAGCACTTACATCAAGCAGTAATATTCAGCAGGCAGGTGCGGTAATTATGCAGTATACAGGCTATAATTCCGTATCGACCGCAGATGCTCCGACCTATGCCTGCGTGGGAACAAGCGACGGTATCGCCAATTACAGAACAATGCAGAGCCGTCTTGAAACGCTTGAGAGCTACGGAATACCGACTGAATTTCACGCCTATGATGGACTTCCTCACGGTTTCGGAATTGGTACGGAAACAATTGCAGAGGGCTGGATTTATGATGCGGTTCGTTTCTGGGAAGAACAGATGCCTGATGGTAATATCCCTGAATACCGTCGGATCGTCAATTTGCAGGATTATTTAGTTGCCCGTACTACAAATGCACACGGAAATGATTACGATTTAAACAACGATAATGTGTGGAATGTTTTTGATTTGTGCCTGATGAAACGACGGTATCTCGCACAAAATAATAAAGTTCCGGGTGAAATTAAAGAGATCCCACAAAATTATTACACCGCTGCGGATGAGCAAGGTAAACTGGAAGAACTCAATTATGATACCTATGAATCTATGACTTACAACGAAAAAAGTCAGATACTGAATAAACGTGCTATTGTGTATCTTCCGTATGGATATTCCGATGATAAGCAGTATGACGTTTTCTATCTGATGCATGGCGGTTGGAGCAATGAAACTACTACGTTAGGTACGCCAAATAGTCCATCAGGCTTCAAAAATGTCATTGACAATGCGATTCAGAATGGTGAGATAAAGCCTATTATTATAGTTTGTCCAACGTATAATAACACAAGCGGTAATGACAGCGCTGATTTCAGTCTTGCGTTGAGTCTGAACAGAAATTATCACAATGAATTGACTAACGATCTGATTCCTGCTGTTGAGTCAAGATACAGTACCTATGCAAAAAACAGCACTCCCGAAGAATTGATGAAATCCCGTGAACATCGTGGATTCGGCGGCTTTTCAATGGGTTCTGTTGCAACGTGGAGAACATTTCAGAACTGCCTTGACTACTTCAAATATTTTATGCCTATGAGCTGCGGAACATCTCTTGATGATGACAATATCTGGGCGGCTGCGAAGAATTACAGTCAGAACGATTACTTCGTTTTTATGATGGTAGGCACGGAAGATTTTTCCTATAGCTATGATAATAACAGGGCAGAAAAAATGCGTAACTCTGATTATTTTACAGAACTTACTAAAAACACAAACGGTAACTTTGCTTATCGTATTATGGAAGGCTATTCGCATGGCGGAGCGGCTGCTAACACATATACTTATAACGGTCTTATTTGGTTCTGGAACTGAACAAAACAGGGTACTGAATTTTTCAGTACCCTTTAACTTTATATACTCTTTCCAAGCTGATCGGCTTCGGTTTTATTTGTTGCCATGCCGACATATTCCATACCATAAAGCTCTGAAAAACGTTTCATTGTGTATTCGCCTGCTTCAAGCATCCACTTTTCAGGCGAAGCACCCTGAAATATGAAATATAGCGTTTTTCCGACAAAAGAGCCCTGCGGAACAGGTCCGTAAAACCTGTCAAGCATATCACGCACAGAACCGCAAATATTATGCCAGTAAAGCGGTGAGCCTATGACAATAATATTAGCCTTACGCATTTTATCGATCACTTCATTAAGTTGGTCATCAGCAAAATTCTGACCGTAACTATAGATTTTGTAGTCCACAAGGTTCAAAGTTTCATAATCTTTTCCTTTCAAAAGCTCATCTGCAAGAGCAGATGTATTGCCGCTTTTGTTAGGACTTCCATTGATAAAAAGAATGTTCATGCTGATTTCCTCCTAAATTATAAATCCTCTTTTAGTTCCATCTTTGCATATGCCGCAATCATTTCAGGAGTTGCATTGTAATAGCGAACGCCATTATCCAACCTTGCAATTTCTGCCATTTCTTTGTCAGTAAGTGTAAAGTCAAAAATATCAAAGTTATCACGAATATGGTCGGGATTTTTAGAACCGGGAATTACGATATTTCCACTCTGAATGTGCTAGCGGAGAATTATCTGTGCATTTGTTTTTCCATATTTTTTACTCAATTCACCGAATATTGGCTGAGCAATAAGATTCTTATCGCCGTGTCCAAGAGGATACCAAGCCATCAAAGCCATTCCTGTTTCTGAAAGAATCTGTTTTAGTTCAGTCTGCGGAAAATATGGATGTGCCTCTACTTGTACTACCTGCGGCTTGATTTCCATAGTATCGATCGCTTCTTTCAGCATTTCATCTGGGAAATTTGAAAGACCTATCGCTTTAACCTTGCCTTCTTTATACGCTTTTTCAATTGCCTTGTAACCTGCTCTCCAGTTATCTGTCGGCTGATGGAGAAATAATAGGTCGATATAGTCGGTATCAAGTCTTTTAAGCGTTTCATCAATGGCGCTTACTTTTTCATAAACGGTAGGCCAAAGCTTTGTCACAAGAAAAATATCCTCTCTCGGAACACCGCTTTTTTTGATACCTCTGCCTGTAGCGCTTTCGTTCATGTAACCGTTTGCAGTATCGACCAGACGAACTCCGTTCTTTAATGCGCTTTCTACAGATGCTTCTGCTTCATTAGGCGTTAGCATGAATACGCCGATTCCGGCAGTCGGCATTTTGATTTCGTTGTTCAATGTAATGTATTCCATTTCAACTCTCCTTTAACATTTTTCATAGTTTTGAAAACTTCATTCTTGTATTATACCACTTTTGCTATGCTTTGAGAAGTACCTTTTGGTTATGCAGTATTAACCTTTGGGATTAAACTGATATATGTTATGCAGAAATGTGAAAGGTTGTAATTGTATTTGATTCAAAAGCCATTGTTTTATCATTTGAAATGCTTTCTGAAATTGTAAAAACTGATTGAATTTTTATCTTAATAAAAAAGTTACCGCCAATGGGAGTGGAGTCAACCAAAGGCGGTAAATATATATAAACCTGAC
>JAMPFN010000096.1 GCA_023664445.1 Clostridium sp. | reverse complement strand
AAACGACGTAAATACGGTAAAAATCAATGTCATCTATTTTGTTCCAGAGTTACAAAATCCTTATAAACTGCGTAAATGCGTGGTTTATAAGGATTTTTTAATGCCTTACAAAATTGGCTTTGTTGAGACAAAAAATGTTAAAATTAAGCTAAATTAAGACAAAATAATTTCTATGGCTTTCTTGTGACTTTTTTACGGCTTATTTTGGGGCGTTTTGATTCATAGTATTATTGACAAATAAAAACTGTGTCCCCGGGGGCACAACATAATGTAAAGAAAAGGAATATCATAAAATGATTGATGAGTTTAATTGTCGATAATTGACCATTTGGTGTCGAAAATCGACCAAATAATGCAAATCCTAAGAATTACTTCATATTCCGCATCACTTTTTAACAATTCCTTACATCCCGGTAATGAAAATGTTCCATCTTTTATCAGAACGTCTTCCATCCATTTTATTGCACGATATATATTGCTTTCATCTATTCCATAGCTTGCGGCAATATGGGCATATGTCCGGTATTCACGAAGATATTCCAGTGTTGCTAACAGTTGATTTTCTATGCTGTGCTTTGGCTTCCTCCCACGTCGCCTGTACTCTTTTATTATTTCGTATTTCATATTTCCTATTTTATCACTTTTTTCTTAATTTCGCAAGAGGTCTATTGAGTGTTTTTGTTTTTATCATTTTAGTATTGGAAAGATTATCTGTGATTTTAAACGATGCGCTGTTATGATTGCCATTTAATCTGACAAACCAATTATAACCTGAAATGTAGTCGCTAATCGGCTCGGCAAGTTCAGCGTAATCAAATACTAATGTGCCCTTATGCGTGACCTGTTCATCTTCATTCAAATATGATTTGAATTTTTCTTTTTTATCAACTAAAATTTCTGAAGATAAATCACCTCTGCCCGCATATAATCTAAGACTATTACGATCATCTGTTAACACTTTTAATATTGCTGACGCCTTTAAAATCATCAGCTGTCCATACACGATCCGGAACACTATATTGGTGCTTAATAGTAACCTCTATCATCAGGCTGCTAAAATCATCCTCCAAGGTTGCTGTGCAGGGAGTAAATTCGTCGATAACTTCCGGATTCTCAACCGGATAAGACTGCATATTTTTCATAACCTTTCTTTTAAGCATAACGCAGTCGAACACATTAATAATGCCGTCCCCGCATAGATCAGCGTTCTGCCAGCAAGTCAGATCTCCGGATTTTACCAACCACTTTTGCAGCATTACAACATCCGAAACATTAACCTCGCCGTCAAGATTAACATCACCGGGCAGTTTCTGCTCTGTGCTGTACGAGTTATAGCTGACGTCCGCTTTCACGTTCAAGTTACTTTTTGAAACAAGCTCGTTCCATTCGGCTTCCGAGCCTTCGTAATAAACCTCGGTCAAAGCGTCGCATCTTTCAAATACGCCTTCTCCTATCTCCGTTACGCTTTTGGGAATGTACACTTTATAAAAGACATTGAAACGATAATTTCCGCTTGGATTATCGAAATTTGAATTATCGTTGGATGAGTATTCCACAGTAAAATCGCTGAGATCTTCGTCCGTAAACTCTTTCACGAATTTAGCAATCAGTCGTGCTTTCATCTCTTCGGTTATCGTACCGGTATCGTCCTTAATTATTGGCATTTTAATTTTAGTATCCGCCTCCATATCGACAGCTTCGTTGACGTTCTGTTTTTCCGCCGCCAAAACCTGCGGCATACATATGCCAGTGGACAACGCCGTTGCCAAAGCCAGTGAAAACGCTAAAAATTTTCTTCTCATAGATAACACCTTTCCGTTTTTAATATTCAAGATATAAGACCGAATGAAAGTACGGATCTTGAAAAATTCATAAATAAGACAAATAAACTACTTTTTACATCTGTATTCAGTGAGAGTATAATCGCTCACTGAATACTCTTTTTCCTTAATTTTATTAAGAATTTCAGCATCGTTAGAATCAATTTTAAATCCTAAATCGAACGTTTCGTTTTCACGTTCATAACAGAAGAAATACAATCTATAGCCAAATTGATTGCCATCACGTCTGATTCTGGCTATTTTATTTTCTGCTGTATCTGTATCGTGATCAGCGGCAAGTTTATAAAAATCACTCAATTGATCTGCCAACTCTGTTTCCTTGTAGATATTTACATCGAAATAGAAAACATCAGTCTTTTCATTTGGATTCAAATTAAGATCAGAATATTGAGTAATTTTTGCCGAAGTTGTTTCACCGGATGATATAGCAATAGGCTTAAGGAAATATTGATATCCATTATCAACTTTGACAATATAATATCCCGGTTCAAGTGAAATAGCCTGTGTAGTTCCGGGTTCAGCGCCTACTGCTGCCCCGGTTTGATATTCGCCTACAAATGTTTAATTAAAATTCTCGTCCATAGTAAACAATTTTACGGGTTCATCAACAGGCATATCGTTAATATGGTCCGTCACTCTAACTATTACCTGCCCATTATTAGGAACATCTTTAACAAGTGTAATATAAGCACCGTCATCAGCTGTTCCTTTATAAAGCTTATAGTTATAAGTTATATATCCGTCAGCCTTCACGCTAACATCATACCATCCGGGTTCAACAACCTTAGCTTTTTTGTTTTCAAGAGAAACGGTATCGTTTCTATTCTTTAAAGTAATGCTTACATTTTTCAACTCAATATCATTATCTTCAAAATCATGAACATTTACAGTAAACGTATACTTTCTGTTATCTTTTCCCCAAATCTCGTCATATGCGTCTGTAACTATCTTCATTTCTTCATCTGTGAAACGAAGTGTATCCTTATTTAATTCTTCAAGTTCAGGAATTGTATAGTCCTTGTTGATAGAAGCGTTATATACAATTTCTTCGTCAACAACAACTTCCGTGAGCGAGTAATCAGTAACTATCGGATCGCCGGATTTCACACCGTTAAATCCGAGAGAAACGCTTGAATTTGGATAAATTGTACTTGTATATGTACCTTTCAGCATATATCTGTAGGAACCAAGTTCAGTTACGGTTGCCGCCCAACTGTTTGTGATCTCTGTGATAGTAAAGTTAGTGTCCACCATTAATTCCCAAGCCTCAATAGGCTCTGCTGTGTTATTCTGAATAATGATTTCACCATTAAACGAATCTCCCCAAGTCTGATTAACTTTGAGCAACACCTGATAACCGGATTCTTTTTCTGTCCTCTTCTGACATAGCGTAAAATCCTCTGGAATAGCTTCGCAATTTTCTACTGCATAGCCAAATGTTATTGATTTGTTAGGCGCAATGTCCGCATTATAACCACTGTTTTTAAAGTAAATATAACCGCTTTCAGATGTAACTTGTGAACCGTTGGTTACATATTGAACATCACCCTTTGGATCAAAATAAAACATCAGAATTTACGAAGCTTCTTTGCCTGATCCGGAATTTCTTCCTGATACAATGTATAGGCACATGTGGAATTAACGGCAAATGTTGCGAGTACAAGAGCCAATGCAGCAATAACCGCACGATATTTTTCAATAAATCTTGTCATAGAAAAACCTCCCTTCAAATGATTCTCTTGGCAAAATTATTATAGCATATTTTAATCGGTTGTGCGAAAAGTATACGTAACTTACAGTTTGATGTTAAACATAACCAGTAAGGCTGATCCTTTTTTTTTCGCAGATCGACCAGTCTGCCAATAAGTAATGCTATGAAAAATATTATCATTCTTGATAAAAATAATCCTGATATATTTTCATATTCATATTTTTGAAGCGGCTCTATATATGCGCTTTTTGTTAAAGCAGAAATGAGAATTTCTGATGCAAACATTATTAAATAGCATTCTGAAACAGCTATAATTTTCTTTCTGATTTTTGACTCATAGCAAAGCGAGATCACAAACAACAAAATAATATTTGCAATTAAATTTATAAAAGGTATGCTGACAAAGAAATGCAATGCCACAGTTCCGGCAAAATAAGCCGTATAAGCTCCTATTGCAAAATATCCGAATTCCTTTTTTAAGTGAAAAAAAGCGTCATAAAAAATTTTAATGGAATATATTGTGAATATTTCCGAAAACAAAAAGGCAATATCATAAATTGAAATAGTCATAAAATTCTAATTCTCCTCCAAACTAAATTGAGCAGCACGGATCACCTTTCTTTTGGACTGTGCGATCGGCAGTACAATCTCTGTCGACATCTGAATTTTGTCATAAGCATACTTCTTTATGTGAAGCGGATTTACTAAATAGGATTTATGTATTCTCAGAAACCGATAAGATTTCAGCTGCTCTTGTATATGATCGAGTGAGCCGTAAAAGTAATCATTTTTGCAAGAATTTTGCAAATAGTAGTGAATTATAACCTGATGATTGTCGATTTCAAAGTATATGATATCCTTGATAGGAACTTTTACAGTTTCATATCCGGATTTATAGGAGAACGCCTCTGCTTTCAGATGAAGCCTGTTCATAAGCTTCAGAAACACTTTTTCAATTTTTTCACGGCTTAATGGTTTGTGCAAAAAGTATAGGGGATCATAGTCAAAAATTTCAATTGCATACTCCTTATTGCCGGAAATATATGCGATTTGAGTGGATTCGTTCTTCATGATATTGCGAATAGAATTGCTGACATCTATGCCTGAAAATCCGTCCATTTCAATATCTAAAAATATCAAGTCGAAAAATTCACCTTTATTTAAATGTTCGCATAGCTGTTTGCCGTTAAAATATACTTCTGTGTCAATTTGAATTCCCTGTTCCTTGGCTATTTCGATCAAATAATTTTCCACCTGAGAACATATACTTTTTACATCGTCAACAACAGCAATCCTCCTCCTATAAAATCATAGCACAACCCAATAAATAAATCAATATATTTTAAATTTTTTGCTTAATAAAGATATCAGGTTGACTTTTGCAAGAATTTACGGGTGTATTATAGGGGGAAATATTCAAAAACGAAACAGCCCTAAAGGGCGGTTTCTCACTCCCAGCAAGCTCGGTACATTGTCCGACAAAACGATTTGCGGACAACGCACAATGCTTGTTAAGGGACGAACCCCTAAAACCCCGAATTTTACAAAACTGAAAGGAGAAAAAATTGGAAAATAATACAAGGAATCATAAAATAACATTCAGAATGAATGATGAGGAATATGAGATTTTTGAACATAAACTTATGCTGTCTAAATCTAAATCAAAGGGCGAATTTATCCGCAAAACGATATTTAACGGAATCGTTCTTCACTTTGACGAAAAGAAAACAAAATCGGCTTTCAGACTGCTTTCAAATATCGCAAATAATTTTAATCAGATAGCCGTCAGAGTAAACTCAACAGGCAATATTTACGCCGATGATATTAACGAAATAAAGGAGGGCATCAGTGAACTTTGGCAGCAACTAAATTATTTCCTATCACTGCTACGGAAGTTAAAGACCTGAGATACATTTCAGACCCTCGGAAAACCGAAAACGGAAAGCATATTTTTACTTATATGTGCAGTAATGATCCGATGAAGGCAAGCCATAATTTTGAGCTTACAAGAATGAACGGAACAGGTTTGAATACCGTATTGTCGCAGCACCTTATTCAATCATTTGCTCCGAATGAGGTTACTCCCGAAGAAGCCATGCAGATCACAAATGAATTGTGCGAGAAACTTCTTAAAGGAGAATATCAATACTATCTTGCAGTACACACCGATAAAAATCATATTCATTCTCATGTGATTTTTAATAACGTGAATATGCGTGACGGAAGAACTTTTGAAACTCATGAGAATCAAGGCTCAAAGCAGAATCGGGCATGGAAAAAGCTAATGGATCTGTCTGATGAAATCTGTAAAAATCACGGTCTTTCAGTTATTGAAAATCCCGAAATGGGTAAGGGCAAATCGCACTTTGAATGGGACATGAATCGCCAGAATTTATCATGGAAGGCAAAGCTGAAATTTGCCATAGATCAAGTGATAAAAGAAAGCGAAAATTTCGAGGATTTTCTTAGAAAATGCAAGACTAACGGCATTGAAGTTGTCTATAATCCCGAACACGTCATTGACTTGAAATTCAGACTTGACGGTCAGAAGAAATTTACCCGTTCAAGAACGCTTAGTTGGTTCTATGAAAGCAAGCAGATCTCACGCAGAATTGCCATGTACAGAGGAATTTATCTAATTTTTATCGCATTTTCTACAGCCTCTTTCAAATGTATATCGTTGGTATTATTTTTAACAAAATTGAGCAACGGCATGATATTTTTAAGTTTATCGGGATATTCCTCAGCATATGTATTAATATAGTTTCTAAGCGAACTCTCCTCATTAAATCCCATAATGCGTGTTTATACATACTTTTAACGGATTTGAGAAACTGTTTGTCATGAGTATCATTTACGCCTCTTTCAAAAAGAATACAGGCATTCCTGAAAAATTGACAGCGTTCTTGATTTGTTACAATGATACTCGTAACTTTATTCAATAACTGTAAATATCTGTCGCCTCTCCAAAGCATTATTTTATCATCTGTTGTGAACCTGTTAAAATCGCTTATGGTTTTTTATTATAAGTTTCAAGGATAGTATGGGTACTAAACCCTGCAAGTTCAAAAAGCTTTTCAGCGTCTTTTTCACAGTTTGTCGGAAAATTTTTATGACATCTGTCTTTCATTATGCCTTCTATAGCTTTAAGCTTTTTTTCCGTATCTTCGCTCAGGAGACTTCTTCTGTAATCATAATTATTATTTTCATAAAAATCTATGCCTTCTTTTATCTTGTCCGAAAGCATTTTATGCTGTTCGGGTATTCTGAAACTATGTGTTCCTTTTTCAAATTCATCATCATTATCGACCCTGAAAACATTTCCGTTATCAGTAATTACGATATAACCATGACCATTTATCCCGCATCTTGCTATGCCGTCAGAAACGTAATAAATTTTTGTAAGGAAAATGCCACTTTCTTTGTCGTAAACGCCTGTTGTCCAGTTTATATTTGTTACATCTAAATCATACTTTGACTTGTATTCAGGCTTTAAAAAATCGAACATTTTTTCTCTTAATTCGTCTGTTGTGCATACAAACTGAAAACCCTTGACCCTTTTATAAATAAGTTTATCAAGTTCTTTTCTGTAAAGTTCAAGGCTTTTAAAATTTTCATTTCTCATATTTTCGTTTATAAAATCAAGAATCGGGCGAAGACTTTGTATTTTGTCAGGAAAAAACTTAATACAGTTTTTGATGTAACTTTTAATAAAACCCGTGTAGCCAACGCTGATAACTCCGCATAGGTAAGCCTTTTTTATTACCTCAAACGTCATATCAACGCATATATCGTCTATTTCATTACAGATCAAATAACCAGCTTCTTGAAAATCCTTTGAAATCTGAGTGTAATCTTCCTCGCTGAGCGTACCGTTATAGGCGGAAATTTTTGAGATAATTGTCCTGTATTTTTCCCCCCTTATAGTACGCATTTTCTTATCGGGCAAATATTTATCAAAATTCGCGACCGTATTTTTATTGTACATATGACTGATGTAATGATAATTTCAGTTTGCCTGATCAAAGAGCTTTTCAGCATCTTCACAGCTGTTTATATCGACAGACGGTCTGCATTTATCTTTCATATTTTCGGTAATTTCATTAAGATATTTTTCTTGTTCAGCCGAAAAGCTGCTCTCAAAACGTTTCTCTGCTTTTTCATTATTGTAAAGCTTTATGCCGGCTTGTATAATATTGCTGTACTGTTTAAGCTCTTCGGGAATTTCAGAAAATGTATGCCTGTAACTGTTGGCGGTAACATAGAAAATATCGTCGCTTTCTGTTATCAGAACATATTTGGTATTATCATTTTTTGAATTTACATACGTGATAAAAAATCCGCTTTCGCTGTCATAAACACCGTAGATCCAGTTAATATAACCGACTTCAAAATCATATGTGTTTTTATAAACAGGCTTTATAAAACCGAACATTTTCTCTCTGATCTCATCGGTTGAAAGTTTAAATTCAAATGCCATTTTTTTCTCCTGTATTTATAGTATCGCAAAAAGTATTTTAAACAAATTGGATTTCATTTTTGATTCAATCCGTTTAATATTTTGATTGTGTTAAATTTGTCGGGCAGATGATTTGCCGCCTGACTGATTTAAGTATATCATATCAAGCAAGAAAAAACAAGTTTGTATGCATGAATTTTAAAACGGCTTTTGAGAGTAGTTCTGATGCAGAGGATACTTGACTATTGGGGGACGAAGAAAGCCGCACAGAGCCTTCTAATAGCCTTACAACGCCGATTGTGATCTGTGGTGTAATGTTAGTAGGTGCAGCTACGGTTTTACTGGTGATTTATAAGAAGAAGAAACCTGCTAAGAAAAAACAATAGGTAAAATAGACAAAAATGGAGCAAAAAATTGTAGAAAATGCAGGATGGGAGAAAGACGGAAGCCGGCAATCGCTATTGCCATGATACAACAAATTCAAGTGCAATTAAGCGATATGCGGCAAATTGTCGCTGACTGAATAGAGTTCCATAACCTTACCGTAGTAAACACGGGGAAACTTGTTTAGCCCTGCGATCATGCTTCTTTACC
>JAMPFN010000095.1 GCA_023664445.1 Clostridium sp. | reverse complement strand
ACTGCGTAATCATTATCGCTGAACAGAAAAATGCAGTAAGTTTTTTGAATTTCATTTAAATTTCTCCCTTAAAAAATATTTTAAATATTCATTTTTATTATAACACATATTCATAAAAAAGAGAAGAAACTTTTAGTTAATCAGTATATACCCTTAAGTTATAACAGGATTAAAAAATGTTTTGTAATTGTTTAGAATTTTTACTTTTCATATGATGAATAAATTCTTTTAATCGATTTGAGTTTTCCTTAAGATAGTAACAATAATACTTTACATGAGCCTCATCATCAATAAGCGGAATATTTACTCTGTCTTTATTTTCAGGATATTGTTCAGGATACCGTTGTGTAATATCAGAAGTAAAAGATGGAAGAACAGAACAGTTTACAAGTTCATTAAAAGCAAACCGTTCATTTTGAGTAAGAAATCGTGAATGAGGGAGCTTTTTCTTAGGAAATTCATACCAGAAGCCTATTTCTGAATAGAGGAGCATATTTTCTCCGTCCATGTCTTTCAGGGAAATACTTTCAGATTTAGCAAAAGGATGTGTAATATGAAGCGAAATAAACAGATTTTCTTCTCCCCAGTAAAGACATTCACACATATCATCTGTAATTTTTTCAGGAAGAACAATTAAATGATATGTTTTTTCATGAAGCCCGGACAACAAAGTATCATTATTCTTGATTTCAGATAAAATGGTCATATCCGGATATAAATTTGAAAGAGCCGGGGAAATATCCCATAACGGAGCAGGCGCACATGAACCTACTGAAATCGTATGTCCCGCACGGTCAAATGATTTCACGCTTTCGATCATCGTTTTTTTGCTGTGAAGAACCTTTTTCGCATATTCTACAGCAAGCTGTCCATTCTCATTCAAAGTAAGCTTGTTCTTTTTATGTTCAAATAATTCAACTCCGAATTCTTCTTCCAGTTTCTTCATTGCACGTGTCAAAGTCGGCTGTGACATATGCAGATACTCGGCTGCTTTGGAAAGTGTTCCATGCTCGGAAAATGCAATAAGTTGCTCTAATTGAAGAAATTCTATCATAACTTTTCCTCCTCTATTTTATTATACTATGTTTCACTATTCATGTCAAGCATAGCAGATTGCAAAATTCGTATTGTACTTTTTAGAAAAGTTGTGATATAATAATAAAAAGCACAGCACAAGTTAGAAAATAATATAAATAAAACGGAGGTATTTATTATGAGTTTTAATTTTGCAGTATCAACTAATGCTCAATTTGGTGCAGGCAAATTAAATGAACTGCATACAATGATTAACGCTCCTATGGGAGCAGTCAGCGGAAAAAAGGCTTTGATCGTCATTTCCAACGGCAAGTCTACACGTGAAAACGGATATCTTGACCGTCTTGAGAGCGAACTGAAAAAGGCAAATGCAGAGTATGTTGTCTTTGATAAGATTTCTGCTAACCCGACAAAACCTGTTGTAGAAGAAGGCGGACGTTTTGCTAAAGAGAATAAATGCGACTTCATTGTAGCATTAGGCGGCGGAAGTGTAATTGATGCATCAAAAGCGATTGGTATAATGGCTGCAAACGAAAGCAATGATCTTTGGGATTACGTAATGTTTGGTACAGGAAAAAAGCAATGGCCTCCTGTTCCGTCTCTCCCGATCATTGCAATAACTACAACTGCCGGAACGGGTTCTGAAACAGACGGCGGCGCAGTTATTACAAATCCTGATACAAATGAAAAAACAGGCGTATTTGGTACGGGAACAATGCCGGTACTGGCAATAATCGACTCCGAGCTGATGACAAGCGTTCCTGCAAAATTCAAAGCATATCAAGGATTTGACGCACTTTTTCACAGTACAGAGGGATTTATTTCAAACAAGCGCAATGAATTCAGTAAAATGGTTGCATCCGAGGCAATACGCAATGTAAGCGGACATCTTGCGTCTGCAATCAATGAACCCGAAAATATAGAGGCTATGAGCAATGTGGCATTCGGAAGTTATTTGTCGGGTATTCAAATGTGCGTTGGTTCTTGTGTAAGTGCGCACCCATTGGAACACGCACTTTCAGCTTATCATGAAAATCTTCCGCACGGTGCAGGATTGATCATGATTTCTAAAGCGTTTTATAAATTTTTCATTGACAAGCACGTCTGTGATGAGCGTTTCATTGAAATGGCAAAGCTGATGGGCATGGAAAACGCAGATAAACCGGAGGATTTTCTTACTGCACTTATTAATTTGCAGGAAGATTGCGGCGTGGCAGACCTTAAAATGAGCGACTACGGCATCATGCCTGATGAGTTTCCTAAAATGGCACAGAATGCAAAAGACACACTCGGTGTAAACTTTGACAATGATTTCTATAAACTCTCCAATGAGGATTGTGTAAAAATTTATCAGGAATCATACAGATAATTGAAAAGAGGTTATTTTATCATGAGAAAAAATTTTGGCGCTAAACCTTTTCTGTTTCCGCAGCCGGTTATGATCATTGGTACTTATGATGAAAATGGCAAGGCAAATGCGATGAATGCCGCATGGGGCGGTATTGTCGGCATGGATAAAATCATTATCGACCTTGCAAATCACAAGACTACGGAAAACATAATGCACACTAAGGCTTTTACGGTTTGTGTTGCAGATGCGGAACACGTGACAGCCTGCGATTATGTCGGTGTAGTTTCGGGCAGCAATGAGCCTGATAAAATGGAAAAGGCAGGATTTACAACAGAAAAAAGCGAGTTTGTGAATGCTCCTGTCATCAAGGAACTTCCGTTGGCTTTGGAATGCGAATTGATAAAAGTCATTGACGGCAGTATGTACTTGGGAAAAATCAAAAACGTAAGTATTGACGAACTTGTACTCGGAGCAGACGGAGAACTTGATTTGAACAAATTCAGTCCCATTACCTATGATACCGTTCATTACGGCTATTACAAACTCGGAGAACGTGTGGGAACTGCTTTCAAAGACGGAAATCAGTTAAAATAAATTCAAAAAAGGAGTATTGATTATGGAATTTGTAACCTTAAATAATGGCGTAAAAATGCCAATGGAAGGCTTCGGTGTATTTCAGGTTTCCGACCCGTCTGTCTGCGAACAGGCTGTTCTTGATGCGATTGCATCGGGATACAGGCTTATTGATACTGCCGCTGCCTATATGAATGAGGAAGCGGTAGGAGCTGCTGTTGCCAAGTCAGGCGTTCCTCGTGAAGAGCTTTTCATTACAACTAAATTGTGGGTTCAGGACGCAAGCTATGAAGGTGCAAAAAAAGCAATTCAGACATCTCTTGCTAAACTCGGACTCACATATATTGACTTGTATCTGGTTCATCAGCCGGTAGGTGATTATATCGGCGCATACAGGGCAATGGAAGAAGCATATAAATCAGGTACAATAAAAGCTATCGGTGTATGCAACTGCTATCCTCACGTTCTGACTGATATATGTGAAACTGTAGAAATTATTCCTGCCGTTAATCAGGTGGAACTGCACCCGTTCTTCCAACAGGAAGATGCTTTAAAAGTAATGAAAAAATATGGTGTAGTACCGGAGGCGTGGGGACCTTTTGCCGAAGGTAAGCATAATATTTTCACGCACCCTGTTCTTACATCTATCGGAGCTAAATACGGTAAAAGTGCGGCACAGGTGGCGCTTCGCTGGAACATACAGCGCGGCGTTGTTGTTATTCCAAAGTCTGTTCATAAAAATCGTATGGAACAAAATATTAACGTATGGGATTTCAGTCTGAGTGATGACGAAATGCAGGAAATATCTGCTTTGGATATAGGTCACAGCGAGATTGTAAACCATTATGACCCCGCATTTATAAAAATGCTTCACGGAATGAAAATTCACGATTGATCTGCAATAACTATGTATAAAACTTGTTCCCACAGAATATTGTAGTTGTATTTTTATAAAAATTCTGTGAGAACAAGTTTTTACTTAAAATTTATGGAGGTAAGAATTTTATGGAAAAGCAAACAGCAGGCAGAGATAATCTCGGCAGTCTTGCACCGAAATTTGCAGAACTGAATGATGACGTATTGTTTGGAGAAGTCTGGTCGAGAGAAGATAAACTATCGGCAAGGGACAGAAGTATGATAACTATTTCGGCTTTGTTTTCTGCCGGATTGTACCCACAGCTAAAAACCCATATCGCATTAGGTAAGGCGCACGGTATAACACGAGATGAAGTGGTGGAAATGATAACGCAGCTTGCATTCTATTGCGGCTGGCCAAAAGCATGGAGTACATTTCCTATAATTGCCGAAGTTTATGGTGATGAAAAACTTCCTGAAACAGATGATAAAAGCCGTTATCAGAATACTATCATGTTTCCGATCGGCGAACCGAATACAGCTTTTGCACAATATTTTGACGGTCAAAGCTATCTTGCACCGCTTTCCAAAGAACAGCTTATGATTGCAAATGTAACATTTGAACCGGGCTGCCGTAACCATTATCATATACATCATGCCAAAACCGGCGGAGGACAGCTTTTGATAGGAGTCGGCGGAAAAGGCTGGTATCAGGAAGAAGGCGGATCGCCGGTTGAAATTCTTCCCGGCACAGTTATTAATATCCCTGCAAATGTTAAACATTGGCACGGCGCATCATCAGACAGTTGGTTCAGTCATCTTGCAATTGAGATTTCAGGAGAAGATACAAGCACAGAATGGTGCGAACCTGTATCGGCAGAGGAATATATGAAATTAAGCAGTGACTGATATTATCCTTGTTTAATAATCGGAGGCATAGTACAATGATATTTTATTTTACAGGTACAGGCAATAGTTTGTATGTGGCAAAGCAGCTTGATTCTGAACTTATCAGTATACCGCAAGCTGTCAGAAATAAAAATCAAACCTACAAAGCGGAGCAAATCGGTCTTGTTTATCCTATTTACGGTCACGAAGCTCCGTTTATGGTACGGGAATTTATAAAGAAAGCAGAATTTATTACCGATTATCTTTTTGTTGTCCTTACTTATGGAAATCGGCATGGAGGCGCGGCAGAACTTGCTCAGAATATGCTTGATTCCTTTGGAAAAAAAGCCGATTACATACGAACAATAAAAATGGTGGATAATTTTCTTCCCGGTTTCGATATGAATGAACAAATTGCCACAGCTAATGAAAAGCATATTGAAGAACATATTGCAGAAATAAAAAAAGAAATCAATATAAAATCACGCCGTATAGAAAGCGTAACCGATGCCGACCGTGCGGCGCATCAGGAATTTCTCTCCCGAAATCAAACGATGTCTGACAGCAGACACAACAGCATTTATACAGTTTCAGAGCAATGCATAGGATGCGGTATCTGTATGAAAGTATGTCCCGGAGAATGTATTAATATTGAAAATCAACGTGCTGTATATTCATCAGGTAACTGCCAGATGTGTATGTCTTGTATTCATCATTGCCCGCAAAAAGCGATAGGATTAAAAATACCTGAGAAAAATCCAAACGCTCGTTATCATAATGAAAATATTCGCCTGACAGAAATTGTTGCTTCAAACAATCAGATTCAGACAGAGAAAATTTAAGGCAACACCGTACAAAGACCGCCTAAAGGCTTTGCACGTCATATACTTGCTGATTTTCCGCCATCTTACACATAAATTTCTTGACATACGCCAGTATGCCTGCAAAATTTTTGTGCAATCTAACGAAAAATCCGACTGCGTATCTGACACACAATCTTTGTGCGGTGTTGCCTTAAGAAAAGGAATTGTAATGAAAATAAGTAAAAAAACACGAATACTTCTTATTATATTGGCTGTTGTCATTGTTCTGACAGGAGTCGGAGGTTTCTATTTGTTTGGTACTTCAAAAATACCGAATGTTTCAAACAAAATTATTTCAGAAAAATCAGGCACAAAATCTATCGTAGTATACTTTTCAAGAAATAACGTAATTAAAACAGACAACGTAGACGTTGTTTCTTCCGCAAGTCTGAATCTTGATAGTGAAACTATATTAGGAAATACAGAAATTGCGGCAAAAATGATACAAGAGCTGACAGGAGCTGATATATTTCCTGTTCAAACGCAAAAATATTACCGCAGTGCATTTATGGGTACTGCCGCAACATCATGGATTGAGGAAACTTTTAATACACGCCCGAAACTCGCTGCAAAGCCTGACAGTCTTGAACAATATGATATAATCTATGTAGGTTATCCTATCTGGTGGTTTAATGCTCCTATGGCAATCGGAACTTTTTTAGAAAGTTATGATTTAAGTGGTAAAATAATAGTACCCTTTTGTACAAGTCAGGATAATGATATTGATGTGAGCATGGAATATATTGAAGAATGCTGTAAAGGAGCAGAGATTTTTAACGGACTTAGAATTTCAGATAATAATTCGGATAAAGAAATTATCGGCTCATGGCTGACAGAAAATGGTTTAATGAACAATGCTGATTAAAAATGAAGTTCGTTTTATAACGGGAATATTTTTATTAACTATGATATTTTTGGCTTTAACAGGATGCAGTAGATCAATGAAAATAAATTCGGATAGTAAAAATTTTATGTCTACTGCCGGTTTATGAATATAAAAAGCAGGAAATTACAGTATTAAATAATAACCGGAAAATATACGGCGTTGCTTACATACCGGATACTGATAGAGAACGAGTGCCGCTTGTGATTTGCGCACATGGTCTTGGCTGTTCTTATATTTGTGTATGGATTATGCAGAAGAATTAGCTCAACACGATATTGCTGCGTATTGCTTTGATTTTCGTGGAGGAGGCGGAAACAGAAGCGATGGGAATACCACAGAAATGTCAGTTATGACAGAAGTTTCAGATCTGGAAACAATTATCATTGATGCTGTTGAATGGGATTTTGTTGATGATAATCGGATAATACTTTTTGGAGAAAGTCAAGGTGGAATAGTTTCTGCAATTACTGCTGCAAGGCATAATGATGAAGTTGCCGGACTGATTCTTGCCTATCCGGCTTTTTTTAGTCAGCGATGCTGTACATGAATTGTATGATTCACCCGATGAAGTGCCTGAAAGTTTCTTTTTTAATTGGATCACAGTCGGACAGCCGTATGTAAAAGATATGTAGAATTATGATGTGTATGCAGAGATAGGAAATTATAAAAAGAAAGTTCTGTTAATGCACGGGGATTTCGACAACATAGTTCCTATTTCCTATTCTGATAGAGCAGCGGAAGTTTATAATGATGTGTCATATCATGTGATAAAAAATGCCGGACATGGATTTTATGGAGATAGCTTTAACGAAGCATTTACATATACCCGAAATTATTTACATGAAATCAAGGTCTTAGAAACAACAGAAAATAGTATGAGATAAGACTTTTTTGTGTACTCAAAATTTAAGCAGGGAGAATTTTGACTATGAAAAAATTTTTGATACTTATATTAAGTATGGTGATCGCATTGCCGCTTGTCGCTTGCGGCAATAGTGTAGAACAGCAGACCAAAGAAAATGATATCTCTTCAACAAAAACAAATAATTCATTAATTGAAACTAAGTCGGAATACGATGATATTTTAAAAAATACGACCGATACTTCTGACAACTCCTCGGATAAAATGCAAACGGGTAGTATTTTAGTTGCTTATTTCGCTTACAGTGAAAATATGGGAGATACAGGCGGAAAGAGTGCTGATGCAGTTGCTTCTGCAAGCCTTGATCAAAGTACCGATAATAAAGAGGGAAATTTGCAGATCATGGCACAAGAAATAAGTAAGGAAAAGGGAGCAGATATTTTTCATATTCTTATGCAGGAACCTTTTGATCCCAATTATAAAACTATGCTTGACGGAGCTATAGAGCAAATTCAAAATGGCATACTGCCTCCGCTTCAATCAAAGGTGGAAAATATAGAACAATATGATGTAGTGTTCCTTGGAACTCCGGTATGGTCAAATGAAATTCCGCCTGCGGTAAGAACATTTTTGACGGAAAACGATTTGTCAGGAAAAAAGATTATTCCTTTTGGCATTCATCTTGGAAGCAGATTCGGTAACATGATAAGCCAAATAGAAGAACTGTGCCCCAATTCAGATATACTTGATGGGTTTACAGTTAATGCAAGCAAATCAAATGATGAAGTAAAGGAAGAAATTTACGAATGGCTGAATGCATTAGAGATTAGTTGAGAATTTTAAATGAAAATTATTCCTTCATAATATAAACACCGTAGAAAATTTTATTCTGCGGTGTTTCTTTGTATACATATTTATCCTAAAGCTACTATTTACGTATTATAGAAATTTACAACTATAATATGTTTTATCTGCGATGCGAACATTATATCAACGATATATTTCCAAATCGGAGGACTTTTGTAATGAATACTAAAGACTTTTCGCTTTAATCTTTTCCGATTTTTTCTTAGAGATCGTTGTTTTTTCTTTTGAGGAGCATTTTTTTGTTTCAATAGCAGCCGATTCAACTCGTTGGTAAGAGTTTTCAAGTGTTTTTCCTTTGAAGCAAGCTTATCAGCCTGTAGAAAAGGCTCGGCAACGATTTTCTGTGCTTCAGCAAAATCTACTCTCGGTTTAGCGAGGTCTATGTTGACAGAAGAATCAACGATGTCTATAAAGAGCATATGAGGTAATGTGTGCTTGAAAATTATCTCATGTAACCTGAACGGTCTGCTTTCTCATAATCTCAAAAGGCTTGAAGGAAGTCTTTATAATATATTACCGCCAATGGGAGTGGAGTCAACCAAAGGCGGTAAATATATATAAACCTGAC
>JAMPFN010000094.1 GCA_023664445.1 Clostridium sp. | reverse complement strand
GGACGGCTCGTAGAGAATGTTCCCTTAAGCAGGGGGTATGGGGGACAGAGTCCCCCACAAGCTTCTAAAAAATCGAATTTGCGCAGTACAGCTTATTGACAAGAAAAAGCGCCGCTTACGCTGCGCTTTTAAGAACCGTTTCTAATTTTCCGGGAAAATTGAAATATATATATCGTTATCACGAAGAAGATTTTTTGTGACATCCTGCGCAAGCGTCCATTCATAGGTTGGACGTGAACGGTGTGCAAGCTCTTCCTTGATCTCGTCTGCTGCGGCATTAAAGCTTTTCAGGATCATGGGATTGAATACTCCGCATTCGTTGTTGTTTATCATTTCAAGAGCCTTTTCATGGCTGAATGCCTTTTTATAGCAGCGTTCACTTGTGAGAGCGTCATAAACATCGGCAATTGAAACGACCTGTGCGGAAATCGGAATATCATCTCCCACAAGACCGTCCGGATATCCGCGTCCATCATATCTTTCATGATGCCAGCGAGCTATTTCATAGGCAAATCTTACAAGCGGCTCGTTATCGGAATTAAATGCTTCGAGCATCTGTGCGCCGATCATTGAGTGTTCCTTCATCTTTTTGAATTCTTCGTCCGTCAGTCTGCCCGGCTTGTTTAATATGCTTGAGGGGATAGAAATTTTACCGATATCATGCAGAGAGGACGCCATACTTATAAGAGAGATATCTTCCGCGTTAAGAGTGAAATTATCATATATTTCACAAAGCTTTTTGAGCAGAAGCTCTGTTATGGTTCTTATATTGATAACATGCATACCGCTTTCGCCGTTTCTGAATTCGACGATATGACTCAATATATTTATCATGAGATTATTGCTTTTTTCTTTTTGATATATCTGGTCGCCGACAAGCTTTATAAGCTTTTTCTGTTTGCTGTAAAGCATGATCGTGTTCTTTACGCGCTTGTGAACCGTGTTGAGATCAAACGGCTGATTTATGTAATCGACAACGCCCATGTCGTATGCCGAGTCAACAAGGTGACGTGAATTTTCCACGGATATCATAATTACCGGGATATTTTCGTTCCATTTGTTGCGGTTCATGATAGAGAGAACTTCAAGTCCGCTCATTTTCGGCATTACATTATCGAGAAGTATGAGTGAAATCTCAGAGAGATATTCTTTTATTATTTCAATCGCTTCAAGACCGTTTTCCGCTTCCAAAATTTCATATTCGGATGAGAGCATGTCAGTCAGGATCATGCGGTTGATCTCAGAGTCGTCAGCGATAAGAATTTTCAATTTATTATTACTGCTGTACATTTTTTTCATATCCTCCTTAAAAAACTAATATTATTCGGATATAACAGATAATTCATATTTATTATACCATATAAATATAATAATTTCAATAGTCAGATTCGCCAATTTTTGAAAAAATTATAAATATAAGTTTTAAGTCACCGTGTCAAGAGTTACCGAGTTTCCGGCGTTGTATATTTTTATAAGATCGTTTTTCTTCGTATAGATTTCGGACAGGTTTCCGTTGGAATCCATTATATACTCGCCGAACCACAATCCGAAGAACGACCAAAGCGAATTATCCCTGAGCATTTCATCTATATCGGGGACTGAACTGCATTCGCTTATCGCAAGCAGCTTTCCGCTTTCGGTTATGCTTTTGAGCCATTGATACTGCTCCGAACGGCTGCCGTAGTATGATTCGGGAGGCATGTAGATATCGATAGCGGCAATATCATACATATCGCTGTCCACCATGTATTCCTCGCTCTGACCGTTCCATATCCATATCAGATTGTTGAGCTTGTGATACTCGGTCATGCGCTTATACATAAGCTCATAAAGCCAGTTATACGCTTTGATGCCGTCTGTGCCCCACCAGTACCAATCTCCGCCTGCTTCATGCAGCGGACGCCACAAAACGGGAACCTTTTCGTCGGAAAGCACGAGCAGAGCGTTTGATACGGCGTCGATATCCTTTACAAGATTCAGGCATTCGAGCGTGATCCTTCCCGAATCGTAAAGTTCTTCTATTTCGGAGATCGGCTTGGCGGCGATATCGATTTTTGTAACAGCGGATTTAAGGCTGAAGTCCGTTTCTTTGCTGTATACGGAAGAAGTCAGCTCATCGGGCGAATTCCAGTACCACATAAAGCCGACCATGCCGCCTTTTTGTGCCCATTTCAGCGCCGCGTCCACCTCTATCGGATAGAGCGGAGCGCCGTTATCTGAATATCCGCCGATATCGCTGAAACGGATCATGGGATATTTTCCGGTTATCTTATGGATAAATTCAAGTTCCGTATTTTCTTCGCTTGAAACATACTGCCCTGTAATTATATTTTTTCCGAACGAGGCTTTAAGATTTTTCAGAAGCGCGTCGGCTTCGGGGGATATGTTGTCGTCAGACGCCGAATTATCGATTTTGAATTTTGTGTCATAGATCGATTCGTTGTTTGTGATCTCGATATAGTCCAGATCAAAGTTTGCCGTGCCGGATCTTACTACTATCAGATTTTCGCCTTTATTCATGTAAATACCGTAAAATGTTATTTTGGTGAAGCTGCCCGTACCTTTGATGCTGAAATCCTGTAAATCGTTTCCGTTTACCGCAATGCTCGTTGTTGTTTCGGAATCTGCGGCAACGCAGATAGTTATATCATAGTGCTGATTTGCGTCAAGATTTGCAAGCAGATTTACATAATCGTCCGAGCCGCCGTAAAATCCGGTCACATATCCCGTACCCGAATATCCCTCGCGGTCGTCCGCCGCGAAAAGGCTTCCTGCCGGTTTGAAGTCCTCCGCCTCAAATTTGATTGACGTGTCCTCGTTTTCTATTTTGGGGACGTCCGCTATATATTCCGTATAGGAAACAGACTCTTCCTCTTCTTCCGGCATGGTTTCAAGGACATCGGCAAGCGAGGAGGCTCGGCTGTCGTCCGAGGTATTATCGGGTTTGGGACTGCATGAAACAAGAAGCATAAGGGCGGCTGCCAAAATAGCTTTTATCCTTTTCATGCTATCAGCTCCTTATAATGTATGTTTTATCCTTTTCGGTATCAAAGCTTATGACGTTTTCGGAAAGCTTGGAATTGACGTTTTCACCGTCGCAGCTTATGCTTACAACGGTATTCGCTCTAAGACAGCACGTCTGACCGCAAAGAGATTTTATCTCGGCGGCGGAAAGCTTGCCGTCCTCCCATTTTATGCTGACCTCGAAGCCGCCTTTAGCTCTAAGACCTGTGATCTCGCCGCTTTTCCATTCTGACGGAAGCGCGGGCAGAAGATTTATTTCTCCGTTTGTGCTTTGTAAAAGAGCTTCCGTTATACCCGAAGCTCCGCCGAAATTCCCGTCTATCTGGAAAGGCGGATGATTGTCGAACATGTTAGGGTTTGTCGAGTAGGCAAGGAGCTTTTGCAGATTCTCATATACCATATCGCTGTCAAAAAGCCTTGCCCACATATTGGTTATCCACGCTCTGCTCCAGCCTGTGTGACCGCCGCCGTGTATGAGGCGTCTTATGAGAGTCGCACGGGCGGCGTCGGCAAGACGCGGCGTTTTGTAAGGAGAGATAAGATCCGCAGGGTGAAGCGCAAAAAGCTGCGAGATGTGTCTGTGACCGATCTCCGTTTCATCATAGTCGACTGCCCACTCTTTTATCTGACCGTATTTTCCTACCTCTGGCTTAGGCATTTTTTCAAGGAGAGCCTCGAGGGATTTTGCAAACAGACGGTCTTTTCCGAGGATCGCCGCCGCTTTTATAACGTTTCTGAAAAGCACGGTTATTATCTGACTGTCCATTGAAGGACCCGCGCACAAGCTTCCTCTTGTTCCGTTTTCCGTCAGATATGTATTTTCGGGAGAAACGGAGGGACATGTCACAAGCTGACCGTCTTTGTTTTCGATAAGATAATCGGTAAAGAACAACGCCGCTTCTTTCATGGTGTCGTATTTTGATTCAAGAAATTTTTTGTCGAGCGTATATTCGTAATGTTCAAAAATGTGCAGGCAAAGCCATGCCGCTCCCATAGGCCATATTGTAGCCGGTATGCATGTGTCCTGCGGTACGCTGTCGCCCCAGAGATCGGTCGTGTGGTGGCATACAAAGCCTTTGCAGCCGTACATTTCTTTAGCGGTTTCCGTTCCGCATACTCTGATTTTTTCGATAAGTCCGAAAAGCGGATCGTGGCACTCGGAAAGTCCTGCGCTTTCGGCTATCCAATAATTCATTTCGGTGTTGACGTTTATAACATATCTGCTTCCGAAATAGGGATCCATGTCCTTGTTCCAGATGCCCTGAAGATTAAGCGGCTGGCTGCCCGGACGGCTTCCCGATATCATAAGATATCTTGCGAAATTATAGTAAAGCGCCATAAGCCCGTTGTCGTGAATGTGCCTGTCGCATTCCTTATCGTCAAAATCGTTGCCTCTCATACGGAGTATTCTCTCGTCTGTAGGCAGCTCGCTTCCTCCGTCGCTGTTGTCGCAGAGATTGAATCTTACTCTTGAATAAAGCTCTCTGTAATCGCATTCGTGGCGATAGCGAAGCTCGTCGTATCTGCATTCTGCCGCATAATCGATATCCATTATCGCCGCTTCCTCAAACGCCTCTCCGACATAATAGCTTGTTCTTGCGCTTAAAAGGATCGTAACGGAAGACGCGTTCTCGATTTTCAGCTTGCTGCCCTCCGTATAGATTTTTCCGTCCTCGGAAACCGCCGAAAGAGCCGCAGCGAAGAAAATACCGTCACGTCCTCCCGAACCTCCCGAATAGAGGATAACGTTTTTCTTTGCGGGACGGTTGTCATCGTAATAGCCCTCACGCCCGTCAAGAAACGCAGAAAGGTTTATAACGCCGTTTTCCGCAGCGATATGCACAACGGCAACGCTGTCGGGTTCGGAAACGAATACTTCTCGTCTGAAAGCAGTTTCGCCTGCGGTAAATTCAGTAAACGCCACGGCGTTTTCAAGATCAAGTCCGCGCTTGTAATTTTTAGCCTTGAAGCCGTTCAAGTCCATATCTATCTCAAGGTATCCGAGCGGCATATAGTGACGGTTTTCGGGAGTCACCCCCTGCATTTTCCTGAACGCGAGATCCTCGGCTTCGGGGATCTTTTCTTCCAGTATAAGCTTCCTCACATCGTTAAGGCTGTCTTTCGCGTCGGGGTTTAACCTGTTTCTTTTTCCGCCAGACCATACGGAATCTTCGTTTAACTGTATAAGCTCCTTATCGGGGCGTCCGTAGACCATTGCGCCTATTCTTCCGTTTCCGAGCGGAAGAGCGCTGTCAAAGCCGTCAGCCGGCTGGGTGTACCATAAAAGTGTTTCGTTCATATTATGCCTCCTGTTATTAGTCCGTTCAGAATTTGTGTGTGAAAGGATTCTGAACAGGCTCTTATATGCGCGCTTAGAGGACGCGTTTTTTGTAAAATCCGGCATTGAACAAATACCGGATGAAATTGTCTACATAAATCATTTTATCATATTTTAAACGTCATTGCAATCGGTTGGATAAATTTTTATTTCATCTTAATAAATTTTATACTAAATGACAAATTTATTTGCGTAGTATGTTCATTTCTTGCCTTGATGCAAGAAATGAACCAAAGAAAATCAAGATTCCGCTCCGGCACAGCTTTTGCTGTGAGTCGCGGAAGCGAATATATTAACTGTCTTTATAGACGGTGACTGTAAACGACACTTTTTTAGTGTCAGCAAGTATGGTTTACCGTTTTGAAATTTTGAGGGCTTTATCTTCCGACCTTTGCCAAGAATGTTCTATGTAGTTACCCACATTTTTATTAATACTTCCCCAAGGGGAAGTATTAATAAAAATCATGAGGATTCCAAAGGGTGACTCCCCGCGGGGCGGGGAGATGTCCCGAAGGGACAGAGGGGACGGCTCTGTAAGAGGCATTTCCTTTGGCAGGGGGCTTGGGGGACAGAGTCCCCCACAAGCTTCTCAAAAATTAATTTCCGTGACTAATTTAAAAAGGTTCTTGACAAATAACATATCCGGGTATATAATATATATAAAAATACCTGTAGGGGGTATATTAAGGAGCAGCTTTATGGGTAATAATGAAAAAGAATGCTGCCGGCGGTATAAGCATACTCCGCGCAGCGAAGAAAAGCTCAGACAGCTTCACAGCCGCATAAACAGGATAGTCGGGCAGCTTGGCGGTATTCAGAAAATGCTTGACGAAAACCGTTACTGCGGCGATATACTGACGCAGATAGCGGCTGTTGAGAGCGCGCTTCAGAGCGTCGGATATATAGTTTTGGAGGAACATCTGAAAACCTGCGCGGTTGAGGAGATCCAAAACGGAAACAGCGACATAATGTCGGAAGCGCTTGAGCTTATGAAAAAACTGAAATAGGATCGAGGGATAAATTTTGGAAAAATCATTTAAGATAACGGGTATGACTTGTTCGGCATGTGCAGGGAGAATAGAGCGTGCCATGAAAAAACTTGAGGGAATGGAAACGGCAAATGTGAATTTTGCGGCGGAAAAGCTGTTTGTGAAATTCAATGATAAGTCGCTTTCAGAAAACGATATAGTTTCCGCAATAAAAAAAGCGGGTTACGACATTGCCGTACCCGATAAAAAGCCCGGAAAAACGCCTGCGCAGCTGCTGCTTGGAAGATTTATCGTTTCGCTTTGCTTCGCGCTGCCGCTTTTTACGATAAGCATGGGACACATGGTCGGGCTTCCTTTGCCTAAGATAATAGATCCTATGGAAAATCCGCTGAATTTTGCGGCTGCACAGCTTATACTGACGATCCCCGTCATGCTTACGGGAATAAAATTCTATAAAGTCGGAATAAAAAATCTTTTTCATTTAAGCCCCAATATGGACAGTCTTATCGCTGTGGGAACGCTGTCCGCTGTGGGCTATGGTCTTTATGCTATTTACATGATCGTGCAGGGACACGAGCATTATTCCATGCATCTTTATTTTGAATCGGCGGCGGTAATATTGACGCTCATAACGCTCGGAAAATATCTCGAAGCGGTATCAAAGGGCAAGTCGTCGCAGGCTATAAGGGAGCTTATGGAGCTTTCGCCGAAAATAGCTACCGTAAGACGTGGAAATAAGGAGCTTCAGGTGAAATCGGAGCTTGTAATGGCGGGCGATACCGTTATTGTAAAGCCGGGAGAACGCTTTCCCGTCGACGGTACGGTTACGAGCGGTTCGACCTCCGTTGACGAGTCGATGCTGACAGGGGAGAGCATTCCCGTTGAAAAAAATATCGGAGATAAGGTTATCGGAGCTTCTATAAACAAGAACGGATATGTCGAATACACGGCGGAAAAGGTAGGAGAGGAAACCGCTCTTGCGCAGATAATAAAGCTTGTTGAGGAAGCGCAGGGAAGAAAAGCCCCGATAGCAAGGCTTGCGGATATAATCTCGGCGTATTTTGTTCCGGCTGTAATAGCGCTTGCGGTAATTGCAGCGGTCGGCTGGAAGCTTGCCGGAGAATCTACAAGCTTTTGCATGACGATTTTTGTATCCGTGCTTGTTATCGCGTGTCCATGCGCGCTCGGGCTTGCGACTCCGACCGCTATCATGGTAGCCACGGGACGCGGAGCGAAAATGGGTATTCTTATAAAAGGCGGAGAGGTTCTTGAAACGGCGCACAAGATACAGACCGCTGTTTTCGACAAGACAGGAACCGTTACGGAGGGAATGCCGTCGGTCACAGGTATTCTGACGCTTGACGGCTTTGATGAAAACGAGCTTTTAACTCTTTGCGCGTCTGCCGAAAAACGTTCGGAGCATCCTTTGGGCGAAAGCATCGTAAGAGAAGCTGAAAACCGCGGTCTTGAATGTCATGAAACCGAAAGCTTCGATTATGCTTCGGGAATGGGTATAAAGGCTGTGGTGACGGGCAGAACCGTTTTTATAGGTAACAGGCGTCTTATGGAAGAAAATGGCATATCCGCAAACGTGCTTGCCGAAAAAGCAGGGATATACGCTGACGAGGGCAAAACGCCTGTGCTGTGCGCAGTTGACGGAAAACCTGCCGGCGTCATAGCCGTGGCGGATAAGATAAAGGAGGACAGCCGCAGCGCGATCGCAAAGCTTGAGGGCACGGGTATAGAATGCGTAATGCTGACGGGCGACAGTGAAAAGACTGCAAAAGCTATTGCCTCACAGGCTGATATCAAAAATGTCGTGGCGGAGGTAATGCCCGAGGATAAGGCGGAGCAGATCAAGAAGCTTCGCGCTGAGGGGAAAGTTACAGCTATGATAGGCGACGGCATAAACGACGCTCCCGCGCTTGCGGAGGCGGATGTCGGAATAGCGATAGGTACGGGAACGGACGTTGCGATAGAGAGCGCTGATATCGTTCTTATGAACGGAAGCCTCGAGGGCGTAGATACCGCAATACGTCTTAGCCGTGCGGCGATAAGGAATATCAAGCAGAATCTTTTTTGGGCGTTCGGATATAACGCTCTTGGCATACCGATAGCAATGGGAGTTCTTCACATTTTCGGCGGACCGCTCCTGAATCCGATGATAGCGGCTGCGGCAATGAGTTTAAGCTCGGTTTCGGTGCTTTCAAACGCGCTCAGACTGAAGAGATTTAAGTAAAATTTTAGAATGTCGAAAGCTGAATTTAAAGTTTAGATCAAGCCTTTTCAAAGGCTTGCGGATTCCAAAGGCAGAGCCTTTGGTCGCTCTCCGCAGAGAGCGAAACTCCTTGCCTTAGAAGCGTATTTCAAGGGGTGAATTTGAAAACAAAGTTTTCAAAGAGGGGACGCTTTGCAAGT
>JAMPFN010000093.1 GCA_023664445.1 Clostridium sp. | reverse complement strand
CAAGCTTCCGCTCCGGCACAGCTTGCGCTGTGAGTCGCGAAAGCGAATATATTAATTGTTTTTATAGACGGGGACTATAGAACCTGTGTTCATAGAATCTTCACACGTCTTTTCGACAAATTTTCTATGAACACAGGTTCTAAATGCCAAATTTCACCATTCAGCAATTATGGTTTACAATGAAATCAATTTTTGAAATTTTGAGGCGATTTATCTCCCGACCTTTGCCAAGAACGTTCTATGTGGTTACCCACATTTTTTGAAATACTTCCCCTTGGGGAAGTATTTCAAAAAATCATGAGGATTTCAAAGGAAATCATTTCCTTTGGCAGGGGGGTGGGGGACAGAGTCCCCCACAAGCTTCTCGATTTTTATACAAACCGTAATGACTGCATCTTTTCAGGTGCAGTCATTGTTTATGTATTGAAATTTTTCCGCTGTCTGCGTCGACAGTAACTTTTCTTCCGTCATACTTAGCTATCTCCTTTGGAATATCGGTTATTATCGGAAGCTTCATGCTTCTTGCAAGTATTGCGGAATGCGAGTAGCAGGAGTCCTTACAGGTGATCGCAGCGATAATATTATCATGCGCAAGCTCTATCATTTCGCTTGGCATTATCGTATGCTTGTAAACGATAAGATTTTTCCCTTTAGGCGTTTTGAACGCCTTGCGCTTTGTCAGATTTCTTATCACCCTCTGTGAAATATCCTGAACATCGAACGTTCTTGCACGTATATACTCGTCTTTCGTGGATTTGAGCGTTTTTATATGATTCTGCGCTATACAGAATACTGCGTAATGCGCGCTGACCCCGTCCTCTGTTATCATTTTTTTGATAGCGCTTGTAAACCCGTTTTCATGTATCATCATTTGCTGTATAACGAATATTTTTGCGTCGCTTTCTCCGACTTTTACAAGAGCCTTTTCATATAGGGATTGAAGTTGATTGAGTGCGTCGGCACGAGCCATCTGGAATCTCACAAGCTCACGGTCGATATCCGAAGTATCCGATTTTGAAACCTGAAAATTATCGTGTTCCATAAATAAAAGATTGCCTGAGACTTTTCCTTTGCTGACGCTTTCACCTTGAAACGTATACATAAGCTTTATCACGCCTTTGACAAATTTTATAATTTTATTATACAATATATGCGTTATTTTGTCAATATATTTCAGATATTTTGGTAAATAAAATAATTATTGCATATAAATTTTGAATAAATGGGCGGTTTTTTTGTTTAGGTATTGACATTGAACGATTACTGCGTTATAATATATTATACACAATTATTTGAAGAAATAATTCCTTATTAATGGAACATGTCACAAAAAATGATTATTTTTTGTTTTGGAATGTACATAAGATAGGTTAAAATAAGCGCTGTCGGAGGGTCGGTTTGGAAAAGGAGCAGTTAATTATTGAATTGAAATATTTTTCGATAAGAGCATTGTTTCTCGATATTTCGGCATATCTGATCTCCGCTTTTTTTATAGGGTTTACATTATCCATGGCGCTGGGACTTGTTCTCGGTACGCTTGGAATGATCGTAAATCTTGTTCTGCTGAACAATTCGATAAAAAATATTGTGAAGGACGGCGGAAGAAGTTCACGGGCAAGAATGCTTTCGGGGTATATTATCCGTCTTGGCATTACGGGAGTAATTGTAGCGGCGGCTATGATGATACCGTTTATCAATACTGCCGGCGCTGTTGTTCCGTATTTTTATCCGAATCTTGTTTATGCGGGAAAAGCATTATTGAAGAAAGGGGATAAGACTGAATGAAGGTGTCTGATTTTTTTCAGGGCGTCAAGGATATCAGCGTCGGCGGACCTAAAATCGCCTTTTCATTTGATGTTTTCGGAATCACCATAAATATTACCGAAACGATCATAATAAGTTGGGCGATTGTTTTGGGGCTTACGCTTCTGGTACTGTTTCTGACTCACGACATGCAGAAAAAACCTGTTAAAAAGCGGCAGGTCATAGCTGAATTTTTGGTTGAAACGGTAGACAACATGGTAAAAAACACAATGGGCGAAAAGTTTATGTCGTTTGCACCGTATATTGCGGCATTATTTGCGTCGTCAATATTCGGAAGCCTTGTAAGTCTGGTGGGACTCAGATCCGTTACGGCTGATTACAGCACGGTTCTTACGTGGGCTTTGATGAGCTTTGTAATGATCGAAGCTACCAAGATCAAGCATGACGGGATCGGCGGATATCTTAAAAGCTTTATAAATCCGCTGAATCTTATAAGCGAAGTGGCAACGCCTGTTTCAATGTCATTCCGTCACTTCGGCAACGTTGCCGGCGGTATGATCATCACGAGCCTGATATATTACGCTCTGACAGGAGTTTCAACTGCTATCGGACTTGCAGTTCCTATTTTCACGGTCGGCATTCCGGCAGTACTCTCACTTTATTTTGACTTGTTTTCGGGCTTTATGCAGGCATTTATATTCATTATGCTTACAATGTGCTACATTGAAAGTGCAGCCTCTGACGCATAAGCAGCGGTCAGACAAAATATATCCTCGCTCCGGGAGGAAACAAAAAATTTTACGGAGAGAAAAGGAGTTTTTATTATGGAAAACGCAAGAGCATTAATTCTGGCAGCATCCGCATTGGGTGCAGGTTTGGCAATGATCGCAGGTATCGGTCCCGGTATCGGTGAAGGTTTTGCAGTAGGTAAGGCATGCGAGGCTATAGGCAGACAGCCTGAATCCTCGGGCGCAGTTACAAGAACGATGCTTCTCGGATGCGCTATCGCAGAATCAACGGGTATTTACGCATTCGTAGTTGCTCTGATCTTAATGTTTATCAATCCGTTTTTAGGAAAGCTTTGAGTATTAGTATGAACAGAAGCTGTAGATGCGGACGCATTTATATCGGCTGTTTTGGGAAAAGCTTTGAACTGAAAATAATACATTAAAATCCGGAGGAATAAGAATGCTAGAATTTTTATCCATAGATGTCGGCACGATCATATTTACTCTTTGCAATTTGCTGATATTGTTCCTTGTTTTCAAGAAGTTCCTTTTTGGAAGAGTACATAAGGTGCTTGAGGCACGTCAGAATGATGTGACTGAAACATATAATAAGGCGGACGAATCCTTGGAACACGCAAAATCTTTGGAATCAGAGTATTCTGCTTTGATAGACGGCGCAAGAGAGGAATCGGCTGAAATTATAAAAAATGCTTCAAAGAAAGCGCAGCAGCGTTCGGATGAGATAATTTCCGACGCTAAAAAGGAAGCGGGAGCAATTCTGGCAAGAGCCGACGAAGATGTTGAAAGAGAAAAGAAACGTGCTCAGAACGAACTTCGGGGAGAGATCTCCGAGCTTGCAGTTTTAGTTGCTCAGAAGGTTGTTGAGAAAGAGATCAATGAAAATGATCATGACAAATTTATCAACGACTTTATTGAAAATGTGGGTGAACTGAAATGACGGGCGATGTAGGAAAACTCTATTCTCAGGCTTTATTTGAAATAGGACTTGAAAATAGCAGTCTTGATGTTTTGAGCGAAGATATGGCTCAGTGCAGAGCGGTTTTTGAAGATAATCCGGAGCTTGTAAAGCTTTTAGGCTCTCCGGTAATAACGTTTGATGAAAAGATCTCGGTTATAAACAGTATTTTCGGAGCTGACGGTACAGTCAGAGATTTTATCTGCGTTATAACCCAAAAGGGAAGAATCGGATATTTTTCGGAGATCGCGGAAGCGTTCAGGCTCAGATGCTGCGAGCATAGTAATATCGTTGAAATGAAAGTTATTACATGCGTTCCGCTCAAAAGCGCTCAAAAGGAAAAGCTTGTGAAGAAGCTTGAAGAAAAATCAGGCAGAAAAGTTAAAATAGAAGAAAAAACAGATCCTTCTATACTTGGCGGTATTATTATAGAATACGGTAATACGCGTATAGACAACAGTATAAAAGGAAAGCTTGAAGCTGTTGCAAAGCAGCTTAAACAATAAGATTAAAGAAGGTGTATGAATGAATTTACGCCCGGATGAAATAACAGGTATAATTAAAGAGCAGATCAAGAATTTCAGCTCTAAAATCGAACTTCAGGACGTAGGTACGGTTGTAACTGTCGGCGATGGTATTGCAACGGTACATGGTCTTGAAAAATGTATGTCCGGTGAATTGCTTGAATTTGAAGGCGGTATCTACGGTATGGCGCTTAACCTCGAACAGGAATTTGTAGGCGCGGTTATGCTGGGATCGGATTCTGATATCAAGGAAGGCGATTCAGTAAAAAGAACAAACAGGATCGTTTCCGTTCCGGTAGGCGAGGAAATGCTCGGACGTGTTGTAAACGCGCTCGGACAGCCCATTGACGGTAAAGGACAGATCCTTACAGACAAGACAGAGCCGATCGAAAAGATCGCTCCGGGAATTATTACAAGAAAATCGGTTCATAAGCCGCTCCAGACGGGTATCAAGGCTATCGACTCTATGATCCCTATCGGAAGAGGACAGAGAGAGCTTATCATCGGCGACAGACAGACAGGTAAGACAGCTATTGCTCTCGATACGATAATCAATCAGAAGGATCAGGATGTTATCTGTATTTATGTTGCGATAGGACAGAAGCGTTCTACTGTTGCAAACGTTGTTGAAACGCTCGAAAAAGCCGGCGCTATGAGATATACGGTAGTAGTTTCCGCTACTGCTTCGGAGCTTGCGCCGCTGCAGTACATCGCTCCGTACTCGGGCTGCGCTATAGGCGAATATTTTCTTAATCAGGGCAAGGACGTTTTGTGTATTTACGACGACCTCTCAAAGCATGCCGTTGCGTACAGAACTCTTTCGCTTCTGCTTAAGCGTCCGCCGGGACGTGAGGCTTATCCCGGAGACGTATTCTATCTCCATTCAAGACTTCTTGAAAGAGCGTGCAGCCTCAACGAGGATTACGGCGGAGGAAGTCTTACGGCTCTGCCTATCATCGAAACACAGGCGGGCGACGTTTCGGCATATATCCCGACAAATGTAATTTCGATCACAGACGGTCAGATATTCCTTGAAACGGATCTTTTTAATTCAGGTGTAAGACCTGCGGTAAACCCGGGTATTTCAGTATCGCGAGTTGGAAGCGCGGCGCAGATCAAGGCTATGAAAAAGGTTTCTTCTTCTCTGAAGCTTACCTATTCGCAGTATCGTGAGCTGCAGTCGTTCTCACAGTTCGGCTCGGATCTTGACGAGGATACAAAGGAAAGACTCGCGCTCGGCGAACGAGTTGTAGAGGTTTTGAAGCAGGACAGAAATTCACCGCTTACGGTTGAACATCAGGTAATAATTATTTATGCCGTTGTCCACAATTATCTTAAAGAAGTTCCTGTCAAGCTTATCGGCGAATATCAGGAAGAGCTGTTTGATTATATCGACAACTCATGCCCCGATATCATAAGCTCCATTTCAAGTACAAAGGAGCTTACTGCCGATAATGAAAACGCGCTTAAACAGGCATTGTCCGATTTCACTCAAAAATTTATGGCTGATAAGGCTTAAAACGCTGAAAGGTGAGTAATATATGGCTTCATCAAATATGAAAGACATCAAGCGCCGTATAAAGAGCGTTGAAAGCACAAGGCAGATCACAAAGGCAATGGAACTTGTAGCGTCCTCAAAGCTTAGAAAGGCTAAGGAAAAGGCGGATAATGCCAAACCGTTTTTCAACACGCTTTATGATACGATGCTCGAGATAGTATCCTCCGACGATACCTTTGATTCCATTTTCACAAGAAACCGTAAAAACAATGTGACGCTTCTTGTTGTTATCGGAGGTGACAGAGGTCTTGCCGGCGGATTTAACGCCAATGTTTTGAAGCTTGCACAGCAGCGTTATGACGAGCTGAAAAAAAGCGGCGAGGTCGTAGCGCTTCCGATAGGCAGGAAATCAGTAGAGTATTTTGAAAAGCGGAATGTCAAGATCATGACACGCTATGAAAATATCTCTGAAAGTCTTACTATTTACGGCGCTATGAGTATTGCCGACAAGATAATTGATGTCTATAAAAAAGAAAAGATCGACAGAGTCGAGCTGTTTTATACCGATTGCGTTTCACCGCTTTTGCAGGAAGCCAGAAGAATGCCGCTTATCCCGCTTGAGATCGAGCCGAACAGGGAGTATAAGGGACTTACAAATTATGACCCCGATCCCGAAACGGTTTTTGATTCATTGATCCCGAGATATATGGCAGGCGTGCTTTTCGGAGCAGTAGTTAATTCGTTTGCTGCCGAACAGGCGGCAAGAAGAACTGCAATGGAAAACGCAACAGATAATGCAAATGAAATGATCAGCGATCTTTCATTGATGTATAACAGAGCGCGTCAGGCGGCGATCACACAGGAAATAACCGAGATCGTCGGCGGTGCGAGCGCACAGGAATGATCTTAAAGGATATCACTATGGACAAGAATAAATTAAAGGAATTTATGAACAGCTATCAGGAGTATAATAAAAGAAAGGTTAAGTGGGAACTCAAGGCTATATGGGCGCTTTTGCCTCTTGTGGTGATCGGTTTGATCATTGTCAAAATTATTACCTGATACTGTCAATGGATTAGACAGGCAGATCCTGTCGGATCTATTTGCCGATCTGTATTGGTTTGCGCAGCAAACGGATATGCAAGGGCATTCAAATAAAATATTGCTCCGCTAATTTAGCAAGATTTGGTTGGTGGAGCAATATAATATTTCATACGGAGGAAAATATGCAGAATATCGGAAAAATCGTACAAATTATCGGTGCGGTAGTAGATATACGCTTTTCCAAAGAAAATCTGCCTAATCTGCTTAATGCTATAGAGGTAGACAATCAGGGGAAAAAGCTTGTTTTGGAGGTTGCTCAGCATATCGGCGACGATATAGTGCGCTGTATCGCTATGAGCAGCACCGACGGTCTTGTAAGAGGAATGGAAGCCGTTGATACGGGTTCGTCCATTAAAGTGCCTGTCGGAAAAGAAACGCTCGGAAGAATTTTCAATCTTCTGGGCGAACCGGTCGATGAAAAAGAACCGGTTGAAACTAAGGAAAAATGGAGTATTCACAGAGAAGCTCCGAGCTATGAGGAACAGACCGCTTCCAACGATGTTCTTGAAACGGGCATCAAGGTTATCGACCTGATCGCGCCTTATCTTAAGGGCGGTAAGATCGGACTTTTCGGCGGCGCCGGCGTTGGCAAGACGGTTCTTATTCAGGAGCTTATCAATAACGTTGCGAATCAGCACGGCGGTATCTCGGTATTTACCGGTGTAGGCGAGCGTACGAGAGAGGGTAACGACCTCTATAATGAAATGACGGAAAGCGGAGTTATCGACAAGACCGTTCTTGTTTACGGTCAGATGAACGAACCTCCGGGAGCAAGAATGAGGGTTGGTCTTTCGGGACTTACCATGGCTGAATATTTCCGTGATGTCGAGGGACAGGACGTGCTTCTCTTCATCGACAACATTTTCAGATTTACACAGGCAGGTTCCGAGGTTTCAGCGCTGCTCGGACGTATGCCGTCAGCTGTTGGTTATCAGCCTACGCTTGCGACGGAAATGGGCGCTCTTCAGGAGCGAATTACATCTACAAGCAAGGGATCTATCACATCAGTACAGGCTGTTTATGTGCCTGCCGACGACTTGACTGACCCTGCGCCGGCAACGACTTTTGCTCATCTTGACGCAACAACGGTTCTTTCAAGAAATATTGCTTCGTTGGGTATTTATCCCGCTGTTGATCCGCTTGAAAGTAATTCGAGAATTTTATCTCCCGAAATAGTAGGACATGAGCATTATGAGGTTGCGAGAAGCGTTCAGACTATTCTTCAGAGATATACGGAGCTTCAGGATATTATCGCTATCATGGGTATGGATGAGCTTTCCGACGAGGATAAGCTGACTGTAAACCGTGCGAGAAAGATCCAGAGATTCTTGTCACAGCCGTTTACGGTTGCCGAGCAGTTTACGGGTATGAAAGGCAAGTATGTTCCGATAAAGGAAACTATCAGAGGTTTTAAGGAAATTATCGAAGGCAAGCATGACGATCTGCCGGAATCGGCATTCCTCTTTGTGGGAACTATCGACGAGGCAGTTGAAAAGGCTAAAAAAGGTGATGCCTGATGAAACCGTTCACACTTAAAATAATCACGCCCGAAAAGGTGTTTTTTAACGGTGAGACCGAGCAGATAATCGCCAGAACAACAGAGGGTGATGTCGGCATACTGGCAGGACATGAAAATTATGTTGCAGATCTGCCGGCAGGACCTTTCAAGGTGAGATCCGACGGCAAATTCAAAACCGCCGCAATATCGGGCGGAGTTTTGAAGGTGTCAAAGGAAAATGTAACGATTCTTGCGATGGCTGCCGAATGGGCGGACGAAATCGATCTTGACTGGGCAAAGCGTTCACAGGAGGACGCAATGAAGCGTCTGAAAGAGAGCAAGAGCGATTATGAGCAAAGACTTGCCGAATTAAAGCTTAAACGCGCGCTTAACAGAATAAATATTTCACAAAAGGAATAAAATAAAAAGGGACGCTGACGACAGCGTCCCTTGATTTTTGGAGGAATAATATGGAAAAATCTATCGGGTATGAAAGAACGGCATTTTATTACGAAACGGACAGAATGAACGTTATTCACCACTCGAACTATATCAGGTGGTTTGAGGAGGCAAGAATTTATTTTATGGATAAGGTCGGTTATCCCTATGCAAGAATGGAAAAAGAGGGGATAATGATGCCTGTTTTGTCGGCGGAGTGTAAATATAAAAACTCCGTTAAATTCGGAGATACGGTGCTTATAAAAACAGCGATAACCGAGTTTAACGGGTTTAAAATGACTATACAATATTTGGTCACAAACGCTGATACGGGAGAGCTTTGCGCAAAGGGAATGACCTCGCACTGCTTCACCGATATGGAAATGAAGCCTGTACGTATAAAAAAGAAATATCCTGAATTGTATGATTTATATTGCGGATATGTAGGCGACAGGCTTTACTAAATACCATGCAATTCGATTTTTTGAGAAGTTTATGGGGGACTCTGTCCCCCAAGCCCCCTGCTTAAGGGAACAAGTTCC
>JAMPFN010000092.1 GCA_023664445.1 Clostridium sp. | reverse complement strand
CAAACGAATTTATTACTTTGGGAATTGTGGGTATTGATTAATACTCTGATAGAAAAGGAGTTTGATTAAAATGATTGAATTAAAATGCCATACCTGTCCATACAAACTTGGATTGATCAAGTGCAAAATCAATCCTTGCATTATGTGCAGATTGAAAAAGCTGAAAAATAATCCATTTCCGAAAGCGATAATAAAACATGAAAAATTGAAAGGATAAAAAGATTATGGCAAACAAAAATGATGTTCTTGTAAAAGAGGATTTTTCAAATGATAAATTGGCAGATTCTTTGACACTTGAAGAACTGGAAGAACAGCTTCAAACTCGTTTGGAAGAAGAATTATCTGATCTGGAGTTTTTGGAAGAGGAAAAAGAGAAGATCGGTAATCCTGATAATCTCGGAGAAGTAGTCAAAGGCGTTATATGGGAACAATTTTTGAATCAAATAGCAGTGACTGCCGGTGAGGATTTCATAAAAGAAAACCGTGGATTGACATTGGATTTGAGAAAAGAGGCACATATTCAAACAACTGAAAACTTTGCAAATGGTAAGATTGCGACTCATAATACTGAAATCGATTATCAAAAAAGGTATGATGATTGGCAGGATAATTTTGTTAAAGACGAGAATGGTAACACTGTTACACACCAAACACGCTCCGGAAAGGATGAGGCCATATTAGTCAAAGATGCAAGAAAGCCATTTGACAACAATCGTCCAAGCGGCTCTTCAGAAAATCACACTGATATGGATCACACTGTTCCGGCTGCTGAAATCATCAGAGATCCTGCTGCTAATGCTCACATGACAAAGGAAGAACAGATTGAATTTGCCAATAGTGCTGCCAATCTTAACGAAATGGATGCAAGCCTTAATCGTTCAAAAGGTGATATGTCTATGACCGATTGGCTTGATAATCCTAATTCTAAAGGACAAAAACCGAATGAGATATTTGACATTAGTGAAGATGATGATGCAAAGCTGCGTGAAAAAGATGCCGAAGCACGTGAAGAATATGAAAAACGTAAAAAAGAAGCAGAGCAAAAATCCATTGAGGCTGGTAAAAAGTCAAGAAAAGAAGAAGCATTCCGTATCGGTAAAAGTACTGTTCGTGCAGTTCTTATGCAGTTGCTTGCCGAGTTTGTTAAAGAAGTTATTGCAAAGCTTGTTAAATGGTTTAAATCAGCAAAAAAAGAATTGGGTACTTTGCTGGGCAGCTTAAAGGAAGCGATTCATTCTTTCATTGGAAAAATGAAGGAGCATTTAATAAATGTAGGAAATACGGTGGTCAGTACGATTGCAACAGCCATTATGGGACCGGTATTCAGAACAATAAAAAAGGTCTGGATGCTCTTGAAGCAAGGTTGGAATTCGCTTAAAGATGCTGTCAAATACATTAAAGATCCTGCAAATAAAGGAAAACCGATAGATCTGCTTTTGATGGAAATCGGAAAAATCATTATTACAGGTTTGACCGGTGCAGGCGCTTTGCTGCTTGGAGAGGTAATTGAAAAAGGGCTTGCAGTTGTTCCGATCTTTGCAGTTGAGATTCCATTACTGGGCAGCTTAGCGAATATTTTGGGTATTTTCTTCGGTGCCGTTATTACAGGTATTATCGGTGCAATCGGACTTAATTTCATCGACCGTTACATAGAAAAATGTCAAAAGCTCGACAATCAACAAAAACAAATTGACAAGTGTAACGAGATACTGAGTATTCAACGCAAACAGCAAGAAGTTGGCGACCAGATACTTAAAAATACAATAGCAAATGTTCAGTCAAGTATTTCAGAGCGGCATCACGAAGCTGCTGAGACAATTAGTGATGCACTATCCAATATAATGCAGCCCTTGGAGGATATTCCGTATGATAGTGCATATGACAATATTATTGATGAGGTTGACGTAAAAACAAATAAGAAGCTTGATGAAATCAGCAATGATCTTGATGAGTTACTGTCAAGTCTATAGTGAAGAGATTTCTTGAATTGGAGCTAACGAGTAAATGAATGAAATTATAATTAAAAAGCACAACTTTGAAGATGTCAAAAATCAATTGGAAATATTATTAAGTCAAAGTGATTCAGAATTGGAAATTAAAAGGGTGGAAACAAATGGCGGATTTTTGGGATGGTTTAGCCATAAGGTCACCGGTGAAGAACTTAATAATACAATTGTAGATATAGAAAAAATTTTCATAGATATTCGTAAGAAAATTAATAGAAATGATAAAGAATTTCGTAAGATATACAATGCTCTTGAAGCACTTGATAAGGATTACATAGCCGCCATTGTTACTTCTATTAAAGCTATAGAGAAAACAAACAATGACGTTAGAATTCAACAAGGTGTATTAAGTGCACATAACAAACAACTTCAAGAGCAGCAAAGTAAATTGAATTCTCATCAAGGCGAAATTGAAACAAATATTAAAAATATCGAAAAGGTTGTGAATGCTTTAAAGTTATTTAAAGAAAAACTTGATAGTTTCAAACACCTTACAGACATTGACAAAGCGTGGGAGATTATTGAAAAGCAAAGCAGACTTTCCAAAGAACTTAGTGAATATATGACCTCGCTTTCAAAAATCAAACATATAAAAGATGTGGATAATATCTATTCCGGTCTTGAAAATGCAAAAAATAATATTTCAATAATGCTTGAATTTCAGGAGGAATTTTCAAAGCAGCTTGATTCTCTCAATGAATATCGTGACTTTCTTTCAAATCTTGAACATATAAAAGATGTAGATGATATTTATTCTGGTCTGGAAAAAGCCAAAAATAATATTTCTGTAATGCTTGAATTTCAGGAGAAATTCTCAGAGCAACTTGGCTCTCTCAATGAATATCGTGACTTCCTTTCAAATATCGAACATATAAAAGATGTAGATGATATTTATTCCGGTCTTGAAAAAGCTCAAAATAATATTTCGATAATGTTTAAATTTCAGAATGAATGCTCAGAACAGCTTGATTCTCTCAATGAATATCGTGACTTTCTTTCAAAGCTTGAACATATAAAAGATGTAGATGATATTTATTCCGGTCTTAAAAAGGCTAAAAACGATATTTCGATAATGCTTGAATTTCAGGAGAAATTCTCAGATCAACTTAGCTCTCTCAATGAATATCGTGACTTCCTTTCAAATATCGAACATATCAAAGATGTGGATAATATTTATTCTGGTCTTGAAAATGCTAAAAACGATATTTCGATTATGCTTGAATTTCAGGAAGAATGTTCAGAGCAGCTTGATTCTCTCTGCAAATATCGTGACTTTCTTTCAAAGCTTGAACATATAAAAGACGTAGATGATATTTATTCTAATCTTGAAAAAGCAAAAAATAATATTTCTGTAATGCTTGAATTTCAGAGTGAGTGCTCAGAGCAACTTAGTTCTCTCAATGAATATCGTAACTTTCTTTCAAAGCTCAAACATATAAAAGATGTGGATAATATTTATTCTGGTCTTGAAAATGCTAAAAACGATATTTCGATTATGCTTGAATTTCAGGAAGAATGCTCAAAGCAACTCAGCTATCTCAATGAATATCGTGACTTTCTTTCAAATCTTGAACATATAAAAGATGTGGATAATATTTATTCTGGTCTTGAAAATGCTAAAAACGATATTTCTGTAATGCTTGAATTTCGGAATAAATGCTCAGAGCAGCTTGAGTCTGTTCGTACCGATATTGACAAAATGTGGGAGAAGATTAGAAATCAAAGCAAAATCTCTAAAAAAATTGTCGAGTATATAACAGTGCTTTCCAAGATAAAACATATAAAAGATATTGATAATCTTTGGGAGTATAACATATCTTTTACCGAAAAAATTAAAAATATTTCAGAATCAGTTAAAAAACAAAGCGAAACTATTTCCGGTTTTGATTATACACTTCGTAATTCACAGGAAGAACAGCAGAAATTCACCTCGGAAATAAATCATTCTATTTCTGAGTTTCGTGTTAATTTTGAAAGTCAAGTCAAAAAACTTAATGACTTGCAGACAATAAGCTTGAACAACATAAAAAACACTCAGGATAGAGCTATTGAACAGCTTACAGCTAAACAAAGTAAAAAAATGTCTGAGATTGAGAAATTTCAAAAAGAAAAATATGATTCGCTGATTAAAGAGCAATCCTCAATTTTGAGCAATATTGAAAAAAAGCAGGAAGAAAATTTTAAACAGTTATCTGATAGCCAATCTGCTGAATTTAAACAGATCACCAACAATCAATCGTCAGAACTTGATAAAATGTTTAAAATTCTGGAAGAAGAAAAAACACTCCACAATGAGCAGATCACTGCTTTTACTAAAAAACTAAAATTTTCTTATATTGCTGCCGGAGGTGCAATGGCACTTGCTATTGCTCAATTTCTTTTGAATATTTTGGGTGTTGTATAAATGAAAGATAATATTTTTAAAAATGAATTGCTGGATTGTGCTTCTAAATTGGATGCCATGACAAATTCTTATGGGGAAATTATCAAATCAGCTTCGGCGGTTGTTGATGAAAGAGACAACACATCAACAGTATATTTGATTAATTGTACATCAAAAATTATTAAATCTCCTGACTCCACAAAAGATTTGAAGTACCTTGCAAATGCTCTTAAAAACAGTTTAATGAAATACTATGGATATTATTATATTATTGATTCACAAAATAAATTACATTCAGAAGAAGATGATATGCATTCACTTGACGAATTGCTCAATGATTTGAACAGACTGGTTGGATTAGAGAATGTCAAATCAAAAGTAAACGATCTGATAGCATTTCAGAAGGTTCAGATGCTCAGAAAAGAACAAGGTCTTCATTTTCACAAAGGGACAATGCACCTTGCCTTTACCGGAAATCCCGGCACAGGCAAAACGACTGTTGCACGAATCGTTGGCAGGATCTATAAGCAGATAGGACTTTTATCAAAAGGTCATTTTATTGAGGTGTCACGAACCGATTTAATTGCCGGATATCAAGGGCAAACTGCCCTTAAAGTCAAAAAAGTTATTGATGAAGCAAAGGGCGGAGTTTTGTTTATAGATGAAGCATACAGTATTACAGAGAACGATAATAGCGATTCCTACGGCAGAGAGTGCCTTACAGAACTTACAAAAGCACTTGAAGATTATAGAGATGATTTGGTTGTGATCGTTGCAGGATATACAGAACCTATGAAACACTTTTTTGAATCTAATCCGGGTTTAAAATCCCGATTTAATACTTTTATTGAATTTCCTGACTATACAGCAAAGGAATTGAGGAAAATTTTTGATAATATATGCGCTGAAAATGATTACAATATAACGACTGAAGCTTCCGAATGCATATATAATTTTTTAAATAATCAAACGACTAAAAAACATGATGATTTTGCAAACGGTCGGCTTGTGAGAAATATTTATGACGATGTAACGATGAATCATGCAAGACGAGTTGTTAAAATCTCTAACCCAACTCGTGAAGAATTATCCTTAATAACTGAAGAGGATTTGAGTGGAATTTGATATAATATTTTTTGATAATCGCCGTGAGATCGTATTCAAAAAGGTTTTCCCTTTTGCTGAATTACCCAATTAATTTGTGAGTAAAAGACCGCCCAACTGGGCGGTCGTTGTTGTTATATCAGTTTGATTGAAAATACAAATAGAAATCATCATTGATAATATGTTCGATATAAGAGCAGTAGCATCTCATGTTATTATAACAGGAATCAAACATTTTTCCATCAATATAGCTTACAGAATTAATTATAATATGCATGTGATACATAGATTCGCCGTGCGTTAATTTATGAATACCCCAGATAAGCTGATACCTTTCTGAATAGTACGCTGAAATTTTCTCACTCATCTCAATTGCGGTCTTATCGTCATAAACGGTGCTGCCGAATGAAACGATAATATGTATCAGCTGATTACCGCTTGTTTTGCTGAAATGTTCTTTTACACGCATCATCTGCTCATAAGCATATTCAAGGTTATGATAATCAACACCATAGCCCCGAATATATATGCATTCCTCTTTTTTAGGAGGATATTTACAGGCATTTTCAAGATACTTACTGCCTGTATTAGGGTGACGTATTACTTTTACAACGACCATAACTTATTCATCCCCTTTTCTATGTATTCTGCCATTTCAGGACAAATTTCTACAATTGTGTCATATACTTTGTTAAATATATTCTGAATTTGCACCTTATCAGCCGGAGACATATTTCCCAAATTCACTCCGGCATAAGAGAGGTATCGGCTTACAGACATACCATGTTCCCTTGATTTTTTCTCAATAATTTCTCTTTCTCGTTCTGTCATCTTGATAGAGGTTTTTACATTTCTTTGTTCTGCCTTGTCACGTAAGGTTTGCTTCTTCACCATTTTTGGCATAATAATCATCCTTTACTATTAATATTTTAATATATACAGGCGGTCGCTTTGCTCCCTCCCATTATTAAGTAGTACTTATTTTTTTCTATTATTTTTGTATTCGATATGTATATTATTAATATGATACTATAATGATTGTATCAAAGGTCAATCTTTTATTAGTAAATCAAAAAGAAAGGAGAAAGGCTATGTTTAAGAGCAAACGTTATCTGACGCAAGGAGTTCAGTCGGAAATACCGATTGAACTCCAACTTTTTATGTGGGAATGCATTGACAGTTTGCCCGAACCGAAAGATTATTTTCAGGTATTTCGTTTCAGGGTTGTTGAGGGCTTGCAATGCATTACGCATATTACGGAAGCGCCTGAATACCGGAAGAAATACAAATTTGCAAGCCAAAATCCGATTACAGCTAAGGTTTATGTAATTGATGACGAAACTCACACAATAATGCTTTTAGCGAAAGAATACTAACAGCCGCCCTTTGGGGCGGCTGAAATTTTATCTTACGGAGGAAAATTTATGGAGAAGAATACTATTTGTTCACGCTGCGGAGACGTTATTAAGTACGGCAACTACCAGACAGTGAACAATGAAATTATCTGTCAGGACTGCGCAGATGATTTTTGCGTCAGATGTCATGAATGTGATGAGCTGATATACTCAACGGAAGATTACGGTGATGATAATATCAGCCTTTGTCAAAGCTGTTATGATGATGAATATACTCGCTGCGAACGCTGCAACCGTCTTATCCACAATGACAATTCATATGAATACGGCGATTATTACTACTGCCGTGAGTGCTATGATGAGGTTTGTGATGATGTAATCAACGACTATAACTACAAGCCTGAACCCATATTTCATGGTGATTCCAACAGATATTTCGGCGTGGAACTGGAAATCGACATGGGCGGCAAGGACGGTACGAATGCTGAAAAAATACTTGAAATCGGCAATGATCCTGCCGAGCATATCTACATAAAATCAGACGGTTCTTTGGAAGACGGCATGGAAATTGTCACCCACCCGATGACGCTGAACTATCACCTGCATAAATTTTGTTGGGAAGATATTCTGTGTGAATGCGTTCGCTTGGGGTATAGAAGCCACCAAACTTCAACTTGCGGACTTCATGTTCATGTCAATCGTGACAGTCTCGGTAACAGCCGTAACGAACAGGACGAAGTGATTTCGAGAATCCTGTATTTTGTTGAGCATCATTGGAATGAACTGCTGAAATTTTCAAGAAGAAGCGAGGAAACAATGAACCGCTGGGCAGCTCGTTACGGCTATGAAAACGACCCGAAGGCAATTCTTGACAAGGCAAAGAAGGACAGCAAGGGCAGATATGCAGCCGTGAATTTGCAAAATTATCACACCGTGGAATTCAGAATGTTTCGTGGTACTTTAAAACTGAATACCCTGACAGCCGTATTGCAGATGGTTGACAAAATCTGCAATACGGCTGTTCTTATGTCCGACGAGCAGATCCGAAAACTTTCGTGGTCTGATTTTGCGGCGAAAATTACAGAGCCTGAGCTTGTTCAGTACCTGAAAGAACGCAGACTTTATGTCAATGAGACTATTGAAAATGAGGAGGACTTATAAATGAAAAATCCGTTAAAATTTGACAACATACTCAAAGTGGCGGAACTTGTGATAACACTGATTTTGATTATCAGCCACAACAATGATGATGAGGAGGAATTGTGATGTGCGCACTATTCGGTTGGCTTGACTGCGGTAAGAAATTACCGCACAAGCTTTTGAAAAAATTAACTCAGGAACTTGCAAATGCCGCAGAAGAACGTGGAACAGATGCAAGCGGCATTTCCTATGTGAAGAACGGAAAAGTCAATATTTATAAGAAACCAAAACCGGCTCACAAGGTCAGGTTTGACTTTCCGAAAGGCGCTTCTGCAATCATGGGACATACTCGCTTGACTACTCAGGGTAATCAGAAGTTCAACTTCAATAACCACCCATTTTACGGTCATGCGGACAAGAAATTTACCCTTGCTCATAATGGTGTGCTTTGCAATGATAAGGAACTTCGCAGAATTAAAAATCTGCCTGAAACCCATATCGAAACGGACAGCTATGTTGCGGTTCAGCTTATCGAAAAGAGTGGAAAACTTGATTTTATAAGTCTGAAATCTATGGCTGAGAACGTTCAGGGCAGCTTTACTTTTACAATTCTGGACGAAAATAACACGCTTTATTTCATCAAGGGGAGCAGTCCTATGTATCTGATTTATTTTGAAAATCTTGACTTTTATGCTTATGCTTCTACCGAAAGTATCATGACCAAAGCTCTTGAAAAGTCAGGATTTGCACATCTAAAATATCAATTGATACAACTGCATGAGGGCAATATCATTTCAATCGACAGGTTCGGAAAAATCGAATGTGCCGAGTTTAAAACAGATGAATTTAACTATCTGAGATTTTGGGATAATTACACTTGTGAAGAAGAATTGCTTCTTGAAATGTGCGGTTGTTTCGGCGTGTCGGAAGAAGATATTATTCTTCTGATGGACTATGGCTACACGTTCGACGAAATCGAAGAAATGCTCATGGACAGCGACCTTATTCAGGAAACTGTTGCAGAGCTTAAATATGCTTATTAAAAAACAAGAATCAAAAAGGAGAGATTACTATGTCAGCAAATGTAGAATCAATGTTTTATGTGAGAGAGACACCGTGGCACGGATTGGG
>JAMPFN010000091.1 GCA_023664445.1 Clostridium sp. | reverse complement strand
GAGCGAAACTCCTTGCCGTAGGGCGCTCCGCAAGGGGTGAGCCGTTAAGAAAACAGTCCTGTGGACTGTTTTTAGGCGAGGGGACGCCCTGCAAGAGAGGGCGTCCCCTTAAAACGCTTAGACTTTATGTTCATTTCTTGCCTTGATGCAAGAAACGAACCAAAGAAAATCAAGCTTCTGCTCCGGCACAGCATACGCTGTGAGTCGCAGAAGCGAATATATTAACTGTTTTTATAGACGGAGACTGTAAATGATAAATTTTATCATTCAGCGGATATGATTTATAATTTTGAGGTGATTTGTCTTCAATCTTTGCTTAAAATGCAAGTTTTTTAGTTTCCTTAAGCAGGGGGGTGGGGGACAGAGTCCCCCATAATTTTCTCAAAAATTGAATTTGCATGGATTTAAAAAAATCTATTGCATTGCTAAGATAAATATGATATAATATATTTGTTAAGGAAATACTATACGGTAAAAGCAATACTGCACAAAGATCGTTTGTCAGTACGATTTTTGTGAGGCGCTGACTAAAAAAATATAAGGAGCTTAGTATGAAGTATTATATCGGAATTGATCTCGGCGGAACAAATATTGTTGCAGGAGTTGTTGACGAAAATTACAATATCATTTCCAAATCAAGCACAAAGACAAATCTTCCAAGACCTGAAAAAGAAATAGCAGCCGATATGGCTAAAGTATCTGTTCAGGCAGTAAAAGAAGCGGGACTTGAAATGGATCAGATCGAATGGGTGGGTATAGGAACTCCCGGTATCGCAAACAGCGAAAAAGGAATTATCGAATATTCCTGCAACCTTGGGTTTGACAATACTCCTATGGTCGATTACATTAAAGAATATATCGACAAGCCCGTATTTATCGAAAACGACGCCAATGCCGCGGCTTACGGCGAATATGTCGCAGGCGCTGCAAAGGGAGCTAAAAACGCTGTCTGCATTACTCTCGGAACAGGCGTCGGAGGCGGAATTATCATTGACGGAAAAATTTATTCCGGTTCAAATTTCGGCGGCGCCGAAATCGGTCATATGGTAATAGATGTTGACGGTCCGCAGTGTACGTGCGGAAGAAAAGGCTGCTTTGAAGTATTCTCCTCCGCAACAGGTCTTATAAGAATGACTAAGGAAGCTATGGCGGAAGACAAGGATACTGTAATGCATAAGGTTTCCGCTGAAAGAGGCGGAAAGGTTACCGCAAGAACTTCATTCGACGCTATGAGAATGGGTGACAAGACTGCTAAAGCTGTAGTTGACAAGTTTATCAAGTATCTTGCTTCCGGAATCACGAATACTATCAATATCTTCCAACCCGATATTTTGTGTATAGGCGGAGGAGTTTGCAATGAGGGAGATCCGCTTCTTCTTCCTGTAAAGGAGCTTGTAAAGGATGAGGTTTATACCAAAAATTCTCCGAAGAATACCGAGATCGTTATTGCAAAGCTTGGAAATGATGCCGGAATAATCGGCGCGGCGTTCCTCGGAATGGCTAAATAAAAAATAAATCGCTGCATTTTAATGCGGCGATTTTTATTCTGATTTTTTTGTGAATTTTTTCAATATATAATCTCTGAGTGAAAGTATTATGACTATTGTAAGTATAGTCATTGAGAATATTATCCATTTAAGGACTGTATTTCTGCGGATGTATATTTCCGAATACGGAAGCATTCCCATGACTATCAGACCATCATGCTTTTTATATTTTACAAGCACGCTCTTTCCTTCATATTCTGAAGAAAACCAATCGGATTCCTCTGAAAATTCATCATCGGGAAACTGTACCTGCGCACCGTTAAGATAGCTGTCAGTATGGCTTATATAAATATTTTCGTCCGGATCGATTATGGCAAGATGTCCGTGGTTCATGACGGGCATCTGCGTTACGGCGGTTGAAAGCTCCGATATGTCAAGCTGCTGCTGATAGCTTTCAAGCATAAACTGTATCTGTATAATGCCCGGCTGGTCAAGACGCGAGCTGCCTGTCACAACGATCCTGTTTTTTCCCGAACCGGAAAGCAGAGCGTCGGAAAACACCTTGTTTTCAATAGCAGGCATAAACTCCTCAAGAGCGGAGGTCTTTTCAACAGACATGTCGGTGCTGTAAATAATAGTGCCTGTTTTATCTGTAACGCTTATGACATCTGCCCCTATTGCTACGCGCATTTCCTCAAAAGAAGCCTCGTCGCTGAATATTTTCGCGTTTTTATTCAGCAGCATTGAAACTACCCTTGCCCTTGAACAATAACTTTTATATATTTCATCGTTCAGCTTTTTCGATGAGGACTTATTGTTATCGATATTTTCACATACCATATCGATACGATCACCGATAAGCTCTCTTGTTTCGGCTCTGTCGATAACTCCCGTTATATAAAAAGCAAGGAATGACATTATGATCGTGCATATCGCCGCAGGGATAAGGATAACTCTGTAGGGCTTCCTTTTCATTCATTCACCGCCTATATTTTTTCAACGTATTCTTTTATCCTGCAATAGGTTTCTTCGCTTATTATATGTTCGATCTTGCACGCGTCAGCCTCTGCGGTATCGGCAGAGATCTTAAGTGAGCTTATCAAGAATTTTTTTATGTTTATGTGCTTTTCATATACTTCTTCGGCGTGTTTCAGTCCGAGTCCGGTAAAAGTTATCCATCCGCCGTCATCAACGTTTATATAGCCGTTTGATTTTAGTATGCCGACAGCCCTGCTGATGCTCGGTTTTGAATAATTAAGCTCATTTGCAATATCGATAGACCTGACATTGCCGTTTCTTTTCATAAGAAGTAATATGGTTTCAAGGTAATCCTCTCTCGATTCGGTTTTGTTCATGATTTCACGCCTCCTTTGCTTTACGTTGTATGTTTTATTGTTCATTTCCTGCCTTGATGCAAGAAACGAACCAAAGAAAATCAAGCTTCCGCTCCTTGCGCTGTGAGTCGCGGAAGCGAAAAATAAATGACTATCTCTATAGACGGGGACTGTAAATGATATTATTTACCATTCAGCAATTATGATTTGCAATTTTGAGGGCTTTATTTCCCAATCTTTGCTTAAAGTGCAAGTTTTTTAGTTTCCTTTCAATTTTCTTTCCGTCCCCTTAAGGGGACGGAAAGAAAATTAAATCGGGATTCTTAAGTGAACTTGTTCCCTTAAGTAGGGGGTTAGGGGGACAGAGTCCCCCATATATGGCGAATGTCAAAGGGACAGAGTTTCCCATAAACTTCTCAAAAATAAACCGCCTTGCCGTCATATGGCGAATAAAACCAAGCTATACAGCAAGGTGGGTATCCTCCTGAAAGCCTCACGCTCCCTTCGTCCGCCGTTAAAGGCGGGAGGTCTGCAATCCTCAGACAGAGTCGGATTCCCTTTAAATGAGTGTTGGATTATAAAAACCATATTGACACGTACAAGGCAGAATATATCTTATAAAATTTTATTAAGGCAGATGACGCCAAAAGCGCCGCCGTTTTATAGTAAACGACAAATTTATTTTTGTCGTTCGGCAATTAGTGGCAGCAGTCACAGTCATCGTCCATGCATTCATCGTCAGCAAAAATACGCTGCATAAAGATGTCAGCAAGACGGTCAAGCTCATCCTCGTCATCGATCGAAACAAGCATTCCGTCGGCTTCGTTATCGTCCTGACGGAGAATAACAAAGTAATCTTCTTCTTCCGATTCGATATTCTGTGGGATAAGCGCATAATATGTCATATCATCTTCGGTATAGACGTCTACAAGTTCAAATGTTTCTTCATTGCCGTTTTCATCTTCAAGAGTGAAGAGATCGGGCTGGTATTCTTTCATATCTGACATTTATCTACTCCAATTCGTTATATTCGGGGGACAGATCCTTTTTTATTATTTTGCCCCAATAAAATAAATTATACTACATTTTTAATATAAAGTCAATAGGCATATTGTTTAAACATAATAAATATAATTGTGCATGTTTTTTTGAAAAAACTGTTGACAATGCCGAAAATATATGTTATTATATATACAACGAAAGGAACAAAAAGCAATAAATTACAAAGCCTTCAAGAAGGCGCATACAATAAGAATTTTTTCATTCAGTTTTATAAGCGTATTGCCAGGGGTTCTTTAATGATGCTGTTTTCGTAAGGCAAGTTTAAGGGTTCGGAAAACTCTTTTGCGGAAACAAATTTATATCAAGATGGGGGAGTTGCCGGTGGATTTAAGTGATGAACAGTTTTTAGAAACTGTTGTTGGTGACTCAATTAACGAAAATAATTTCAAATGAAAATTACGGGAATTAAGTGAACATAATTAGTATATGTCAACATTCCGATTATATTAAAAGACATTCTTTGGAATTGATTTGAGATGTTGAGTTGTAAAACGGAGGATATAGTCAATGATTCAGCGACAGTTTCAAATTTTCATATCTTGAGAAATTTAGGATAGTTTCTCAACTTTATGACGTAATGTCTTTACATAAAAAGCAAAGATAGATTTTATGAAAAGGTGATACCGATGCACGTCAATACATATAAAGGTGTTTTAAACGATTCTTAAGTAAAGGGATGATGTGGTATGAAAGTATCCTTTAGGAATTGCAGGATCACATAATAGTAAGGGGATGATTCCTCCGGAACATGCAGTTTGATTTATCATTAAATCTTTACAAGGGTGGTAACAATGTATTAAGATGTTAATGTTGTAATTTCATATTTACCTAATTGAAAATTGAATAAATGGATAGAGAGGACGTTTTATCGTCCTCTCATTGTTTTTGTAAGATTTGTTTATGTTTGACTATAGCTTTATTAAGCATTATGTAGAGCCTTTCACATAAAACAAATCATACGTCTTTTCAATAAATTTTCCTGATGACAGCTTTTAAAAAATTCTGAAATACGCACATATTCCTGCAAATTTTCGCCTCGTTCTCAGAAAAAATCATGCTCGAAAATCCGCATGATCCTTTTATGCGAACGGGCTTTTAGTAAAGATCAGTCAAGAAAATCTTTGACCTTTTTGCTTCTGCTTGGGTGTCTTAGCTTTCTTAATGCCTTTGCTTCGATCTGTCTGATACGTTCCCTTGTAACGTCAAATTCCTTTCCGACTTCTTCAAGAGTTCTTGAACGTCCGTCCTCAAGACCGAATCTTAGTTTTAAGACCTTTGCTTCACGGTCGGTAAGCGTTGAGAGTACATCATTAAGCTGTTCTTTTAAAAGTATAAGCGAAGCCGCTTCAGCCGGCGCAGGAGCATCGTCATCCGGTATAAAGTCGCCGAGGTGACTGTCCTCTTCTTCGCCGATAGGGGTTTCAAGCGATACGGGGTCTTGCGCTATACGCATTATTTCTCTTACCCTATCGACCGGCATTTCAAGTTTTTCAGCGATTTCGTCAGCCGTCGGATCATGACCGTTTTCGTGAAGAAGCTGGCTTGAGATCTTCTTTACCTTTGTTATTGTTTCAACCATGTGTACGGGTATTCTGATAGTTCTTGCCTGATCCGCGATAGCTCTTGTGATAGCCTGGCGTATCCACCATGTAGCATAAGTTGAAAATTTGAATCCCTTTGTATAATCAAATTTTTCGACAGCCTTTATAAGACCGAGATTTCCCTCCTGGATAAGATCCAAAAACTGCATTCCTCTGCCGACATATTTTTTAGCGATACTTACAACAAGTCTGAGATTCGCCTCCGACAGACGTTTTTTCGCATAGGAATCTCCCTGCGTCATTCTCTGCGCAAGCTCTATCTCCTCCTCGGCGCTGAGAAGCGGAACGCGTCCGATCTCCTTCAAGTAAATTTTTACCGGATCATCGATAGATATGCCCTCCGTTGAAAGAGCCATTTCAAGATCGTCGCCGATAGAAGAGTCAAGACCGATTTTCAGATCTGTATCTGTTGAAAAATCGTCAACGATCTCAATGTTGCTGCTTGCGCAGGTATCATAAAAGGTGTCCATCTGGTCAACATCGAAATCAAGCTCTTCCAGCGCATCTGTTATTTCCTTAGTGGAAAGCTTTCCGTTTACTTTTCCTTTTTCAATGAGGTTTTCGATAGTTGTTTTTTTGTCCATTAGCATAAAAACTCTCCATTCCAAGCCGCGTAACAGGCTTACATTTATGGCAGCACGACAAACATTTCAAGCTTTGCCCGGCATTGCCCTATCTTTTGGCTTTTACTATATTCAGCAAGTCGTCGTCAGACAGCTGATATTCTTTTTTATTTAAAGGATCATTCTGATAATCCAGCAATATTTTTATACAATCGTTCAAGCTGCGTTCGGTTATTGTTATTTCTCTGTATTTAGCTTCTATTCCGGCTATTTTTCCCATTTCTTTCTCATTAAATACATCTGAGAACATACTTAACGAAAATGACTGATTTTCCGATATTCTTTCACAATATCTGACAAAAATACGGCGATAAAAATCCGTTATAAAATTTTCGGGAGAAAGCTTATTTCTTACCGTTTCAGCATAATCGGGATGCCTGAAAATAAAAGCGATTATTGTTTCTTCCGCTTTTACTTCTTTTGGCGCGGCGCTTTTTTCCGGCACAAGCGGATCGCTGAAAAACGGCTGCGAACGAATTGCCTGCCATTCCTTTTTCTTTTCGATATATCTGCCTTTTCTTACGGCATTATCGACCTGACTTCTCAAAACGTCGATATTGATCTCGTTTTCCTTTGCGGTCTTTGAAACGTAAAAATCGCGTTCGAGTTCGTTTGCTATCTGTGCCAGTACATCAACGATCCTTTTGCGGAATTCGACCTGTCCCGTATCCGAATCGATATCTATGCCGTTTTTACATTTCTGAAGTTCAAAATTAACAGCTCCGTCGGAATTGTCAAGAAGCATTTTAAACCGTTTCGCTCCGAATTTTTTTATGTATTCATCCGGGTCTTTAGCGCCTTCCATTTTGATTATTTTCGTGGCAACGCCCGCTTCGCTCAAAAGGTTTATAGCTTTTTGCGTTGCCTTTTGTCCTGCGCCGTCGCTGTCATAGGAAATTATCACCTCATCGGCATATGATTTCATTATCCTCGCCTGTTCGGGGGTTATGGCTGTGCCGAGCGTCGCAACGACATTTTCAAATCCGGCTTGATTTATGGCGATAACGTCCATATAGCCCTCTGCAAGTATAAGCTGTTTTAAAGGCGAATTTTTCGCAAAATTAAGCGAAAACAAATTCCTGCTTTTTTTAAATACCGGAGTATCGCTTGTGTTCAGATATTTCGGAAGGCTGTCGTCAAGAACGCGTCCGCCGAAAGCGATAACGTTTCCCCGCAGATCGATTATCGGAAATATGACGCGGTTACGAAACGTATCGTATACATTCGTTTCATTTCTGCTGACGCTTCTGACGCCTGCCGCTATCATCTCGTCATCCTTATATCCCTTTTCAAGAAGATGCTTTCTCAGGAAGTCCCAGCCCGGCGGAGCGTACCCCAAACCGTATTTTTTAATAGTTTCGGGTCTTAATCCTCTTGAAGCAAAATATTTAAGACCGTTTTTATCCTGACCGGAAACAAGCTGGCGGTAATAATAATTAGCCGTTTCACGGTTTATCTCGTATATACGCTTTTTCAGCTCTGACGCACGAATATCCTCGCGGCTTTCCGGAACTTCGATACCGCCTCTTTGCGCCAGCAGCCTTACTGCTTCTATGTAGTCAAGATTTTCGATCTGCTTTATAAATGTGATAACGTCCCCGCCTGCGCCGCAGCCGAAGCAATAGAAGCTCTGCGTATCGGTATAGACGTGAAAAGAGGGCGTTTTTTCCGAATGGAACGGGCAAAGCGCGACAAAGTCGTGTCCGCTTCGTTTAAGATTTACATATCCGCCGACAACGGAGTCGATAGAATTAGTAAGCTTTAGCTGATATAAAAATTCTTCGGGAAGAGGCATTTCATCACCTACTTCCATGAAAGCGGAACGAACAGTTCGTTGAAAAGATCAACCGCATATCCATCGCTCATTCCCGAAATGTAATCGCAGACTGATCTGTCGCAGTCGGTTTTCCTTAGTATCACCTGATATTCTTCCGGGAGCTTTTCGGGGTGTTTTTTAAAATAGTTATAAAGCTGCTCTATAAGATGACACGCTTTTTTTTCTTCTTTTTTTGCGGCAGAGGTGATATAGACCTTATCGAACATGAACGCGCGCAGTTCGTCGTGAGCTTTTTTCACATCGCCTGTCATTCGGATCTCTTCCGCGCCGTTTTCAACAACAGATCGGATCAGCGACGTGATCCTTTGAGATTTTGTTTCGCCAAGGATCTTTACAGGAAATTCCGGAAGCTCCGAGTTGCTTAGAATACCTGCGCGGACAGCGTCTTCGATATCGTGATTTATGTAAGCGATCTTGTCTGAAAGCCTGACGACGTTTCCTTCCGCCGTTGATGCGACGGCGTTTGTATGACAGGCTATTCCGTTTTTCACTTCATATGTAAGATTAAGACCTTTTCCGCCGTTTTCGATATAATGCACAACTCTGACGCTTTGCAGATAATGCTTATATCCATGAGGGCATATTTCGTTCAGAACCGTTTCGCCCGAATGTCCGAAAGGCGAATGCCCAAGATCGTGTCCCAGAGCGATAGCTTCGGTAAGATCTTCATTGAGTCGCAGCGCGCGGGCGATAGTTCTTGCGATCTGTGATACTTCAAGGGTATGTGTCAGACGCGTTCTGTAATGATCTCCGACAGGCGAGAGAAATACCTGTGTTTTACGTTTCAGACGCCTGAATGAATTGCAGTGGAGTATCCTGTCTTTATCTCGCTGAAAATCTGTGCGGTACGGGCATTTTTTTTCATCTCTCAAACGTTTTCCGTTTCCGCGGGATTTGCACGCGAAAGGACTCAATATTTCGTTTTCAATAGCCTCTGTTTGCTCTCTTACATTCACAGATATGATCCCACCTTTACTGATTTCAGCGCAAACTTATACATTTTCTATTATAATACAAATCAAGCTGATTTTCAAGAAAAAACTCATTTTTCTCTGTTTTGCACAAAAAATCTACCGAAAATTCTACATCGCAAAAATTAATTTGCGCAGTCTGTTCGTTTCTTGCCTTGATGCAAGAAACGAACCAAAGAAAATCAAGCTTCCGCTCCGGCACAGCATACGCTGTGAGTCGCAGAAGCGAAAAATCCAAATCCAAAGTTTAGGTCAAGCCTTTTCAAAGGCTTGCGGATTCCAAAGGCAGAGCCTTTG
>JAMPFN010000090.1 GCA_023664445.1 Clostridium sp. | reverse complement strand
TGTATTCGCATTCCGGAACATCGAGTTTAAGAGTGTCGGCAGTACGAATATCCGCCACCTCACGGAACATCTGCATAAGCTCTGGGAGATTATAGAACTTGGCAAACCTCGTCTTGGCTCGGTAGTTCGTACCCTCTGGGGCAAGCTCCAGAGCCGTGACGGTTTCTCCGAAAGTGGAAGCCCAACTGTCAAAATGCTGCAAGCCGTTCTGCATCAGCGTGTCGTACTGCAAATACCTCTGAACAGAGTACAGCTCCACCATTGAGTTTGAAACAGGCGTTCCTATTGCGGCACCTTAATAACGATAAAAAGGTAGAGTTCGGACGGTTGGTTTTACAATTTAAACCGAAAGGACTACCTACTATGATAGATGAGATTTATAACAGCCGTGTTATCAGCACGCGTAATTCACATTCTTCTGAGGAATGGCTGATACTGTCTGATGAGTTTGAGAATCAGTTGACAGAAAAACAGCTCACGATGTTTCATAGGCTCTGCGATCTGCAAGGTGAAACTTCTGCTGATGAAACAAGAACGGCATACAAGGCAGGCTTCAAGGACGGAGCAAATATAATAATTGAAATCCATAACTGATATAGTGCATAAAAATACAAAGGGCAATGCTCTCCGATTGGAAAGCATTGCCCTTCATCTTTCAGACATATATACAATTTTCTTCAGCTGTATGTTCCTGTTTCATAGAATACTGTATCGTCTTGTAAGCTCCTACTTTTTTGTGCTGAGTACAGCATATAACAAGGTCTGAACGGTCAATCATACATTTGTTGCGTATCTGTATTGTTGCCTTAAAATGTGCTTTTGATGATTCAGAACAAACCTCAACTTCATCATAATAATCAAGATTGCTTTGCATATTTTCACGATACTCGGCTTTCAGATATGTCAATACAAGAACAAGTAAAGCATTTTAGCCTTTGAGGATAATATGCTTTTCATTTTACGCTGAAAAATAATTGACACGTCATTTTTAAACTGATATAATAAATATGATGGGCGTTTATATGAACCAATATCAAGTAAGGAATGAGATTAATGAGTAGATTAGAAGATTATTTGCCAATTAACATAAATGAGTCTCTATCAGATTCAAGAAGTTTAATTATGCCTCATCAGAGTGAAGCAATAGAAGCAATGACAAAATACTTCAAAGTTCATGAGGATATTGCAAACAGAGCCGGAATCGTAGTAATGCCAACAGGCAGTGGTAAAACATATACGGCTGTAAATTGGCTTTTAAGCTGTGGTGTAGCAAATGGATATAGAATAGTATGGCTTGTACATAGGCAGGAATTAGTTGAACAGACATATAACGAATTCAGGAAACAAGCTCCGCTGTTGAAAGGAACAAGTATAAAAAAACTAAGGATTCTTCCGGTTTCCGGCATCCATCTTAAAATGTCAATGGTAAATCGTGCTGATGTTTATGTTTGCAGTATCGCATCTGTGGCAAATAAATATGGGTATAGATTTATTGAGCGTATGCTTGGAAGTCAGGGCAAACGCAGGGTGATCGTAATTATAGACGAAGCGCATCATTCCGTATCCGCAAGTTATCGTAAAGTGTTGAATCGGATTAATAAATTGAATCCCAACATGATATTGCTTGGATTGACGGCAACGCCTGTCAGAATGAATGATGCGGAACAACAAAAGCTTCAAACCATGTATCATATAAATTATAACATTCAGAAAAATATAGGAGTAAATGGATATGTATATGAAGTGACTTTAAAACAGCTCCTTGACAGTGGTTTCCTTGCAGTTCCAAAATATGTACCTGTTAAAACCCAAATTATCGGCGAAATTGAATATCACTGTACAGAAGAAGATGAGGCTTTTTTAACCGGTTTGGAGAATTATCGGAGCAAATAAAAAATCAGATCGCAAAATCTTCTGTTCGTAATCAAATTATATTGAAACAGTATCTTGATAATAAAAAAGAGTATGGCAAAACAATTATTTTCGCTGTTAATCAGCTTCATGCAGAAACACTGTGCAGAAAATTTCAAGCTGCCGCTGTGTCCTGTGATTATGCTGTCGCATCAAGAGCAGATGCCCAAACGGTAATTCAGTCATTCAAAGATAATAAATTTGATGTACTGATAAATGTTCAGATATTAACCGAGGGCAGTGATATTCCTGATATTCAGACCGTTTTCCTGACACGTCAGACAAACAGCGATTCCTTGCTAATGCAGATGATAGGCAGAGGACTGCGGGGGGTGAAAGCCGGAGGTACCGAATTTGCTTATATCGTAGCATTTCATGATACATGGAACACATTCGCACACTATCTTGATCCGGGAAGTCTTTCAATCTTTGAAGATATGATTGATGAGAACGATGAAGAAGAAAATGAGATTATTGAAATTGCTCCATGTGAACAGGAGTCCGAACCGAAAAATCAGGAAGAATCGCTTGAAACCGGAGAAATCGATGGAGTTACATTCAAGGAACTATACTTAAAAATATATAATAGTATTAGAACTTCATTGATATTAAATGAGGGCAATGTTATTTTTCCGGTTGGTTGGTATTCAATAGTTGATAGCAATGGAAACGACTTTTCAATGGTTGTATACGATTCACAGGTAAAATGTTATGAGGAAATCAGCAGGAATCTTTCGTTGATCATTGGCAAACTGACCCCCGATATGCTCTTGAAAGCATATTTTTCAAATGCTGATGTATTGCCAAATATAGAGGAAGTGGCACTGTTTCTTGATTATATAAATGATGATGGAAATATGCCGCCATTCTTTGAATTTAAGGAAAGAGATACGTTAGCCCCTGAAAAGATTGCTGAAAGGATGATTAAACTCTATGAGAAGGAGGAAGACAGAGAAGCATGGCTAAAGCAGCTTTATGATAAATCTCCGATTCTTCAGCAGATTTATAAACTGTTTTATGCCTTCAGAAAAACTGTTTTTGATACTTTAAAAGAAAAAACGGAAGCTGTTATTATTGCAGATGATGACAGACAAAAATACAATATTATTGATAACTATTTCGATTTGCCGGAACTGTTGAATGAAGTGATTAAAATGTATCCGAAACAGAGTACAAAAGGCTTGGTTAGAATTGGCTGGAGCAATAATATTGTAAGAAGCTGGTATGCACTCTGTCAAAAGTTTGAAGATGTGTCTGATGAAACACTGTATCAGCTTACGGTGAATAAAATTCTATCATCTCCGAATGTGGATAAGGAAGTTATCAAATACCTTATTTTCCATGAGCTACTGCATCAGAATGGCTATTGGAATCACGATGATGAGTTTAGAAAAAGAGAATGGCAATATCCAAATTCAGCAGAATTAGATGGCTTTCTTGATTCGCTTACCCTTGAATATGACCTTGATATTCATTACAGCAATTCTGTATTTAATGAGATACCTGAACTGCAAATTTCAACTGAAAATGTGAAAGAACCCATTTTCAACAAAAATGCTTCCGGCGTACAGGAAGGATTCAAATATTGCAGAAATTGCGGAAACAAACTTCCGTCAGTGTCAAAATTCTGTGACAAATGTGGCTCAAAAACCGAATATTAGCAGATATGGAGTGTTGCGAAGATTGCCACTCCATATTTTTGTCACTTTTTCTAATTTTCGCTCAAAATCTATTGTATTTTATTGAATTTTGTGGTATAATATTAAATATATATAACTTCTCATAGTACCGTATTATGAGAAGTTACTTTAAGATGGAGGTGAATTGTAATGAAATCTAATTTTGAATTTTTAAGCAAGTATTGGGAAACTCTTGAAAAAATCGGACGAACAGCCGAAAGTTATCTTTATAATGATCCTAATGCCTGTATTTATAAACTCGGAATGTTTGCAGAACGTCTTGTTCAAGAGATATTTGCAAATGAACGGCTTACCGAACCTGATTATGATAATACCCATGCTAACAGAATAAAAATCTTAAAACGTGAGGGACTTATTGACCGTGGCGGAAGAATTGACGATATTCTGTATTCCCTTAGAACAAAACGTAATGATGCTGTACATAAGTATGAAGGATCGGTCGATACGGCTAAATCTTTGTTGAGAATGGCATATAGACTTGCTGTTTGGTTTATGGAAGTATATGGCGATTACGACTTTCAAGCACCTGATTTTGTTATGCCGGAAAATAAGCCGATACCCGATTATGAAAGTAAAATCAAGGAGTTAGAAGAACAGCTTGCTAATGCTTCAAAAGTCATTCCGGTCATTACAGCAACGGACGTTACAACTTCTGAGCAAAGAGCTGACAGATCGGCAAAAATCACCGAAGCTATGGAACTTACCGAAGCAGAAACACGCATTATCATTGATGATCAGCTCAAGAAATATGGTTGGGAGGCTGATACCAACAATCTCCGATACTCTAAAGGTACAAGACCGCAAAAAGGACGAAATCTTGCTATTGCTGAGTTCCCGACAGATTCAACAATAACAAAAGGCGGTGCTGCCGATTATGCTTTATTTGTAGGTCTTAAACTTGTTGCAATCATTGAAGCCAAAAAAGTAAGTGTAGATATACCTTCTGTGATTGACTATCAATGCAAGGATTATGCCCGCATGATAAAAGCAGAGCATAACGAGTATGTTATCAAAGATTGGAACGGTTTTAAAGTTCCTTTTGTCTTTGCTACCAATGGCAGAAAGTATCTGAAACAAATCGAATTAAAATCGGGTATATGGTTTCTTGACCTGCGTGACGGTGCAAATGCTCCGAAGGCTCTGCAAGGCTGGTATAGTCCGGACGGTCTGATGGAAATGCTTAATAAGGATATAGCTACAGCAAATCAGTTATTGCAGAATACTCCGTATGATTTATTGCGTGACCCGGACGGACTGAATCTTCGTGAATATCAGATTAAAGCAATTGAAGCTGCCGAAAACGCTATCATAAACGGAAATAGAACAGCCTTGCTGTCTATGGCTACTGGAACCGGTAAAACCCGAACAATCCTTGGAATGATATATCGTTTTATCAAGAGTAACCGTTTCAAGCGTATCCTTTTTCTTGTTGACAGGACTGCTCTCGGAGAACAGGCAGCAGACGTATTCAGGGAAGTCAAGATAGAAGATTTAATGACACTTGATGAGATTTATAATATTAAGGGTCTTGATGAAAAAGATATTGACAAGGAAACAAAGATACATATAGCCACTGTACAGAGCCTTGTAAAACGCCTGATATACAATGAAGATGATACTATGCCCTCAGTTTCGGATTATGATTTGATTGTTGTTGATGAAGCGCATAGGGGTTACACACTTGATAAGGAATTGAGTGATGATGAAATGCTGTATCGTAATCAAGAGGACTATATCAGCAAGTACCGTACTATTATTGAATATTTTGACGCTGTCAAGGTTGCTTTGACGGCTACTCCTGCTCTGCATACAACGGAAATATTTGGAAAGCCGGTATTTTCCTATTCCTACAGAGAAGCTGTCATTGACGGTTATCTTGTTGATCACGATACTCCGCACGATATTCACACTAAACTGCGTGATAACGGTATAGAGTATAAAAAGGGCGAAACACTGGCGATTTATGACCCGAACACCGGCGAAGTTCTCAACAGTGATGAGCTTGAGGACGATATGAAGTTTGAGATTGACAAGTTTAATAAAGATGTTATCACTGAAAATTTCAATAAAGCCGTTTTTGAAGAAATTGCCATGGACTTCAATCCTGACGGTGATGGAAAAACGCTGATTTATGCCGTCAATGACGATCATGCCGACTTGATTGTAAAAATACTGAAAGAAATCTACTCTAAATACGGTATTGATAATGATGTTGTCAAGAAGATAACAGGCAGTATAGAGGGCGGTAATAAAAAGAAGATACTTGAAGCCATACGTCGGTTTAAGAACGAAGCATATCCGAAAATTGTTGTTACTGTTGATCTGCTGACAACAGGTATTGATGTTCCTGAAATTGTCAATCTTGTATTTATGCGCCGTATCAAATCACGTATTCTGTTTGAACAGATGCTTGGCAGAGCTACGAGATTGTGCAGTAAAATTCAAAAAGACCACTTTGAAATATATGACCCTGTAGGCGTTTATGAAACATTAGAACCTGTGAGCAATATGAAGCCTGTTACGCCAAATCCTAAAACGAGCTTTGAAGATTTGCTGAACGGATTGAAAGCAGTGGAAAAAGATAAACAGGCGTATCAGCTTAGTTTGATTATCGCTAAATTGCAGAGAAAAAGCCGCAGAGTAAGTCAGAAGGCACTTGAACAATTTATGTATCTGACAGGAGGTAAAGACCTTAATTCATTTGCAAAAGAGCTGAATGACGGTAAGGTGAGCGAATCTGTAAAACGTGTATTAGACTGTGCAGAAGCGTTTGCCGTACTTGACAATGACAGAACACATAAAAAACGCCATGTTGTAATTGACGGTCACGAAGATGAGGTCATATCACACGAAAGAAGTTATGGCAAGGTAGCTAAACCGGAGGATTATATTGAAGCATTCAGACGGTTTATAGTGGAAAATCTAAATAAAATCAATGCTCTGAAAATAGTGTGTACAAGACCATCGGAGCTGACAAGAAAAACATTGAAAGAATTGAAAATGGAGCTTGACCGTCATGATTTTACGGAGAAACAGCTTAATACTGCTTGGAATGAAATGACAAATCAGGATATTGCAGCGGATATTATTGCTTTTGTACGTCAACAAGCAATCGGCTCGACTCTGCTCAGTCACGAGACAAGAATTAAAAACGCTTTCGTAAAATTAAGACAAAATCATAAATTCAATAAGATACAGCTTGACTGGCTGAAACGTATTGAAAAGGTCATGCTCGAAGAAACTGTAATTGATGAGCAGATGTTTGAGCAAGGCGCTTTCAAGAATAACGGTGGCTTCAGAGGGATAGACCGCAGATTTGAAGGACAGCTCCATGAGGTTATTATGGAACTCAATCAATATTTATATGATGATGGAGGAAATGCAGCTTGAATAATCAAGAAATCGTTGCAAAGCTCTGGAATTTGTGCAACGTATTGCGTGATGACGGTATCACCTATCAGCAGTATGTTACGGAGCTTACATATATACTATTTTTGAAGATGTGCAAGGAGACCGATGCCGAAAAGGCTATTCCCGAAGAATATCGTTGGGATAAACTTCTTTCAAAGCAAGGTATTGAACTGAAAAAGTTCTATAGGGAACTTTTGGATCATCTCGGTGAAAATTGTCAAGGGCGTGTGCGTGAAATATATCAGGGAGCGCAGACAAACATTGACGAGCCGAGAAATCTTGAAAAAATTATCACAACGATAGATCAGTTTGACTGGTACAGTGCAAAAGAAGAAGGCTTAGGCAATCTTTATGAGGGATTGCTCGAAAAGAATGCAACCGAAAAGAAATCGGGAGCAGGACAGTATTTTACTCCTCGTGTGCTGATCAACGTTATGACAAAGCTGATCGCTCCGCAGGCAGGTGAACGCTGTAATGATCCTGCTTGCGGAACATTCGGATTTATGATTGCAGCCGATCACTTTGTCAAGGAGCATACTGATGATTTGTTTGATCTGTCAGTCGATGAGCAGGAATTTCAGCGTACACAGGCATTTTCAGGCTGTGAGCTTGTACACGATACACACAGGCTTGCCCTTATGAATGCGATGCTTCACGACATTGGCGGTCCGATTTATCTTGGTGATACGCTTTCCAATTATGGTAAGCAAATGAAAGGTTATGATGTGGTACTGACAAATCCGCCTTTTGGTACGAAAAAGGGCGGTGAACGTGCTACCCGTGATGACCTGACTTTCCCCACAAGCAATAAGCAACTGAATTTTTTACAGCATATTTACAGAAGTCTGAACCAATCGGGTCATGCCCGTGCGGCAGTTGTTCTGCCTGATAATGTGCTTTTTGCGGACGGTGACGGTGAAAAAATACGCCGTGACCTTATGGAAAAATGCAATCTGCATACGATTTTACGTTTGCCTACAGGTATTTTCTATGCTCAGGGTGTTAAGACAAATGTTCTGTTTTTCACAAGAGGTACTGCCAATAAGGGCAATACAAAGGAAGTATGGATATACGATCTCCGTTCTGAAATGCCGTCATTTGGTAAAACAAATCCGCTGAAAGAAAGCCATTTTGATGAATTTGTAAAGTGCTATCACGCTGATGACATTTCCAAAAGGCAGGAAACATACAGTGAGGAAAATCCAAACGGCAGATGGCATAAGTATAACTATGAAGAAATTTTGGAACGAGATAAGACAAGCCTTGATATAAGCTGGATAAAGTCGGCAAATACAAGCGATAACTGCACATTGTCGGAGCTTCTGGATACAATTAAGGAAAAGTCCGCTAATATTGCAAATGCCGTTGCAGAACTGGAAAAATTGATCGGTGAGGTTGATGAATAATGGATACAAAAGCGCTCAGACAGAAAATTCTTGACCTTGCAATCAGAGGCAAGCTCGTACCGCAAGACCCGAATGATGAGCCTGCAAGCGTTCTGCTTGAAAAGATACGGGCAGAAAAACAGCAAATGGTCAAAGACGGCAAGCTGAAACCAAAAGACATTAAAAATGATACCGTCATTTTTAAGGGTGAGGATAGTTTGCATTATGAGAAATTCCCCGACGGTACGGTGAAATGTATTGAGGATGAAATTCCGTTTGAACTGCCAATGGGTTGGGAGTGGTGCAGGCTAGGTGTTATAACTGATATATTTGGCAGAATCGGATTTAGAGGTTATACTAAAAATGACTTAGTGTCTAAAGGAGAGGGAGCAATTACATTAAGTCCGTCAAACATTGTAAACTTTAAAATGGATTTCAATAATTGCACATATATTTCATGGAATAAATATTTTGAATCTCCTGAAATACAACTATGTGTCAAAGACATTGTTTTGGTAAAAACAGGTTCATCTTATGGAAAGTCGGCGATTATTGAGTATTTGCCGGAAAAGGCAACATTAAATCCTCAATTTGTTGTATTAAAAAACACAAAAATTAATGCACATTATCTTGGCTATTCACTTCAATGTACTAATTCTTTGCTATCATTTGAAAAATTTGTTGTAGGCACAGCCATTCCTACATTTTCGCAAAAAGCACTATCAATGCTGCTTATCCCTATCTCGCCTCTTTCCGAACAAACTCAAATCGTATCGAAAATAAATGAACTTCTATCATTTATAGATGACATCGAAACCAATAAAACCGACCTTCTCACCACAATTAATCAAACCAAATCCAAAATCCTCGACCTTGCAATCAGAGGCAAACTCGTACTGCAAGACCCGAATGATGAGCCTGCAAGCGTACTCCTCAAACGCATAAGAGCAGAGAAAGAAAAACTCATAAAACAGGGCAGAATCAAGCGTGATAAGAAGGAATCTGTTATCTTTCGTGGTGAGGATAACTCTTA
>JAMPFN010000008.1 GCA_023664445.1 Clostridium sp. | reverse complement strand
CGTTTTCGGTATACTTATATTATACCACATTGTCTAACAAAAGGGGAGCATTTCATTTTGCAGGTCGGCATTTTTATATTTTCAGAAAAACCTTATATATAAATAGAGACATTCATAGATGAGTTACGAAACTGCATTTATAAAAACGAAAGGAATGGTAATATGTTCTCACCTTTATATATGGGTACAAATCATATGCTCGGTATCGACCAGTTTGTACCGCTTACAACAAATAACTTTGAAGTAAGGGTCTACAATATGGACGGTTCAGCGCCGACAGAATTTTCCGATCTGCTCACTCTTTCAACAGACGAAGTAGGTTCCATACAGGAGGAACAGGACGCGATCGTTGTTCATTACGGCAATGGGCTTATCAAATTTCCAAGCAAGGTCACATTTTCCAATGTAGACTGGACGCTTAATTGCTATTGTGAACCGAATGTGTTAGAATCACTTCGTGCATGGCGTAAACTGGTATACGATCCTGATACTGAAAAGATGGGCTTGCCTTCTGATTATATGAAACAGGTATATTTTATCAAGTATGACGGACAGGGTAATGTGCGTGATGTTATCAAATGTCCGGGTACCTGGATAGGTGCGCTTGACAATGGGGCTATGAATCAGACCGGCGGAGATGTTGTAAAAGTAAAAGTGCCGTTCATCATTTCCAGAGCTATCTATATGAAACCTTCTGATTTTAGGTAAATCGTTAATATAAATATGAGATTCTTTATAAATCTTACTTAAACTTTAAGGAGAGAAAAATATGATATCAGAAAAAATAACACTTCTCGGAAAAGGATTATATGAATCCATTCCGGACGTACTTACACTAAAGAGTATTCCTACTGCATCAGAGCTTGATTACGTGGGGAGTGAAGATTTTGACCGTGTAATGCTTGAAACGATACTTCCCTCAGCAATTGAGGAAGATATTGACTGCTATTCACTGCTTGAGCTTGATTATCAGTGGATATGCCGCTGTCTGCGTATTTTAAACTACGGACCTTACTACACGACCAATGCTATTTACTGCACTGACTGCGGCAAGGTTTCATATGGAGAATATCAGGTAAATCTGAATACGGTAGACTGCTATCCTCTTCCGGAAGGATTTATAAATGATATTATGATCAGAAAAGAAGAATTTATTGATTTTAACGGAGAAATAAGGCTGAAGCTTCCTACTATCAAGCAGATACTTACTGCATACAAGGATAAAGCCTTTAAAATCAATGACGACAAGGCGAATAATGAACTGGCTAAGATATGCTATATGATAACTTCAATAAAGGGTAAGTCTAATCTTAATCCTGTTGAGATCAAGCTGATCATTCAGAATGAATTAAGCTCGGCAGATTATATACTGCTTAAAGATAAGGTTACAGAACTTACCAATTACGGATTAAGAGCCGGCGGTACTGCGCAGTGCCCTAAATGCCGCAGCCTTGAAGCCAGCTTCATTGCATTGACTGACGACAGATTTTTTCGTCCGACCGTGGGAGATCTCCGCAAATGGAGAGATGATAGAAATTCAGGGAAAGCTAAAGACATTCCAGGAATTAAGACAGCAGCTGTATGAAAATATAATTGACGAAACCTTGTTTGTATCAAGAGCGTCAGAGGGTTCTGTATCTGCGGAATGGTTAATGGAACAGCCTGTATTTATCCGTAAAAAGTATGTAGAATCCTTTACCAAGGAATTACAGGAACGTAAAAAACGGTTGGATAGTAAACAAAAATAAAGCTTGACAGGGATATGATCGTTCTGAATCGTGTCCCTGTAGTTGTAAAGGGGTGAGATCATGCCTGATGTTGCTGATATATTATCTCAATTGCTTGCTATGGAAGATGAATCATTCTTACAAGGAGCAGCATTGGATTCTATCGACAGTAATGTAGCGGAATTGCTTAAAGTATGCAAGGATATGTCAATGTCCAATGCCAATGGGAGTAATTCCAGATTCAATAACAGCAGAAACGGATCCGGCAGCAGAAACAGCCGCGATAGATTTGGATTCGGTTTAAATTCTCCCAAAGACAGTATGTCGCAATTTAAAGAAGCATTTACAGATCAGCTTTTAGAGGGATTTTTAGGTTCTGACTTTAAAAATACAATAAAAGGCGGATTTGAGAAGCTTGCGTCTGATATGGGCGTGGATTTGAATAACATATCCGGAGAGCTTGGTAAGGAATTAGGAAAAAAGCTGTTCGGAACAATTAAGGAATCTCAGATCGGCGGAGAAATTATAGGGAATTTAAAGTCTAAGGTTGGCGGTATTTTAAGTGACGCAGGGGCTAAATATGCCTCTGCATATACTGCAGCAGGCGGCAGTGCGGCAGGAGCAAGCGCTGCATTATCCGGCGTTGCTTCGGCAGCGTCTGTGTTAGGACCATATTTGTTGGGCGCTGTTGCCGCTGTGGTAGTTGTAAAGAAAGCTCTTGACGCTTTAAGTCCGGCTATCGAGGGCGCTAAGAAAGTATATGAAGCTGCAAGTAAAGCGAAGAATCGTTATAATGAAAGTCAGAAGAAGAACCTGGAGCTTGCACAGAAACGCCTTACTGATGATGTAGAATCCATGATCAAAGCTCCTTTTGAGATTCTTGATAAGGCCGCTCAGAAATGGTATGATACGTGGGATAATAACCTACGTGTTATAAACGGTACGCAGGGATACAACAAAGCGGAACTTCAATCCCTTACAGGTTCGTTTGCGGAAAGATTAAGACAGGAAAATCTTACAAATGTAGTAAGCTCTGCCGATATTACAGATAATCTTACAAAGGTACTTGAAGCCGGTCTCAGCGGAACGATCGCAGAAGAATTTGCATATACAGCCACAAAACTGAATGCCGCTATTCCTACACAGGATTTCTTCAGTTATGTTGATACTTATGCTTCGATTGCCGCAAATGCAGTCCGTGAGGGCAAATCACAGTCGGACGCTATATCCTATGCAAATTCACAGTTGGAGTTGTTCGCAGGTAATCTGTTATATGCCGGACGTGAAGTAGCCGGAGGATTTACTACAGGTCTGAAAAACGCTGAAAGCCTGTTTACGCAGTCGGTGCAGATAGCGCAGGCGGCAAAGACAAATAATGCTGCGGAAATATCCGGAGTAATGACAGCCGTATCCGCTGTAACAGGGGCTATAGCCCCCGACCTTGCGAATGCAATGACCGACGCAGTATACAAAGCGGCAGTAGGCGGAAACAGCTCTGAAATTGTAGCATTGCGTTCTCTTGCCGGAATAAATGCTTCCAACACGGAATTTTTAAGACAATTATCTGCAAATCCCAAAGAAGTTTTTGTAAATCTTTTCTCTGAGCTTTCAAAAAGACAGAATATGTCAGAAGACGCCTATATGGAAGTTGCCGAGGGACTTTCGAGTATATTCGGCGTGTCAATGGACGCCTTTGCAAGAGTGGATTTTGCATATCTTGCACAAGCCATTGCGTCAATGAACACTACAAACAATTCTTTGTCTGAAAATATGGCTTTGCTCGTTTCCGGTGAAACCACAACAAATGCAGAGCAGCTGAAAATGCAGCAGATCAACAAGTATATGCTTGATGAAGGACTTGCATATGTGCTTGATAATGAAACGGCAAGAGTTATACAGCAGCATATGTGGGATGAACAGATCGCAAGAGATATTATGGAGGCTACATACGGCGTAGAGATACAAGGCGCCGCCTTAGAATTTCTAGAAGGCATCAGACAGACAATAGATAATATCCTGGGATTTTTAAACCCATTTAAATTGCTCGGAAAAATTGCCAATCTCAGAGCGTCAGCCGCAGAGGGCGTAGCATTAGAAGCCGATATAACCGGACTGCTCGAAGCCGGAAAGGTCGGTTCAGGTTCAGCAGAAGCGCTGTATCAGCTTACGACAAGAAACCGTGATCTTAATTTAACAGACAGCATAGTTGATCTTATGGGCGGTCATTCGGCTTATGAAGCCGTTTCCGGTTTTACAAAACTGAATAATGCATTGAATAATCCCTTTACATCACTTCGTAGGGCAGAAGCTGATCTTATTAAGGGTGCGGTTGCAGCAGGGTTGTCTATAGGCAGTAACGAATTCACCGGTAAATCGGCGTATAGCTGGGGAACTATAGGAAAAAGTACGGCAAACGCTTTAACTGCGTCTACGCCAAGCGGTTCGTCTATGTTTGCCAAGATATCCGATCTATCCAATACATCTGCCGCTACTCTGAGTAATTCAGAAAAAGTACAAAACGAAGTAAACGAAAAAGTCAACAAAGCGCTTGGCAGTATGTCTGATTTTGTAAAAAATGATACTGAACGTAAATATACTTATGACGACTGGGAAAAGCATGTAAGTGAAAAATTCTTTGATGGGGGCGATTTTAAAGCTGCTGTCGAAGGAGCCGGATTAACAATAGAATCGGTAAAAGGTCAATTTGATACATTACAAACACAAGTCGCTGCTCAGGAAAAGCTTGAACGTGAAAAACGAGAGGAAACATTCTGGGAAAACAATACAAATCTTCTTACAACTACTACGGAATGGCTTGAAAGCATTAATACCCATACTGAGAACATTTTCAAGAAATTTGAGGACTATTTTACGGAATGGACAAAGTATTTCATAGACCACGAAGTATACAACAGTACCTTTACTCATGAACAGTATGATAAGATCGCAAGACAGGAAAAGGAAAATTCAGAAACTGCTGTTTATGCGCTTGCAGACGCGCTTACTCAGAATGATGTAAAGCTGCTGCTCGACCCGACAGTACAGACAAACGCTTTATTAGCGCAGATATTAAAAGTAGCAGTTGCTATTTTAGAACAGTCAAAAGATGCAGGAGCGTCTATCTCATTAGCCGATACAATAGCGGGATTGTCGCTCGGCATTGTAAATACATAACACGATCTGGAGGTAAATTATGGATTTTAAAACATTTTCGGTTGATACCACAAACATATTTCCCATAGCAAATTCAACTAAGGGCGGTCAGCTTGTAACAGAGTTTAATCTCAAATCGAGAGAAAGCGCAGCATATTATGAATCAGTAAAATATACATGCGGTCCTTCATATGTACATGCAGAAGAAGATTTTTATGTTACGGCATTAAAGGGCGGCAGTAATTTTTTCACAGATTCTCCTGATATATCGTCAAGTACTCTCCAGATTGCGCCCGGCAGAGGAGTTATTGACGGGCATTTTATAGAGAACCTTGTGCCTATGACTATTGACCTTGCTGAAGTAAACGGAAAACTTCAGCCTGATCAGAAACTCGAAGGCAATCTTGCAGTAGGTCTGAGGATCATGTATAGTACAGAACAGACTATGGCAGGCTCTATCCTTGCTGAAAATAAAGAATATTTTGAAGGCATACAGGTCGTAATACTTCCGGTTGATCAGTTTCACCTGCCTACAGACGTATACAAAGAAAACGGCGTTGACATTGATTGCGGTATATATGAAAACAAAAACAAAGTCACGGCGCATATACTTCTTGCAGCATTTACATATTCAAACAGTAATGGTATAATTACAGATATAAAGAATAATTATCCTGAGAAATGTCAGATGCTTCCCGCAACCCGTATCGGCAATATAAACGGTATCATTTCAAGCGAATATATCAAGGGCAGTAATCTTGACCCTGAAAAACTGTATGTGTTTGCCGGCAGAGGAAAATATGAAAATTTTGATACATGGTGCAATGCGCTTGATTCTCTTATGATATGGGACAAAAATCCTTGTAAGACTGAAACTGTAGATGAGGCAAGGATAATCGATGAAGCCGTTCGATCCTACGGCGGAGCTTCTTTTATTATAGATGGAAATAAAGTGAAATTATGGATTCCGCACAAGCAGCTTGATTATGACATGAAAGACGCAAATGGAAATATACAGCGCTACAAGCCAATAGCATTGGAATTACCGGTAGCCGATTATGCAACCGGCACTCCCGGAATTGTAGATAAATCATACACAGAAGAGGTTAAATATGTTATCTCAAAAATAGATACGCTCCAGACATTGACAAACGGAAAACAAAAAATGTACATTGAGGAATTGGGAGAAGATGAATCAATAGCAGAGAAAGTTCCTCTCAATCAAAACTGGAAACCCGGTGATTATATTCTTGTAGGCAAGGATTACACTTTGTCAAATGGGATAAATGAAGAGCAAGGTATAAATCCGCCCGCAAGCATGTATGTTGTACTGCCGGGAAAAGTTACCGAAATCGAGCCTTCCATTGTAGGTGGCGGAACAAAGCCAAATGGAGTTGAACTTGATAGAATATATAAAAATGAAGTGCCTGTTGTAGATATACATTCCAAAGACATATATAACTCCTACTGGGATTTAACCTCAGAAATTTCTCCTCGTGGTATTGTTAATGAAGATTATTTCACTTATGTGTATACAAAGATCAATGATGACGGTTCAGAGGATAAACCTGTTTATTATTATTACACAGTAAGTGTTACTGACAAAACTCAGGTATATTCAGAAGCTATCCAGCTCACTGCTCAGATCCCGTATGCCTCGGAAGAGACTGTAGGAGGTTTCCTCAATGTTCCTGATTCCACATTAGACAAGGGTTATGTATATCTTGATGATACCGGACATTTACGTCTGCTTGATTATGAACTGCTTCGTTCGGGAGTTCTTGCGTATCAGCTTGGAGAAGACTTTACAGTACCCGCCGGATTGAGTATTACAGAAATACAGTCCTATCTTGATGAATATGTAAATCAGCGCGTTGCGTTTCCTAATATAAACCATTCCCAGACGGCTGAAAATCCCAATATCATTGATATAACGCTCACTCTGTCCCCGGCAGATGATGAGACAGACGAACCAAAGGAAATTAATATTTATGATATTGACAGCAGATTCCAGACGGCAGTAAGACTTAACATATTCGGTACTGCCGACAGCAAGGTCAAAATAAATATCAGTGATTGTTCAAGAGTGATCATCAATCCTTCCATAGGTGGCAGTCCTGAAATAAATCTTTACCGTTCCTGTCTTTATTATGATTCCAGTATTCTCAATACTCTTAATATCATCAGTGATATGTCATTGTGGTACAGTAAACTGTCTGATACTGATCCGAAACTTATAGTTGACGGCATGACAGTAACTATCGCACAAAACGCAGGGTCGTTCAGCTCAGATTACAGTATCTCCTCCAATGAATACTGGTCTCCTGAAACTCCTAATGATAACCACTTCAAAATAATGCTGCAAAGCATTACATTTACATCAGGCGGATATGTTTCAGGGTGTTCCGTATTAGTAAACAACAGTTCCACCAATAATGTGGTGTTGAATGGAAAGCGCGTCATCCATGATAAGAATTTTGAATTGCCGCAGGGAAACTTGAAATATCCGCAAAGACGTTTCAAAAGACCTATAAAGGTGACAGGTCATTTCATATCCTGCTACGACTCTGTTCAGGGAAAATATAATATTCAGGAAACGAGTTTTTCATTGAATACTCAATATTATGATCCGGAATCTGGTTATCAGTTGGTTAAAGGCGAGATAGCATTCCTTATTGATTCCTGCCTTATCGACGCTGAAAATCCTGAAATAATCGATGTTTGGGGAACAGATTCATACCATAGTTTTGAAGGTACGGCAGTGTATTAAGGAGTGTGAACCATGCTTGTTCAGAATTTAATAAAAATAAAGCTTATAAATGAGGGATATTTACCGAATTATCCTTATCATATGATATCAATTTCGGAAATGTGCGACGCATTTATAAAATATGAAGTCAACGGGGTATGCAGCGGATATTTCTATACTGCATATCCTAAACCCTTCGGTAACAATTTATCGTCAGAGGTTATGAAAGCGTGGGACGATCTTGAAAAGACCATAGTTTTTTACCTGTGTCAGCTTAAACATTCGGAAAATATTGATTTTACATTACCCGACTGGATATATTCCTATATGCTTGGCGTTGTTATAGGTCCGAAAAGTAATACCCTTGATATTCACGATCTGATAACTCCGTTAGGCGTTGATAATCTTGATGATGAATTCGGCGGATCACAGTATGCAGCCTGTTATAAGGTAAGTAAAGAATGGATACGTAAAACAAAGCTGACTGAGACCTATACTATAACAAAGGGAGATATAAAAAAGCTGAAACTTCCGCATACTCTTTTTTCGCCGGAAGATATCATTGAGCTCAGACCTCCCACAATTTTCGGCGAACCTCATGTTATCAAGAGCGTTCGGTTAGATCAGCAGCCATTAGCATAATGGGGTGATTATATGCAATTTTTAAAAATAACAAAAAATACAACATTGTCTGATCTCAGTAATGAAGTCGGGGCAAGAAATGTCGACAGTATTCTTAATCTGAATTCTTTATCGCGTACACCGGATATCGGAAAGCAGTTTGACAAGCTGATGAATAATAAGATATCTGAAATAAGCAGCGTAGATAATCAGAAAAAAATCACAATTCTTAATACCTTTACTTCAGATGCAGACGTTTTTGAGACCGCTGCATTTCAAAATACTGACGGTTGGAAAGCCTTGTCAGCGCTTGGAACAATGCCTGGTATGCTGAGGATTCCTGAAACAATCAAACTTCCTGATTCGGTAAATATTCTTGGCGGTTCCGGTATAGGCATCTCAAAGGCAGTTTATGAAAAGACCATGACTGCTCTGAATAACGATCAGGATATTGATCCTTCTGCCTTTAATTCCTATAGCTCAGGCAGAGGTTCACAAATTATAGATACCGTATCTGCGTCTGTTCCTACACAGTGGTTTAAGCTTCCCTGGGGCAAAATCACTCTCAGCTCTTCACTGAGCGGAAAATCTGTTGATTTCCCAGTATATCCCAAAGGTATTGATGACAGCACACAGGCAAATTATGAAACCATGCCCGAAACATTATATCAGTATGAACCTTGGCAGATATACAAAAGCTCCGGTCCCCGTACAAATACATATGATTTTGATATTCATAGGGATATGTGGTCCGGAGATCATAGAGACGGAAAGTGCAATGAATTGATAAGATTCTGTCAGTCAAACTGCTATCCGAAATTTCAGGGCGCTTCTGTACAGACAAGCACAGTCACTTTATACATAGCCGGCAAGAAGCATATAACAGGCATAATGACTAATGTTAAGGTGAACTGGGATGATGAAAGTCCCATTGGACTTGACGGATTTTATCTGCATCTTACATTGTCAATTACAATTACTGAGGTATCGGAGGAAGTATTGACTTATGAAACCGTACAGCAGAAAGGATTGATAGGATGAGTTATGTCAAACCTATATATTATGACACATTGCAGCCTTACGGCGTTGTAGAACATACAGGTATAGAGTATACGGTATGCCGTGATTATGATCACATAAGCAGAAATATGGGATTAAGACAGGTCGTACATAACCCACAGGAAACGGACAGATTTGTAGCATTGGAAACTCCTAATCCGATCATAACCAATGCAAAATTCCGTTATTATGACGTACCGGCGTCGGAGGAAAACAGGCTTGACCTTATAGCCAATAAATTTTTCGGTTCAGCTCAATACAGCTGGATAATAAGTTACTTCAATAATATTGAAGACGGTTTTACCGTAACAGAGGGGCAGCGATTGAAGATACTTGAAAATTTCACCGACTTATTTAATAAAGGCGAATTATTGGCTTCTATTCCGGCGCTGACGCTCAATCTCGGAACAGAATAGCTGTTTACGAACAAATTACGAATATTGAGTGAAATTCATTGACAATTACTATCAAATAGTATAAAATATAAAGGGAGAGTGAAATTATGAATACATCTGAAAAAACTATAATAAATTCAAACAATTATGCTGTTAAGCCCGTACCGGAGCTGACCGTTGATGAAATAAAGACTATCCGTAAAAGCGTTGGTCTGACGCAGGCTAAATTTGCGGAAGTCCTCGGCATTTCTCCAAGAACCGTCGCTTCATGGGAAATCGGTATCAACAGACCGTCCGGTTCTTCCGCAAGATTGATCTCTCTTATAAGGGAAGACCCGAAATTTATTGAAAGGTATAAGCTGATTACTAAAATGTCAGATTAAACCCTTTGGAGGTATGATATGAAGATTTATATAAGAAGCAATTCAGAACAGGCTGTACACCTGACAGATTTATTTGATGAAATCATATCTATAGTATATGCTGATCATATTGAGGATTTTAGGTATTCTACTATAACGGCTTCAGAGGAAGAAGACATTGACTATGTAGATTATATGGACTACTCAGATAATGAATTGATAAAACTTCCTTCTGAAGAATTAAAGTTAATAGATGATTTGGATGTACTTGACAGAATAAGAAAGCTTGATAAAAGTTTATTGACACAACAGCAAATAAACCTTTTGAGAGATGAGTATAGAACAAAAGTTATTATAGATAAATCTGACGTTAAGGAAATCTTGAACCGACTTAAGAAATGTGATAGTTTTTATCGTGTTCGTCGTGATAAAAACGTAGCATTTGAAGTTAAACATGGATTGAAAATGCAGGATTATCTTGATATCATTCATGAACTTGATCTCAGCGACTATGTAAATTGTACAAAAAGTATTGATAGGAAATATTTGGGGAATGATATCATAGTATTTATGCCAAAGGGCGATTTTGTATTATCCAATGGTAAAACGCTTAATAACTTTTGTATTTATATTAAGATCGACTTGACAGATACAGATGATGTAATCGCAGTGATCTCATTTCATGACACAGATAAAGAGGATTATAAGCCATATAAAGACAAAATTGAATAATCTTAAGCCATGAATTTATTGAAAGGTATAAGCTGATAAGTAAAGATGAAGTATGATCCGGAGGTGAGGTTATGAAAAGATATGTTAAAAATGATAATCTGTATGAAGATGATATATATGATACCACTAACACTCAGTTAGAAGCTATTTCTTGTGCAGAATCTGATTCAGATGATGAATATTGGAAATCATTAGGAGAAATATATTGGGGAGAGTTCGGTGATAATTAATGATAATTTATAAAACAAGGATATTAGGTCAAGCACAAGGAGTAAAAGTAAAATCAAATATCGAATATAGGGAGTGGCGTTCACCAAAATTCAAGAAAAATATTGAAAAAAATTAAAAAGTATTTCCCAAGAAAAATTTTGAGGTCTATAGAAGATACAATTTTAATACTTAGAACAGAATCAGATTTGAAAACTCTTCAAGCAACGTTGAAGTATCATCCGCTTAAAAGTGAAACAAGAGTAGTTTCAGGTGTAAAGTATAATAATCCTATAGATGTTCATATTACAATAAGAACTAAAGAAAGTAAAAATAATCTTCTTATTCTGTATGTATATGATCACAATACCCAAACAATTAAATTGTTAGATATTGGTACGCATGACTATCTTTTTGGACTTAGGGGTGAAACGCTGATAGGTAATGAATTGATCTGGCTATAACAACCGAATAACCTTATATAATAGTGATAGCTCTTTTTGAGTTATCACTATTTTTATTTTCATAACAAATCGTTAATAGAAATGAGAGGTGAATCCTATTGAAAAAACAAAGCTTCTGCAATTTTTGTTTAGCAGGTGTATCTATTACTGAATTTGGTTTGAAGATACCAAGTCCGTTTGCGTCATTGGAGATAACAAACAGTGAAATAACTTCTATGACAGCATGGACGCTGAACTGTATTGTCGGTGGGGATTCATCTAAAAAGATAAATATTGCGGCATTTGAGGCTTTGTTATACAGCGCTGCACAATCTGCAAACAGCTATCCGAATTCAAGCGGTATTCCCGTATCATTTGTTTTCGGGTGGCTTGATGAATATGGAAATGTAGAAGAATATATTTCATATCAGGGATTTACTCTTAAATTTTCAGTTTCCACAACAGGGTTATACATGACATATAAAGTAACAGGCTATGCTTCTCTTTCACTGCAAAGCAGTATGCCTGTACTGAGAATACCTGCTGTGAGCGGATTTGTTCAGCCGTCAGCAGTAGCGGAAGCGTTAGCTGTAGCCACGAAAGCGACTTCCTATTATGAGCTTGATATAGACCACAATGACGCGCCTACATTAATTAATCACGGAGCATTGACTACAAGCTTTAATAAATATGTCCGTGGGGAATTTTCAGCAGAAGACGACTATGATAATTTTCCGGGATTGCTTCCGCTGTCTAAATCCTACAGCAATTCAAGGGACGCTGCCGGTTTGAAAAGCGGTTATAAAAAATTAAGTCAGGTTATGAATAATGCAAATGTAACTCCCCTGTCTGATTTTATGAAGAAAAGCAATACCGATACCACGCCTCAATGCGCTTCATTTTCATATTGGGTCGATGAACCAACCATGACAAAACCCGGTACTATTCACTACAAAAGCAATGCCGGACTGCAGTCATCACAAAGTCTGGAAGTGTTGGAATACGGTACGTCAAAGACGAATATCCTGTCGCTTCAAGGTTCATATAACGGAGTTGCCTACAATATGTCGGATATGAATTTCTCTCAGGTGGGATTTGCAGTAGATGGCAGCGGAAATACAATAGCTCAGGGCGCTGAAATTGTGAACAGCTGGAGCAGTTCTCTTGCAGATACATTTCAATCGGTAAATATCATAAATGATATAAATGCGCTTGCAACTCAGTTCAGCGGAGATTTTACGGTACAGATAGCCGGTTCAGTCAAGACATATAATCTCGCTCAGCCTGTGTCACTGCTTGTTCTGACCGGAAATACAATATCGCCTGTAACGGGAATTTACAATGTTATTTCTGTCTCACATACCATATCAAGCACGTTCATTACAACACTGAAACTGCAGAGACTTGTAATGAGCAGTGCTAATCAGGTAGCATCTTCACAAGGTATACTGGTGAGAGGGAGCGGAAATTATTCTGATAGTGCATATACAGTTTCAAAAAACATTATTACGCCGTATAAGGTCGATTTCGGAACAATGTATCCTACATTTGAGCATATGGCAACAAATTTGTAAGAGGTATGGTTATGTATACTGATTTTCAAAAATTTTCCGGAATTACCGATTCAGATAAAGGTATCCGACTTCCATGGATCGATGATAAAAAAGATAGCCTATATAAAGAAAACGGATATCATACCGGGATAGATATATATGCAGATAATGTTTACAGCTTTGCATCAGGCGTGGTTATAAGCGTAGGAAAAACCGATAAATTTTATGCCGTTACCGTTCAGTATGATTCCAATATAGCTTTGCGCTATCTCAATCTCATGACAGTTTCTGTCAGTGCCGGACAAGCAGTACAAGCCGGATTCAATATAGGCGCTGCGGATAAATACGTTCATTTTGAGTATGTCACGAAAAGCAAGGATAATTCAATGTGGTCTGTAAGAATCGGGACAGAAACGTATTATAAGCATGATCCGATGAAGATAACAGGTGGTCAGGTATGACAAAGGTCGAATATGCTGTACAGTGGGCTGTATCCATTGCAAATGACGATTCACATGGATATGATCAGGGAAATCGCTGGGGACCCGATTATGACTGTTCCTCACTTATTATAACAGCTTATGAAAAGGCCGGTATTCCTGTAAAAACAAATGGTGCGACGGTCGTCAGTAATATGGTTTCGGTTTTTACTAAAACCGGTTTCCAACAGGTAAGTAATTGGAATCATAGTACCGGAGCCGGACTTATCCGCGGAGATGTTGTCATTTCAAACGGTCATACCGAAATGTACATAGGAAATGGTCAGCTGGTAAAGGCTTCTCAGAATGAAAACGGCGGTATCATAGGCGGACAGTCCGGAGATCAGACCGGTAAAGAGGTAAGAGTCGGAAACTGGTACAACGGCGGTTGGATCTGCGCATTACGCTATACAGGAAAAGATGAATTTACAGGCGACACATCTTCTCTCAGTACAAATGCCTTTGATTATGCAGAATCCGGTTCTTTGGTATCAGTTGAGCCGGATTATAAAGATATCGATTGTTTCATCATAACCCTTGACAGAAACTCAGGAAAAGTTGATTATGATAAGCTGAAAGAAATCGGTGTGATCGGCGCTATGATCGAAGAAGGCGGTCTGTATGACGTTACCCATAAGGAAAAAGAAGTCTATGTCAGCCCGAAACTCGATTCACAGGTCAGAGAAGCTGTAAAGCATGAAATTACATATGGCTTGTATGCAGATGTGCGCGCACGTACAATAGAAGAAGCAAATAAAGAATTGAGTATGCTCAGAATTTATGCTTCAAAATATACGCCGCCGTTAGGGATATGGCTGACTCTGAATTTGTCAAAATCCAAAACTGTAAATGATAAAATCATAGCAAGATACAAGGAAGTTTTAGAAAATGCGGGCTTTTACGGTAAAATGGGATTTTATGTTACAAGAGATCAATTAGAAAAAATCACCTGGTCAAAATGGAAGGATAGTTTTCTTTTACTGCTCATAGACCATGTTTCAGACATATCTGAAATAGAAAAAATACTCACGCCTGAATTTTTTATGCTGAAAAAGAAGTGATGATATGGGATATAAACCAAGATTAACAGAGCCGTCATATGACGATCCATATTGGATTCAGACAGGCAGCGGCGGATATAACAAATGTATATACATATCTGGTAATTCCGTGCTCAGCAACTGTGTGGGGTATGCTTACGGACGTTTTATGGAAATAATGGGTACAACGTCCTGTAATTTGTCCATTAACAATGCATGGAGATGGTATGGTAACACCTCAGATGGTTATAAGCGTGGAAGTACTCCTAAACTTGGAGCTGTAATATGCTGGGAGAATCCGGGCGATGCAGGGCATGTAGCAATTGTTGAACAGATAAACGCAGACGGTTCTATTGTTACATCAAATAGCTCTTATGGCGGAAAAAGATTTTATACCCAGACTTTATATCCTCCAAAATACACATGGAGCAGCAGTTTTATTCTGCAGGGATTTATTTACAATCCGGCGGTAAAAGACACGCAGCTCATAGAAGATTTTATCAAAGAAGCTAAGTCGCACATAAATGAAAAAAGGAAAACCTTGGTCGATTGGATATTGCCGAATAACAATACTAAATGGTCTGCCGCCTTTGTTGCTGCCTGTGCAAAGAAAGTAGGCGGTTTGATAGGTATAATAATTCCTGATTGCAAAAATTCAACAGAATTTGCTGAAAAGGGTATTAAAGGAAACATGGGTACTTTTGTAGAAGCTAATAAAACGCCTAAATCCGGTGATATAATACTCATACGTACTGCATTGATAAAAATATATAGATCAAAGTATGAATGTGATGAAATCGGTATAGTCGAGCGTGTTAAGGGCAAGACGATAACCGTTATACAGGGAACATCAAAAGAAACGGTCGAATCAAAGACATATAAAATCGGCAGCAGCATGATCAGCGGATATTACAGACCTGATTGGTCAAAGGTTGAAAATAATCAATCACAAATGACAAGCGGATACGGCAGATTAGGCAAGTTTTATGATACGGAAAATACTGAAGAGGACGCCACTATTCGTGAGGTCGGTTATCTGTCATCCGGTTATAAACCTACAACCGCAAAAAGTAAGATCAGATTATCCGTTATCAATTATACAACTATGATGTCAGCGGTCATGGATAATTTACTTGTTCCGGGTTTAGCAGGCAGTTCCGGTGAAAATGTCATTCTTGACGGAATAGAAAACGCAAATGCAAGAGCTGTCATTGAACGTCTTATGGATAAGGGACTTAACGCTGCGGCAGCTATAGGGATAGCCGCAAACATAAGTCATGAAAGCGGTTTCAGAACAGACGTAATCGAATACGGTTATTCTTTCTACAATGGCGGAGCCGGATTATGCCAATGGACAAATTATCCGAGAAGTTCATCTACAGGAAGAAAGACAAACATGGTTAAATTTGTAGGCGATAACTGGAGAAATAATCTGACCGGACAGGTAGATTTTTTATGGTATGAACTCCAATCAGATTATCCTGCGCTTATGAATATACTTACAACTGTTCCGAATACAGAATCCGGAGCTAAAACCGCTGCTGACGCATTTTTAAGAAAATTTGAAGTACCTGCGAACATAGATCATCAGTCGCAGGTAAGACAAAAAACTGCTGATGAATTATGGTCAAAGATAGTAATACAAATAACTTCCGGCGGTTCATCATCTATGAACACTGCGCCTATGAAAGGGGCAGAGATGGTAATTCCATTTTCAGTTCAATATGGAATTTTAGGAAATTATACATATTATGATAGAAATTGGGGTTCCGGATCGGTTCAAAGAAAACTGTATGATAAATGGGTTTCATCAGGAAAGCCGTCGAATAGAAATATAGCAACATTAGATGGTTATTATTTGTGTGCAGTAACTTTAATTTTCGGAACAACAGGCGATAAGATTTCAGTTGTATTGGAAGATAATACTACCATAAACTGTATACTTGGAGATTCAAAAGGTGATGATCCATCCAAGCATGGCGAGAATGGAAATAAATATGGTCATTATGTATATCCTACAAATTTAGTAGATGTTATTGAATGGGAGGCACTTGTTTCTCACCCCTCCGAAATAGATTTAACCGGCTGGAAAGGTAAGAAAGTCAAGAAAATAATCAATGGCGGTACATATAAAATATAGAAAGCAGGAAATAAGAATGATCACATACGGTTATGCTAAAGGATATCATTATACAAACGACGGTACGCTGCTTGTTCAGGTACGTGTGCCGTCTATACACGGCGCTTATGATCAAAGTAATTACATGGGTAAAAGCGTAAAGAATTACACGCTTGATAATGATCTGCCGTGGTATCCATCCGTACTGCTTCCGCATTTGCCCAATGAGGGTGAGGTAGTAGCCTTATCATCAATGAACACGTCCAACAACGATTTTATAGTGATAGGTCTTACAGGCGGAAGCTATCAGAACGGAGCTACAAATTTGAAGGGGTGATATTATGACAAATTCTCTTGCTTTTCCGAATATGTTTAACATTGCAAATAACTGTGTAGGTGTGCTTGAAGATAATATGTCAATTGTGAACCGAACAAGACTGCTTATAATGACTGAACCTACGGAGCTTTATAATAATCCCGATTTTGGAGTGGGATTAAAACGTCATTTATGGCAGTATAATACTGAAAATGAAAAGGCTATTATAAAAGACAGAATAATTGAACAACTGCGTCTGCATGAACCTTGCTGCGACGCTGATAAAACGCAGTTTGCAGACGGATTGCTTTTTTCGGGCGGAGACGAACTCTCTTCTCAGGAACCCAACAAGCTGAAAATGACTGTCGCAGTTCAGACTATTTTTGGTGACAAATTGGAAATTGAATCTGCCGCAAGCGAAATATTTGAAAATGAGTTAGGAGGATATGTAAAGTGATGAATCAGTCTGAAAGACCTCATGGTATGATAAGGTATACAAGCAGGGATTATAATTCGATCATGAAAGAATTCTGGGATTTAGTTCCCAAATTAACTGATTTGTGGAAACCGGAAGCGGACGCAGACCCTGGTGTAGTATTGGGAAAATTTCTTGCAAGCATTGCCGACATGCTGAGTGTAAATCTTGATTGGGTTGTAAATGAGATATTTGCTCCGTCCGTATCGCAGCGTAAGAATGCAGAAAAGCTGTTTGCGCTTATAGGTTATGATCTCGGTTGGTATACTGCTGCAAGAACTGAGGTCACGTTTACCAATAATCTTGAAGACTCGCCTATAAAACTTGATTTTGGTTTTAACGGTTCAAATTTCTCCACGCTTAATACTTATACTGATATAACCGGTCAGTCAAGAGTAATTACATACAATATTCTTCCTAATACCAATAAATACGGCGCTAAAGACACAAGAAGCAAGCGTGATATCAAAACATTTGGTACAAACGTTTTTGCCGACAGTGACCCGGTGACGCTTGATCCCGGCGAAAGCGTAACTCGTGTTGTGATCGAGGGAGAACTCAGAAATTGGTCTGTAAGCGTTGAAGATGTTAAAAAGAATAATTGTATTATCAAGCTTCCGTCACAGCACCTTGATACGACAGCCGTATGGATAAGGGCTAAAAACAGCAAAAATTCGGATGTAATGACGCAGTGGGTCCAGGTTGCGTCTGTTGCCGAATTTATCGTACCTGAACCAAGATTTGCCGTGACCTATGATAATTACAGCAATGCGCAGATTCAAATTTCAAACTACCTCAATGAGCTTGAAAATTATTCTGATAATACGCTGATAGTTTACTGGATTGAATGTACAGGTCTGATCGGTTCTGTAAGCGCTGATGTTCTGACCAATTTTCAACCGGCAAAACCGAATGAAAACACAGATAATACGGACGCATTGACAATTTCCAATCTTTCAAATACTGTTGAGCTGCCTCATTCATATACGGTAACGGGTAAAAGTCCCGAAACTGCCAAAGAAGCTTATTTCAACAGCAGGAACTATATCAATACATGGGACAGCCTCATTACAGTGCCTGACTTCAACAGATTTATAAGACGTGAAGCCGGAGTTGACTGTGGTATGGTCATAGACTGCCAGAAAGCCCTTGAGATAAATCTTGCAATATATCATGACAGCAGTCTGACTGATATTGAAAAAAGTCATATGTATTTAACGTCTGAGGATTTTCCGCTCAATAAGGTTGAGTATTTCAACTGGCGTGAGATCATTGACCTCAAAGAAAATGATAGCAAAATCCCCTTTGAATGTAATTTCAGAACGTATACGGCTATGTGCTATGTTATTCATAATGATTTTAATGACAGCGGCGATTATGATTCTGTATCTGTAAAGGATTCTAAGTTTGAATATCTTGACAATGTAAAGTATAAGAGATACAAGGCGCCGCAGGCATTCCTTGACGCCGTGAATGCCGATTTCAGACCCTTGCAGGCAATGTCAGTTGAACTTGAATTTGGATATGCAAGAATTTTTCCCTGGTATGTTGTAGGACAGATATATCCGAAAACAATGGTATCAAAGGACAAAGCCAAAAATATTGTTGCTAAAGTAAAGGAAGCTCTCGCTTTATATTTTGCGCCTGCCAACAGGCAATTCGGTCAAAAGCCTACGGTTATGGAAGTAGTTGAGGTTATTGAAAATGCTCATTCCGAAATAAGATATTTTGATTCCGGCAGCCTTACAAATCCTATCATCAATTACGGTGAACTTTATCAAGCAGGAACAACGGAAGTGATCCAAAAGTTTGATATATCATATTTCAATCCGATTTCTTTTGCACGGTATGAAGATATTGGCGTTAACTATGATAATATAAGAATAGCTCCCGAATGGGTTCTGTCGGATAAGAGGTGATGTTATGAATATCGATGATATTTCAAAACCTGAGATATATGAGGAAAGCGCCGATTTCAGATTTTTCTGCAAGTGGTTTGAAAGTTCACTAAAGAAAATACAATGTGATACTGAAAATATTTTTGATCTGTATGATCCTCTGCGCTGTCCGGAAGAATTGCTCTGGCTGCTTGCAGATACAATGGGTTATAAATATGATGACAGGGAGCAGTTACCAACATCATTCAACCGTCTGGTACTTTTGTATTTTATGTCTATGATATACAATCGCGGCAGCAAAGACGGTGTGACATTGGCGGCGGAAGTCAACCTTGCTCAGTTTGTGATAAATGACAGAATAAACGGATATACAGATGAAAACGGCAATAAGGTTGAGGGCAACAAAATATTCAGCAACCGCCTTGAGGATACGTCTATACCCGTCAATTCAGTTTATGTTACGCCGCATACGCCTTACGGATATATAGACGTTGTGTACTTTTCAAAGGAACTGCCAAAGGACGCCTGCATTGAATATGTCAGACCGCTTGGGATGTTTTTGTTTCAGCATGCAGGAGTAAGATTTGATGCACGTACCAAAATAAGTATTGATGCAAGATTGACAGATGATAGAGATATAAGTTGGAGAGGGGATTTTGCACCAACTCATATTGGACATTATAGGCGTGAAGATTATACACGTCTACAGAAAGCAGTTGAATTAGAACATGAAATAGAGGGTATTGAATATAAGAAATCTGTTAATGATATAGAACATACAAAACATTCAGTATGGCACAGAAACAGCGATTTTGAAGATACAGAGTACGGTGACGGTTCATATGAAAGCGGTACTGGTACAACTGCCAGCCCATATTTAAACCTTGGTTACAGAGCTTTGTATTCATTGCAGATAAGCAACAATGATGAAATTATAAGATCGTTGGTAGGTCCTATATTCAGTCTTGGGTTTGAACCTCAAAATGTTACTGTAACATACCCCGATGATTATATAAACATAATACAAACTGAAAAAGACTGGAATCTCCGTTATGACAGACGGCTTGACGAATCCCATACTATGAAAAATTCAGCAGGGGAGTATGATGTGTCAATTGTTGATGATAAACGTTCAAAGGATATCCTGACCCCAAGACCGACAGTAAATCCGATCATGTCGGCTATGGGTAACGCAATTTCGCTTAACAATGAAAATACAAGATATACTAAAACAGATAGCTCCGGAAATATAAGTTCAGTAGATATAGATGAATAATTAAAAAATTACCACTTTCATAAATAACCTTATATATAGGTGAGATGAAGGTGGTGTTTTTATGGCTGATAGTATTGAATCAATCGTCAATGGGAGTTGGAAAATTGTTGGAACAGGTAGTATAGAGGAAATTCGTGACAAAGCAGGTTTTACCCATCCGAATCTTCATAGAAAAAAATCTGTTAATACGGAAAACAGAAATATCAGCGTAGGTATATATGGATTGGATTCTTACCGTACAACTGAAACGGTGGTACATAATGAGAATTCAAGAGATTCGGAAATACCATAAGAATGGGGGATAAAAATTTTGAGCATATTAGATATTGCTAAAAATATGTCTGTAGAACATAATGTTACTTTCAGAGTGCTTGATGCTGCCACGGGACAACTTGTAAAAGAATATTCAGGGCATAATCAATCTACGGATTCAATGCTTATAGGAATAGCACATTATCTAAAAGGTGACGGCATTCTTAATCAAGGTAATTCTATGCTTGGAAATTACATTCCAAAATATATTTCATTAGGTACTATGGGATTATGCAATCAGGAAGAGGATGCTTATGGACTTCCCAACGGAATAGGTATCAATATGGTTGATTCAGAAGAAAAGCGGTTTACAGATTATATGAATCAGCATCCGGGATATGGTGCTGACGGATATGATCCGAATCAGAATAACAACAGAAAGTATTTGGGATTAGGTCCGGTTTTCAATGCAAATTCAAAATCACCCGTTAATTGTGAACTTATTTCAGATTCATTTCCGAGATCACCAATTACATATCGACAGATAATTCCGGAAACAGATGCTGAGTTTCCGGAAACAATAGACATTGTATATGGAGCTATGATTTCAACTGGCGCATTAAAACAGTTTCGTGAACCCAGTAAAGATTATATTTTTATTACAGAAGCCGGACTTTGGTCACAAAAGAATTATACTGAATCAAATCCTAACGGACTTCTTGCGGGATATCGAATTATACCGTCTGATGAAAAAAATCATATAATGAAAGAAAACAGCGAATTAGATATTACATCTTATCAGGCAGAAAATAACAGAAAAATTCTTAAACAGAGTATATTGAAAGTAAAAGTTAATCAAGTCGTACAAGTGGTATGGAAAATACAGTTATGCTCTATAAGACCCTCTTCAATATCCTATAATTATAGTGATATTGAATCAATACCGATTGAGTATATTTACAGCCAATTTAAAGATGTTTTGTAAGGGGGATAAGCCATTATGGATAGAAGAAAGAAAATTACAGCTTCTGATATACAGTCATACAATATTCTCGGTACATATGAGGGAGAAATACTTGATACAAATATAACCAATAAAAACGGTCTCGATATAACAAGAGAGGTCATGGAAACAGTATTTGAGTCTGAGGATTATAAAGAGGGAATCGAATACGGTTGGTTTATAGGGTATCTCGGTCATCCGGAAGACCCGAATTGTATGGAATTTGAACGCGGCTGCATTGTAATGACAGAGGGATATATAGACGATAACGGAAAGGTTTACGGCAAATTCAATCTGATAGATACGCCTGTAGGTCAGATCGTAAAGAAGTTCCAGGACGCAGGCGTTACCTTTGGTATTTCAATAAGGGGAGCCGGAGATATAATCAATAATTCCGTAGAGCCTGACACGTTTGTATTCAGAGGCTTTGACCTTGTTTCATTTCCGGCATACCCTGAATCTATTCCAAAATTCACATCAATTGCAGCGTCTGCAAATCCGGAAAGCAGAAAGAAATACAGTGAAGTATGTGCGGCGGTAAGAACAAATGTCGGCAGTATAACAAGCTGTTCTACAATTGATGTGCTTAAATCTCAGTTTGCTCCCCAGTCAGAAGAATATAAAGCACTTGAAAATCAGCGTAAAATTATACTTTCCAAAAAAACCTTTAATATAGATAGTGAAAAGGTTGAGGCTATGACAGCTTTATACTTAAAAGCGTCTGCCGAAGCTGAATCCTATGCTGAAATGAACGAAAAACTGAAGCGTGATAAATCGGCAGCTATATCAGTATGCAATCGCAAGATCGCAGCTTTAAAAAGGATCACCGAATCACAGATCGGTGATATTACAAGGAGTTTGGATTCTGTAACAGCGTCATGCAGCAGTCTGAAAAGAAAAAACCGTGAGCTTTCAGACTCTTATGATGACTTGTACGAAGAAAATGAAATTCTCACCGATAAGTTAAATGCTGCTCAGAAAACAAACCTTATATATAGACAAAGGATCGAAGCGAGCACAGATAAGATCAGAAGCAAGGAATCTGTTATTTCCGGATTACATAAGAAACTTCGTGAAACCGTCACAGCAAGTTCAGAAATTGAATCCGGAGCGTCTGACCTTGACGAAGAAAACAGAAGGCTTAAATCCGACCTTCGTGCTTGTAAAAACGCTTTGCGTGCATATCAGTCGGCATATATCAGCGTATATGCATCGGCGCTTGGCGTTGATCCGGATTTCATATCTTTCAGTGATTCTACATCCGTATCGGATATTCAAAGGAGAATTGCAGCCGCTTCAAATACTGCAAATCTGCCGTCAACCGTAACGGCTGAACCTCTGTACATTGATGATGAACCTGATGATAATGATATAATAACATTGTAAATCTGAAATTAATAATTTTATAGGAGTGATAACTAATGGCAATTAAGAAAACAACAAACCGCAGAAGCGGTATTACTGCACGCAGACCTATAACTGCCAATACAAGTATTACCGCCGGAGTTAAAAGCAGACAGGCTATGAGAAAAAATTCGCGTATTATGGGCAGCTTTGCCGGACTTACAAAACAGCAGACAGATTTTGCACGTCAGATTCAGGCTAACTGCCGCAATCATGGTAAGGTATTTGCAAACGGCGCTGTCATGGGCGCTACCAATACATCTAACATTGCTGCAAGACCCGATTTCATTGAATATCTGCCGATGTTTGTACAGAAGCTTCTTATTCTTGATGTATTCGGTTCAGTAGCTATGAAGTCCAGACAGCAGTTTATTCCGTACTTCAAGTATGTTGCAGAAAACACAAAGGGCGAAACCAAAGCCGGTGATATTCTTTCAAGCCCTATGGTCAACCGCCAGGGTCTTGATCCGAACTTTACAGGCAGAGTTGTAAAAAATGAAATCGTCGAATCGGCATCCGGTTCATTCTCAACAGGTAATTTTGCATACCTTCCCGTACTCCCCGGTTCTGTGACCCTTACAACAAATATCACGACCGGAGGTACGCAGGTATCTACTCCTTACGTTGATGATGGTCTTGGAAATCTTCTTGACGCAACAGGCGCTGCAAAGGGTACTATTGATTATTCAACCGGTACAGTTACGCTTACAACAGCGGTAACGCTTGCAGACGGCGATACTGTCAAGTCTACATATCAGTATGATAATGAAACGGTAGGACCAAATGCGGAAGGCAATTACGGCGCTCAGATGGGCAAAGGACAGCTTATACTTGATGAATTTGACCTTAAAGCGGAAGCGCATCAGATCGCAAACTACTGGTCTATCTATTCAGCATTTGCCGCTCAGCAGGAGTATGGAGCTAATATTGCAGATCAGGGTAAGGAAGCTGCCTTTTCCGAACTTACTGCTGAAATAAATACAAACGGATTCAAAGCTCTTGAACAGGCTGCAAGCTACAAACCGCAGTACAACTGGGACGCTACTCCTGTACTTTCAGGTTCGGTAGTTCCGGGCGATTATCTGAATATGTTCAAGCTCAAACTCGGACAGGCTGCCGCAAGCATCTATCAGGAAACCAGACTTTCACGTCCTAACAGACTGATCGTAGGTTCCAATACGGCAGAATACATTCAGATGATAAACGGCTTTACTGCTGATAATATCGAAGATTCTGTAGGACCTTACAAGCTTGGCCGTCTTGACAGATTTGAAGTTTATGTTGAGCCTTCTTATGATCCTGATAAATGGGTAATGTGCTGCAAGAGCGACGATATCCGCAGAAACTCAGGACTTTTCGGCGAGTATATGCCTTTCACTGATACACAGGCTATTGGTCTTGCAAACGCAAGCGTTCAGCAGGGCTACGCTACAATGTATGCAATGAAGGTTGTAAACCCTGCTACAGTAGTTTCCGGTAAAATTATAGGCGTATTTTAATATACGCCTATACTGACCATAAATAATAAAACGGAGGTTGACTAATCATGGCTTATACTATTACGATCACTTATAAAAGTCCCGCTGCACCTGACAGAATAGACTTTGTAAGTCCTATATGCAGTTTCTATTCGCCTGACAATTCCTATGTTGATACAAAGGCATATGAGGGAACAGTATATGACACCAATACAAAGGGTTTCGGCAAAATTGACCTTATGGAACCGTATGCGTCCACATCATTCCCGTTCCCTGTACCGCTTGCTCAGTTCAAGCTTGCAACAGTCGGTACAGATGTTAAGGAATCGGGAGTTGTAGTCGGCAAGAAAGTTGAATTTACCGTAGATACCTATATGGAAGCATATTGGTATGCAGAAGCCGGCAGACAGCTTGCAGATCAGGGCTTTACTGTTACAATTGCCGAAAAAGCGGCATGATTTAAAATACGTAAATCGTTATAAATAATGCAGAGGAGGTTTGACATATGACAATGCAGGAAGTTGTAGAACAAGTAGCTTTTATGTTAGGCCTCCCTGCAAACGAAAACACAGAAAATCTGCAAATTGAGCAAGCCGTTAATATTGCGTTCCGTGAGCTTAAAAGGTATATGAAAACGCCTGTTGATAAAACCGTTCCGTATTCCACACGCATAGACTTAAAAGCGGTTGGGATAAATACCGTAAATGTTCTGTATGTACAGGCGGCACAGCCGAGATTAGGCTTGTCTTTAAGCTCTGTTGAAAGCGGCAATGTTTTTCAGGTCGCAGCGTCTGTAAACGTCACAAGTTTAACAGGACAGAGCGGTCAGATAAACATAGAACCTATAATGCAGGAATTAGCGTTGTCACAAGTGCAGAATTGTCTGACAACAAATTTTCAGTGGAAGTATGATCTGCCAAATCAGGTAGTATATTGTACCCACCGAAGTCCCGTTCCGTCAGCAGTTACTATCCGTTATGTTCCCATATATGAAGATGTATCGGAAATAACAGATCAGACATGGATCGATTATCTTGTGCGTATGAGCGAAGCAAATATGAAAAAGGCTTTGGGCAGATCACGTTCAAAGTATAAGATAGAAGGTTCAAATGTAACTCTTGATGGAGATCAGTTGCTTGCTGAGGCAAATACGGAGCTTGAAACTATCCGTAATGAACTCAGTACAAAGAAAAGTAAGCTTGTCGTTCTTAACTGACAAAGCTTGCATGAAAAATTTATTTTATTACAAGGAGGAATTTTCCTATGAAAATCCAGAGTTCTAAACGTGTTATTAAGTCAAGAAACAGACGTGTAATGGCTGAAACAGATGTGGCGGAGGAAGCGTCGGATCTGCTTTTTGAGGTTGATGATGTTGCGGAACTGCTTGCCGACGCAACAGGCGAAGATGTTGATGTTACTGCTGACGGCGAGGTCGTCAAGTTTGACGTGGGCGATGAAACATACACATGCAGCGCTGAACCCGGTGATGAAGTCGTTGAATCAAAGACAAGAATCAGCCGTGGCAAACGCAGAGTATCGGCTTCGTCCACGATCCGCAGACCTGCCGGCAGAACTGTACGCAGAGTTTCCCGACGCAGATAATTCATATTAAATCAAGACTTCCGGCAGGACATTTCCGGAAGTCTTTTCAGCAAATGGAGGTATACAATGAAACAGAAAATACAGGCAGGAGCGCTGAAAGATATTGCAGATTCCTTTAAGAAAATATCACAGGCTTTTTTCAAGTTTATGGATAATCTTTCTAAAAAAGGAGTTGAAGTGACAAAGGAAGAAGAATTGCCGGACGGCAGCTACAAATATTGGTGCGTATTTGAGGGTAAGGAATTTGGAATAATGATTAAACCGATCAAAGATGAAGATGATGAAAATACCGGAAAAATTGATCTTCTTGTATCTTATGACAAAAAAGATTCCGTATTTGAAAACATCAATGAAAATGATGTCGGTAAGAAAGTAAACGAAGTTCTTAGTAAGTATGGCATTGACTTTATAGAAGATACGAACAGCTCCAAAAAACTCAGAGTAACTTTACAAAAAGTCACATCTGCCAAAGAATCGGTAATAAATCTGACAGCTGTTACGGCAAATTATGATATATATGAAGCTAATGAAACTCTGGAAACAGTTCTTGATAATGAAGAATTTCTTGATAAAATATCTGAGGAACCTGTTTCTTTTGAAATAACCGACAATGAAGATGAGTTTGACATACAGTCTATATCGGAATTCGATATAACAGACGCTATGGATAGTGTGAAAAGGACCTATGAAAATTTTTGTTCGGAGGCAAGAAATCTGGTGGATATGCTTGAATTTTATTATTCAAATTTCTCGTATGAAGAACAGCTTGAGGCTGACAGGTTGATTGACGGGATAAATAATTGTTCAACAGGGGCTTTGGGCGGATTCTGATATACATTGAATCGTTATTAACATTACAAACAATATCAGTATTTGGGGTGTTTGTAATGTCTTTAAAAGATGATTCAGAATTTCGCAGACGGCTTGAAACTTCGCCAAATATATATTCGGAAATCAGAAATGTGTCAGCTTCCGCAAGAAAGGTTGCCGCTGAATATGATAACAAAATACTGCATTCAGAGGCTATTACATATGTCATTCACGGAACAAAGCCGAATTTCAACTATATAGAAGATTTCCGGGATGAATATACAGCAAATCAGATAAAAGAGCTTTTCTGCTACATAGAAGATAAGGAGGTCTGCAATGCCGTATATGATTCGTTCTATGAAAGCAAGAAAAATAAAAACCTTATATTTATATATAACAGCGTTTCAGAGCCCGGAAAGCAAGCGCGTATCAGGGTTCTTACAAGAATGCTGTGGTACAGACTTATTTACGCATAGGAGGTATAACTAATGTCTGAAAGTAAAGAAATACTTGAAACTTCCGCTGAATCTGCGGTTGAACAGGAGCAGACAGCTGAAACAGCAGTCGACCGGATAACAGAAACTTCTGAAAAGAAATCACGTAGACGCAGCAAAAAGATCATAGATGAGGTATCCGGTACCACGCTTGAAACAGGCGGTGTTTTTGAAACATCTCTTATATTGTTGTACAATTCTTCCGCTGCGCCAAAGCATTTCCGCGGTATCAAGGGGAAATTTTATATCTGGAACGATGAAATAGTCAACGGCAGAATACGTCTGACAGATTCGCCGTCCGGAGTCGGCAGAGCCGACCGTATAATCGGTTGGGTAAACATATCGGATATAAAGGTTGGGTGATAAATTATGAAAGATGATGTAAAAGTTCTCACAGGTGAAAATGGTATCAGTGAGATCATCAGTGAAGATATTACTGACGAAAATCTGACAGAGGAAATGTCAGCTGAATTTTCAAACGGAAAGGGTGAGGAATAATGGGATATACAAACAGTTCCCTTGTATCTAAAAAACAGCTTACAGATAAATGCAATTCACGTAAATATCCGATCACTAAAATTACTATTCACCATGCTGCAGGCTGTATGTCTATGGAAAATCTGCTCAATTACATATCAACTACATCTCGTGAAGTGTCCGCAAATTATGTTCTTAGCGGCGGTAAGCTTGGGCTTTGCGTAGAGGAAAAGAACAGAGCCTGGACTTCCGGAAATGCTGAAAACGATCATAAAGCGGTTACAATTGAAGTTGCAAATTCATCATGCGGAGGTCAGTGGCCTATTTCAGACGCAGACCTTGCAATGCTGATAAAGTGGTGTGCAGATGTTTGTAAAAGAAATAATATTCCAAAGCTTTACTATGACGGAACGCCAAATGGCAGTTTGACGCTTCATGAAATGTTTGCGTCTACAAGCTGTCCAGGACCATACATAAAGTCTAAAATCAACTATATCTGCACAGAGGTGAATAAGCTTCTTGGTTCAAAATCAGCTGAAACAAAACCTCAGTCATCTGAAAGTAAGAAATATGAGGTCGTTACAAATCTTTACGGCTATACAACGGCTGCAGACGCTGTTAATGATAAAAACCGTAAGCGTACAGTCACTGCCGGTACATACTATATCTACAATGAAACGAGTACTGCAGTTAATGTGACTGTGAATAAATCAGCTCCGGGAGCATGGATTTGTAAGGCTAAGAATGTCAAGGCATCTTCCGGTAAGAAATCGATTACAGATATTGCAAAAGAAGTAATTGCCGGTAAGTGGGGCAACGGAAACGACCGTATCAATAAGCTTAAAGCCGCCGGTTACAATGCCGAGGGCGTACAGGCTGAGGTCAATAAGCTTCTTTACGGCACTACCTATGACAAGAAATCTGTAACTGAAATTGCTAAAGAGGTGATTCAGGGAAAATGGGGTAACGGCACAGACCGTAAGAAACGGCTTGAAGCGGCAGGATACAATTATTCTGAGGTCCAATCGGCAGTAAACAAGCTTTTATAAATATGCAATTGTCCTCCTTTAATAAATTTTAAGCGTCGGTGCAATAGTGTCGGCGTTTATTTTTTTTACATCAAATCGTTATTAACATTGTAATGATCTGAAAATAAAATTCTTCATGATCATTAATTACAAATAAACGTAAAGGAGAACAAAAAATGGATAAGTACAGAATATGCAAAGGGATTTTAAGCTTTATTTCTATTGCGGCAATGGGTTCAGGCGGAATATATACTGTAAATAATGCTTGTAAAGACATTACAGAAAATAACTGCGTATATACCGATATTCCTTCAGTATGTACTGAAATTTCAACAACTGTTGTAAGTACGGAACCTACGGACATATCTGATGACTTTATTCTTAATGAATCAGAAATATATGAGCTTGCTTCGCTTGTTTACCTTGAAGTAGGTATAGAGTGTATGGATTGTCAGAAAGATGTAGCCAGCGTTGTGATAAACAGAATGATGATCGAGGATAAATCATTGAGTGAAGTAATATATGAGGACGGACAATTTTCTCCGGCAAATATGATACCATACACAGAACCGACAGATGAACAGCTGGAAGCTGTGAGATACATAGTTGAAAATGGCTGCACACTTCCTGTTTATGTCACATATTTCCGCAGCGGATGGTATCATGAATGGGGCGGACTTGTAGGGTATAAGCAATATGAAAATACATATTTCAGCTATGATCCCGAACTGAAAGCAAAGTATGAATAAAATTTATGAACAGAGGGTGGAAAAATGAAATTTGAGGTAGTCAATAAGAACGGACAAGTTATTATGTGGACTGATTCAATAGATTGTATTCCGGCTCTCAGTGAATTAAAAGCTATATGCAGCGCCGGTTACTGCTGCAAGGTAAATAATAAGGTATCTGCTTATGACAAGGTTCATGAATTGATTGGTGGTACAATGCTTGTAAAGTCGGACAAGACTAAACCGAAAAGATTATTCTGAACAAAAAACCGCTGTACAGCACAATGTACGGCGGTTTTTATGATTTTTAAAATCGTTATATATAATATAGAATAATATTAGGAGTGTTATATAAATGTTATATGTAATTCAGGAGGGTAATTCTTATATACTCAAATTCAGATATGATCCTGTTCTGATATCTTATGTAAAGAATGTACCCGGCAGACAATGGAATCCGAAAGAAAAATTCTGGACAATACCAAAAGAACACCTCGGTTGGCTGTTGAATGAAATAAAAGGTACTGAATATGAAAATGCCGTTCAGATTCAGTCAGAGGAAAATCTTAATGAGAATGCAAGTCTTGATTCTACAAACAGCATTCCTGAGATCGACATTTCGGATATGGAGCAGCACGTTAAGCGAGGTTATAATCTGTATTCTCACCAGATAGATTTTCTGAAATATGCAAAAAACAGAGCCGGCAGAGGATTTATTTTATCTGATGAACAGGGACTCGGCAAAACTTTGGAAGTGATGAACTATGCCTTATATATGCGGAAAAAGTATAGCTATAGGCATTGTCTTATTATTACCTGCGTAAATTCAGCCAAATTCAGTTGGCAAGAGGACATCTTCAACCATACGAACGGCATGGAGCAGGCATACATATTGGGAACAAGGTTAAAGAAAAACGGCGATTTAAAGTTAAATACCACAGGAGCAGACAAGGTTGACGACTTAAAAACAGGTCATATGTACGGAGATATTTCAGCTCCGAAGCTGCCGTACTTTCTTATAACGAATATTGAATCCCTCAGAACAAAAAATGGAAGAAAATATACTCTTGCAGAGGAAATAATAAATATGGCACAGAATAATGAACTTCAGATGATGCCCATTGACGAAGTTCATAAAAATATGTCGCCAAAATCTACACAGGGTAAACTTATTTTGGAAATCAAGAAGAAAACAGGCAATTCAATTGAGTGGATTCCCATGACAGGTACTCCGATAGTGAATAAACCTACAGATGTTTACACGCCGCTGAAACTTGTAAACGGTCATTCTATGAAAAGCTATTGGCTGTGGTGTCAGCAATTCTGCGTTTTTGGGGGATACGGCGGTCATGAGATCATGGCATACAAAAATATTCCTTATCTGAAAGATATGCTTCAGAACAATATGCTCAGACGCTTGAAAAAGGATGTTTTAGACCTTCCGCCGAAAATATATTATACGGAGTATGTAGAAAATACGCCCGTACAGCAGAAGCTTTATCGTGATATTCAGTGGGATATGCTTGAGCATAAAGATGAAATACTTGAATCTATGAATCCGCTCACTGAAATGCTCAGGCTACGCCAGGTAAACGGCTGCCCTGAACTGATAGATAACAATATTAAGTTTGATGATAAATACCTCAGCAAAAATGCAAAATTGGTTCGTCTGTTGGAATTAGTTGATGAGGTAGTTGAACGCGGTGAAAAAGTAGTTATATTTTCAAATTGGGTAGGCGCTTTAAAGCCTGTATATAAGTTTGTTTCAGCTAAATACAAAACGGCTTGCTTTACCGGTTCAATGTCGGAATCCGACAGGCAGAAGCACAAAAGAGTTTTTATCAATAATCCTGATTATAAGGTTATGCTTGGTACGGTAGGCGCTTTGGGTGTGAATCATACCCTTACAGCTGCAAATAATGTTATTTTTGCTGATGAGCCATGGACTCCGGCAGATAAAGTTCAGTGTGAAGATCGAACGCATAGAATCGGAGCAGACGCTCCGGTAAATATCTATACAATTATTACAAAGGGAACTATTGATGAAACAGTACATAAGATCGTTTATGATAAACAGGATATCTCCAACTTTATAGTTGACGGCAAGCTTGATCTCAGAAGAAATCCGGAACTGTTTGAGAAATTGCTTGGTAATAGTAAAATATAATTTGACAACTTATAAGGAGTACGATATAATTAATATACAGATTGAATTTTATCAGTTTAAAACATATAAGTTGCAGTCTTGGGGGTATTATTACTATGAAAATTTATGTAAAAAATTCTGAAAAAAGACCTGACAGAATAAGACGTGTTTTTGCAACAACCAAAATATCAGCCGGAACAAATAATCCAAAGGGCGGTATATTCTGGGTAATTGATGACGAATTGGTTGTTGTAAGTGATAATGTTAATACACATGGATCAGAATGTGATGATATTCTTCACATCAATGCATGGAAAAGTATAAAAAATCAATATAAAGTTGATGGTAAGGCAGTTAAGTATGATTATTTTCCGAGAGGAAGAGTAATGGTAATGCCTATCTGGAACAATTCGGGTGAATTTGATCATTATGACTGTTATATATACGGTGATAAATGTATAATTGACGAGCCTGAAATTCAAGATGAAATTGAAGATATGTTCCGTTTGTACCTAAATACCTGTAAAGTAATATATGAAGGGCAGCTTTCAATTGACGGTACACATTATACTTGTCATATGTGCAGATAAATTTTATCATAATTAAGTTTTTTACAGCGACAGCTTAATATAGGCTGTCGTTTTTTATTTATAATTTCAAATAAACCTTATATATCAGTGACGGTTTGTATGGCGTTGCTGATATTTTTATGCTGTCAATCGTTATTACATATTAAGGGGTGATAACATGAAACGTTACATTCATGCCGCTTCTGATTCGGATTCTGTTTTAGATGATAAGATTGATGACATAGAAGCGGATTTTGATTATATTATTGACGGTCTGGAGAAATTAACCAGAATGGGATTTGAAAAGGACGCTGTACGCATTGCTGATGAATTAAGTGAGGCGCTTAGTCCGATTGAAATGTCAATATCGGATATGATTTTAAATTAAACTATGAGGTGATATTTGTGAAAATTATTTGTTCAAGAAAACCAAGACGTTTTGTAAGGGCTTCTGCAAGCCAAAACCACAGAATAATGTCGGCAAGTCCTTTTGAATCAAAGAGAAATGCTGACAGACCTTATATGTATTTCACAAAACATGGTATTGGTCCCGGTACGCTCCCGAAAGATGTAAATCTTGTAAACTGGGAAGACCTTGATGATTATATGACGGTAATCTATGTTGACAGACCGTTGTCCACGAAAGAACTTGATCACTATGATATTATTCCTGAAACTCGTAACACTACGCTTATGAAAAAGTATGGAATTGCGGCTTCTATCAGCACTAAGCGTAAGTTTACTGTAAAGGCTTCAAAGAATGCTGTTTACAGTGATTATGACTATAAAGGTACGTCCTATTATGGTTTGGATTATAAAGGCGTTGAAGACAGTATTGAAACTGACGACTATTCTGAGTTGGAATCTTTTGCATGGGAAAAGCTTATGAACGGCTGTACAGTAAAACTTACAAATGAGGAATCAGGTGAATATGTCAGACTTTCTCCGGCAATGTGTGAAGGTAATGCAGTAAGTATTGATGATTTTGTAGAAGTCAATAGAAATAAGGGTAAAACTGTAGCTGATGTTCTGACTCAGTTTCCTGATTATTGCAAGAATGTAAAATCTTCTGCTGATTCTAAAAGAAAGTTTACTGTAAAAGGTTCCTCTGAATCATACTCTATGGAGGATTATGACATTGTAATATATCGTAACTCAGAGAAAGTGTATTCCGGTTCTGTTTATGATGTCAGTTTTTATCATACAATCAAGACTCTCTGCAAAGATAGCGAAAATCTCAGAGTATTTAAGGATTGGCTGCTTGATTATGTTGAAAACGAGCCGACAGATGCAGATGTGCCCAAATTGGTTGTGGATATTATTACATGTAAATGGGAAGAGGTTGCTGAGGTCGATGAAGACTTTTCTGTTGAAATATCCATGTACGGGAATCAACACAGTGACATTAGATTTGTGGTGTCTTATGCTAAAGATGAAGTGGTAGCTTCAGTTTCTGCCAAAAGAAAGTTTACTGTAAATGCTGCATCTGAAACTGTCAATAAATATGAGCTTCAAACCTTTGCAGAAAATCTCATCAAAGAACTGGAAAGTGAGTATCACTGCAAGCTTTCAACTGATGCATTTTTAGGAATTATAGATATGATAACTGACGGTTCTTATTTTGAAGGTGCTCACGAGCACGGAAGTACGCCTGAATATATACTTGAAGATTTAATTTATGATGTATTTGAGGAAGATACGGGTATTGTTGTCGGTTCTGTACAGACAAAAAAGAAAAATGCTGTAAAGGCTTCAAGTATCAGCGCAGCAGACAATACTGTTTCTCAAGACGACGTTGACGAACTTGTTCTTTACATAGTAAATGACGGAAATTTATACCGCCAAATAGCTAAGCCTATCATCAAGAATATGAAACGCAAGCGTGAAAACGGCGACTATAATGATAACCTTGCTGTCAAAGGCTGGCTTCATTTAGCAAAAGAAGGCGTACGTAGATATGATAAAGAATTCGGTTCCGGTAAGGGTTCTCTCAGATTTCTGAATGAGGCTACTCGCAATGCTATCGCTGAAGAGCTTAAAGAATATTATGAAGATGAGGTTTCATATGATGATTCTATTGTATCTTCTACAGTAACGGCAAATGCTGATACCAATAAAAATGATCGTGACTACTTAATTACCCTTGCTGACGCTGTAGTAATGGAAATGGATGCAGAATACGGCGATGTTGTTAATCTGACATATGACATTTCAGATTCTGCAATTACATTCAGCATTGATTCTGAGGTTGTGTATATTCAACCTATTGACCAGATTTCTCCCAATTGGGATGACCTTACTGCCGATACCGAAGAGTTGTATGGTTGTGTCTGGAGCGCTGTTATGCCGAATTTCTAAAATTCATTGATATTTCTGTAATTTAATCTTTACAAAATCCTCTGTATACGATATAATATAAGTGTACAGAGGATAATGCTATAAAATGAAAAGTAGGTGTTCCTCGTGATTATTTATAGATCGGCAAGAAATATATTTGCCGGAAAGAATTATCCTATACGTTTACCTGATGGGGGTACTACTAAATTCTCTATAGGTGCAGAGATAACGAAAATTAAAGCATTTGCAGGCAGGGGTACAAATACTCCAATAAGGAATGCAACATATTTAGAATCAAATTATCATATTCCTGCTGATGAATGGCAGAAAGTTCGTGGAGAGTCATTAATAGTTATAGGCGGGATAAATGTACGTGTGGAACTTCACTGGTATGAGGCAAGAGGTCGAAAATACGAAATCAAATTGAAAGAGGTATTACAATGAAAGTAAAATATATCGGTAGTAAAAGTAGCCCATTATCATTGATAAAAGGAAAGTTATATGAATGTATTGAGGTTCTTGAAGACATTCAGTTGTGTCGTGTTATCGATGAAACCGGAGAAGACTATTTATACCCTATCGGATTGTTCAGAAACATTGATTCTGTGACTTCCGCTGATGATATCTTAGACAATGATGATAATGAAATTATATGGATGTAAAAACAAATCCACATATAATAGTAATGATTTCTATGGAGGCTTAACATGAAAAAATATATAAAAACTGCAACGGCAACTTCCGAGAAAGTAACGGTTGAAACACCGTATAACAGTTATGAATTTGACACGGAGCAGGATGCACAGGAATTTCTTGATTATGTTAATTCCGATCCGGAATATGATGATCCAGAAGTAGGAGATATTGTAGAACATTGTTTCTTTTTGAATAAAGAATGGGGTTGATTTAATTGTACAATAATGTATATTGTGGTATACAGATAAAGAATGCAGATGTTTATAAAGTATATAAGAGTTCAAGGTTTAATAGAAGATTTTCAAAATATAAGAAGCTCTCAACTCCAAAAATCAGAAAAGCTATATTTTCAGCCATACAGATGTTATGTGATGAATCTGACATGGACATATTAAAGTCCAGATTAAGCTTTCATCAACTGAATAATTATACAATAACAGTTGACGGGATTAAATATAGGAATCCGTATGATATACATGTACCCGGTGGAGGTACTAACAATAACAATGATTTGGTGATACTGTTTGACTATGATCATGATAACAAAGAAGTGATACTGTTGGATATCGGATCACATAATAGTCTTAATATAAACGGTTCAACTGATATTGACAATGAATTGATATGGCTGTAAAATAAAACCGAATAAAACAACACATATGACAGTGATAGTCTGAAATAACAGATCGTCACTGTTATTTTTTTTGTGATAATGGAAATTGTGCGTAACGCTCGAAAAGAACGTCGAATCTTTGTTCGATAAGTCGATAGATTTTTGTATTCAACTACGATATAATAATGATGCTGAAAGAAAAACAATTATTAGTGAAAGATATTGATAAAACAAGGTGATGCAATTTGATTCATGATGATTTAGGCAAAAAGGCTGAACAGAAAATACGTGAATGGCTCAACAGACCAACAGAGGGTTATTGCTTTGACAGACTCCCCGACCAGATGACAGGATTTTACGGTTCTAAAAACATATGTGATTTTACATTATTCAAGTCGCCGAACTTTTATTATATAGAATCCAAAGCAACATGGTCTGACAGATTTGATTTCAGCATGATCAGCGACTATCAATATACTAATCTGTTGAAAAAATCAAAAATTTCAAATGTCTATGGTGTTATTATCGTCTTGTTTGCAGCTGAACAACGTGCTTTTATAGTAGATATAAATGAAATAGACAAGCTTAAATCTAATGGTAAAAAATCCATTAATATCAAGAAAATTGATAAGTGGAATATCAAATATAGGGAAATTGAAACCGTTCCGAGTAAAAAAGTGTTTCTTGACTATAAAGGAGAATTTGAACTATGACTAACACATCAACAAAAGGAAATATCAACTTGTATGCAATGGAAAACGTCGCTTCTGTTGTATCTGAACTTGAAAGATACGGATATCTCATAAATGCAACACTGAACGGTGAGAGCATCGGTATATCAGTAACAAAACCTGATGCATATATGCCCGATATCACAATTAAAACGGTTCGTGATGGTAAGTATCTGTATCTTACACCAACGCTTAAATTCCCTGAACTTACACGGAATGAAGACGATTATGCGGACTTTGTTGAATATCAGTTTAATAGATGGGCTGACCTTGGAAAGTACATTACAGAAATAAACAGATTTGTTTTTGATTTTGATAAATGGCAGTATGACGCTGAAACTGATGAATGGTATTATTGATTACTGTATAAAACATAAATGTCCTAATCGTTATTATCTGTATAAAGAAACAGGAGGTTTAAATAGATGTTTGACGTATCAAAGGTAAAGGAACGTTCCGAATTTACTTATTGGTTTGAACGGCTGTCAGGAGACAAATGGACGGTAGTTGCCAATAATGAAGCACGTGAATCTGTTGGAATACTGACGGAAACAAGTGATGATGTTAATGTACATATAGGAAACAGTGACATTGACGCAGATTCCCATGAGGAAATGATGTTCAGTATTAAGGAAGAATTTGCTGCTTTCATTGAGTGCAGACCTGAATATATGGTCGGCAGACATATTGACAACAGATTGATCTCAGCATCACCGGTCAATGAAGAAACAATGCTTGAAATGCGTGATATGTACAACACGCTTATAGCAGGTATTTATTATCTGACTTATGATGATGAAAAAGCAGAAAAACTTACAAAACGCTGTCTTAACTGGCTTTCAAATACGGATTTTTACATAGCGCCTGGTTCAACCGTATATCATGACGCTGAACCTTGCGGACTGCTCAGACATTCGCTTAAAGTGACTGATAAGATGACAGAGCTGCTTGCACTTCCGTCATTTTCAATGGTGAACTATCATGAAGCAATACTTACCGCTCTTGTACATGATTGGTGCAAGATAGACTTCTATGAACAGTACATGAAAAATGTCAAGGACGAAACAACAGGAGTATGGAACAAAGTGCCTTCCTACAAATGCAAAGGTTCTTCATTACCGTTCGGACATGGCGTAACATCAATGTTCATAGCTCAGAAGTTTTTTAAGCTTTCAACCGAACAGGCATTATCTGTAAGGTGGCATATGGCACGCTGGAATGCGGCAGATAAGGAACTTGTAGACCTTTGCAATGCAGAAGAAACATATCCCATGATACATCTTCTTCAGTTTGCTGACCAACTTGCATCCGCAAATTATTAGGGATTTTAAAGTAACCTTATATATATATGTAAACACTATTGCAGTGTGAGACTTGAAATTATTATCCAAGGAGTTGGTATTACAATGAGAAGAAAGTATACGGTAAGCCCTGACGGACGAAAGAAAATCGGCATTAAGGCTTCAAGAAATGTTAAAACGTCATCAAGAAAACGTAGACGCAGAGCTGTAACAGCTGCTAAGTTGTATACAGATGGTTTCGACAATTATCAGCCGTGGTCCGGCGCTGTTGAAACGTGGGAGACCTTAGAAAAGTTTGGCAAGCTTAACGCCCTTGAACAGTACATAGATGAAGTGTACTACAATGAAGGAATGGGCGAAGGCGTTATCAATGAAACAGAACTTAATGACTTGCTCTGGTTTGAACCGGAACATATCTATGAAATGGTCGGTCTTTACTATGATGATGAAACCGGTGAAGTTTCTGACGAATCGTTTGACGAGGAGGATTATTAATTATGAAAATTTATTCTAACAAAAATATCAATGCAAGCTCTAATGACCCGACGACTACTAATCTTGCTGATTTTGGTGCAAGAGAACGTCATGAGCTGATCGAAATTTTACAAGCATGGGAATCAAGCGGACTTCCGGACAATTTTTATGATAATGAAGTTGTTCCTATGTTTAACAGGAACAGCGGCAGTGTTTTTCTTACTAACTCTGAGTATCAGGTGTGCATGGTGGTAGACGGTCGCTTGGAATCATGGTACACAACTCCATATTCCGGTTACGAGGGATTTCTTGAAGACCTTGTTGCTGAGTATATGAGCGATCCTGATAGTTGGGATGAAGAAGATGTGGAGTATCTGTGTGATCTCGGTGCAGATGTATAGCGAGGATGATTGATATGAAAATTTATATTAAAGGAAACAATGAAATTAATCCTGTTTTGCAAGCAGTTAAAGAGTTTTTAAAATCTGCCGGCTATAAAGAAAACAAGAGTAAACCCGGTGCTTATTTAATAGACAATTGGTATCAATTATGTATAAATATAAATCAAATAGATCGTTCCGGTTCATACTGGGATGTCGGATTATTTGTTTATGATGGTTGCGATTATGTGGGCGGTATAACACTTATTGATTTAGATTTATCTGGGGATTTTGGTTCGGTTTATGCATTCATTTATAATGAGCCAAAAGAAAATATGTTCCGTATGTATAATGATATATATGAAGATGAAAATTTCGGAAATATCTATGATGCAATCAACTACGTTATTTCAGGCTACGAATCATGAGAAAAATAATGCCAGCTATTAGGCGTATCAGCTTATCTTGAATATGGTTCAGATTTGGATGAAGCTATTGAACGTTGTGACGATATTTCGGCATATTATGACTGTGTTGACATGACAGATGTAGCTTATCAGGTGGTTGATATGGTAGGCGGTGTAGAGCACATGGATAAAGAAATCTTGGAGCGATATTTCGACTATGAATCATATGGCAGAGATATGGACATAAATGGTCAATTCGTCTTTTTGGACGATGGTATCTGCGTTGAATTGCTTAACTACTAAAGGATGAAAATATTATGAAGAAGTATATTAAAAGAAGAAATTATAGAGGTGTATCTGCTATGACCTCTGCAAGAGGAAGAAGAATTACAGCGTCTACCGGTATGTCATTAGACGAGATGTGGGATTATCTGCTTGATTATGTCGGCGTATCCGAAGAAACCCTGCAAGTTGTAACCAATATCAACGGCTACAATGAACAGACAATGTGTGATATACTCTATGCCGTTACCGGATATCGTGACTTTGAACAGCTTGATGATTGAGGAGATGATATACTATGAAGATTTACATACGTTCAAACTACAATAGCCGTCGTGACTATTCAAAGTTCAGCTCATGGTATGAATCCGATATATGCATATATATTGATGGCGAGAAACTGTGGTACTCAAAATATAAGGCGTATATTGATGATTACTATACCCTTGAAATTCTCCCAACATATAATAGCAGTACAGATACTCTATATTATGAGTTGGTGCTATTCAGTGGATACGAGGGTATGGATATTGTAGAGGATCAGTTTACAAATCCGAGAGAAGCTATGGAATATGCAGAAACCACGCTTATTCCCGAACTTTTGGATAATTGAATTAATGCAAGCGCTTCAATTACGAGTACAGCATGGAAAGCTCCTAACAGACAATCATACAGTAAGCAGACACGGTGATTCCTTGACAAGTATCTATTCACACGTAAAGAGTCGAAGTATATGGTTGACAGTGGAATAGCCTATGACCTTGGTGGTACATTTGACCCTATGGAGATGAACTATGATATTATCGGAATCTCATGGAATGAAACCAATGACTATCGTTTCGACATTCTCATAGTTGATAATGATACCGGTGAACTGTATGTAGGAAATTCTGCTGATGCAAATACCGTAAGACTGTAAAAATAAAATGCCATGCTTTATATCGAAGCATGGCATTTGTAAATACTATATACAGTACCCGTAATGTAATTTAGGCATTGTGATAATTGAAATGTATATATAAATGGTGTATAATAGGTATAAAGAATATATTTCGGAATGCTCATTTTATGGAGGTAATTGTGAAAATATATATTAAATCTGCTACAGAACCAATTTATATTGATATTGTTGTTGAGTTTTCAGGAAGTATTATTGAAGGTGCAAAGACTGTTCCTGTTGGAAAGATGAATCTTACACCGCAGGAAAGAGTAGATTTTACAGATTTTATAGAAGATGTCGGTGAACTTATGGAAACTTTTGAGTTTGAGATTATGGAAGAACATCCAAGTAGATACACTGATTCCGCTTCATATTATTATACATTCTATCCTACGGATTCTGATTATGACGTTTGCTATGAGAATTTGTACTTTCTGAGAATTTCAACTCATGAAAGGCAGAGCAGGCAAAGAAACCCTTTTCCGAAATACTATCCTGAAACTGCACAGAAATATAAACGACCAAAAGATAAAAAAGAAAATCAGAGCCATAGAAAAATAGAGGTGATAGTTAATGGAGACCACTATGATGATTATGATGATGCATTTGAAGCGATAAAGAAGAAATTCCTTAATTTGCAGAAGAAATGTGACAAACTTAACCGTAAATAAACCTTATATAACAGTGACGATATGCATATGTAGGTAACACATATGATGCCATGGTTGCAAGAGATTAAATACAAAATATGACTTTACAAATTCCTCTGCATTGATTTGAAAATAATTATGAGGTATAAATGGAACATTGCTATTTGACATTATTTTCATTTGTGTGATATAATGATTTATATTACATATAAGGAGTTTAAAACTATGTCAAACAATAATAAAGATATGTATAAAAAGACTTATATAAAAGGTAGTACAAAGCTGCCTAAACCTACGGAAAAAGTTTCTGAAAAACCTATACCTAAGAAAACTAAAGATAAAGTAAATAAAGGAGATTGATTAATGAAAGAATTGATAACTTATATGCCGCAAATATTTACATATTTTACTTTGGGCTATATATTTCTGCATATATTCAGATATGCAAATACAATAAAAAATTCTGAAGAGTATGAACACGTTATATTTGAATCTCTTCTTGTTGGATATATTATAGATACGGCGTGGGAAGTTATATCGCTTGGGAAGATTCAATTGCTGAATAATACAGCTGTAAAATATTTGATTATGCTTATTGGCACCATAATTATATCATTCATATTTGGTAAAATATACTCTCTGAAATGCTGGGACAATTTTATGAATCGTATAGGTATTCATAGGACAAGAAAATCTTATATTATGGATGATATGTTGGATACTAAAGGAGGTACATTTTTAGATTTGAGAAATATGCAAACAAAGGAACGATATTTCGGTGAAATATTTATATGTGAAGAATATACAAATACTCCGAAAGTTGTACTGATACACTATAAATACTGGCGTGATTATGAAGATGATGATTTGATAGAAGATTACACTGCTGATAATCATATAGCAGTCATGCTTGATGTATCTAAATTTGAAAGTGTTATTTTTCAATATGAAAGCACAAGCGATGTACTGAAAAGATAAAGAAATCATATATAAGAGGATTTGTAGGTGATTATTGTGTCTAAAATTTATGTAAGAGGCTCACATGACTATGATATTCCAACACTTGATATTGACATTGTTATCTACAATCTAAAAATGATACGTGCTTCTGCTGTATATGCTGATGATGAAATGTATTTGTCTGAAGTGGTTGATAAATATGGAAACATTATAGACGAAAAAAGCTATCAGGAATATTTGGATTTTATTGATGAACTTAAAGAATATTTGTCTAATTTGAACTATGAAAAGTATAAGTGTCATAAATCAAATAAATCAGCATCGATGTATTTTTCATTTGAATGTTCTATCTTAGATAAGGAAAACAGATCTGTGTTTAAGCTGAAATGTAATATCCGAGTTTCCGATCATCCTCAAGAAAGTAAGAAACTTAGAGGAAAAAATTCTATTGAGATGAATGTTACAGAAAGTAAAGACGGCGCAAGCAGAACACATTCATATCAATTTGTTACAACAGATTATGATTCTTATGAATCTTGTATGGATACTATAGAAATATCTATAGAGGGCTTTGAAAAAATGATACAGAAAACACGAAAAAGAAAATTTACTGAAAATGAATAAACCTTATATAACAGTGATGATACGCATTGGTATTGTCGCTGTTATTTTTTTAAAATTGAGGTGATCAGTAATGAAGATAGTGAAACGAAAAAGAAGTATCAAGTCGTCCGCAAGGATCGTTGCCGCTGATGAAAATTATGATACAGACGATTATGATTTCAGCGAAACTATCGACGACCTTGCAGATGATGTAGAGGATATTCAGGATTCCATTGACGATATCCAGGAAGATGATGTGGACATTGAGCTTGATAACAATATCGGAAATCATTACATTGCAGAATGCGATAACTGTCATGGAATATTTATTTCAGCGCTTACAGAATCAGATCAGGACGTTGAGAAGATATCAGGTACATGTCCTCTTTGCGACAAGGAAACAGACCAGTATCTTAAATGGGTAATAAAAGATATTTAGGCGAGGAGGGATATATATGGGATATAACATTCTTATTGCTGTTCTTCCTGTGATCTCGGCTGTCCTTGTTGCTGTGTTCAACAACTGGGATAAAATAAATCCTGCTAAAAGACATCTTAAAGAAGTTGTTGAAAGTATGCAGAAAACAGAAGGGCTTGCACTGGAAACTCAGAAAGAGGTTAAAGCGCTGACTGAACACATGGATAAATTACAGTCTGCTCAAAGAGCAAGTCTGCAAACGCATATTCTTGAAGACTGCAAATATATACAGTTTGCAATTGATAAGGGCGATACTGATTATTCGGAAGAGTTAAAACAGCTTATCATTTTATACAGGGAGTATTATCTTTGCGGTTATAACAGTCAGGGCAGAATATATTTCAATGATACCATTGAAAAAGCCGGCGAGGATAATAACCCGCTTGTTCATGAACTTATGAATACATATTTTTCAGAATATGAACCGTAAAAATGGAGGGTACTTAATATGACCGATACAATAATGAATGAACTGATCTGCCTTATATTTTCGATCGTTGCAGCCGTTGGAAGCTCTATACTTATACCCGCACTTTCTGCATGGCTGAGATCCAAAACAGAAAATGAAAAATTACAGTCGGTAATATCAGATATCACAACAACTGTACAGACATCTGTAAATAAATATGAGCAGACTGCCGTTGCAAGACTGAAAGCAGCCGGTGAGTGGAATGCTGAATCTCAGCGTGACGTACTTGAAAGCGTAGTAAATGAGACGGTTACAAATCTGCTTGATACGACTAAGAACTCTTTTATCGATAATGGTATAGAGGTTTCTGATGTTGTAGAGAGGTATGTTGAAGCTTATATCCAGTCGAAGAAATTATAAATATATTTACAGGCAGCTTGACATAACTGTCTGTAATCGTTTATAATTATAGTAGAGAAATTATATTTACTGACTGAATAGAAGGGAATATTTATGAAGGCTATTTTTTTAGACATTGATGGTGTGTTGAAAGAAGAAGATTACGATGCAGAATTTAAAGACGAATGTTTTGTACGTCTAAAAAGAATTGTTGATGCAACAAATGCAGAAATCATTCTTTCTTCTTCATGGAGAATTAATTATTGGAATTTCGTAGAAAACAACTTTCAGACTGACAAAAAGGAAATTTTAGATTTATATAATCACTTTGAAAAGTACGGGATGAAAGTATCGGGAAGAACAGATTATACTGAACGTTCTGGACCTGAAAGTCGTCCATTTGAAATCCGCAGATGGTTAGCAAGCAATGAAAATGTTGAAACATTTTGTATAATAGATGATGATGACTTCTATTGCTGGAAATGGTTGTCTCAATTTTTGGTAATTACGAGAATCAAAACACTTGATGATGAGAGGTATAACAGTTGGAAACGTACTTTATCAGATGCAGATGTTGATAGGGCAATAGAAATTCTTAATAAAGATAATAAGTCATTTATTCAAAAACAGTTTTAACTTATAGCAGAATTAAAAATGCCCCACGCATTCGATCACTATGTTCGCTACGTGCATATCGGCAAATAGTAAAGCCAAATAAATTTATTGTTTATTATAAATAAACCTATGGATAAGTTTGATTCCGAAAATCGTTATTAGTCTATGTAGTAGTAATACTGCATAGACTAATTTTTTTATTTCCGGAGGAACCGATAATGTTAAATACAGCACAGAAGCAAGCGGTCAATTGTGACGCTGAGAAAATACTATGCCTTGCCGGTGCGGGTACAGGCAAGACCCATTGCGTAATTTCCAGAATTAACAGGCTGATTGAGGACGGAGCAGATATTTCAAGTATTCTTGTACTTACGTTTACAAATGCAGCAGCCTGTGAAATGCGTGAAAGATTCCGCAGAACCCATAAGGGGCAGACTATTCCGATGTTCTGCACCTTCCACAGCTATTGCTATTCTCTTATATCCAGAAACAGCGCTGTAGCGAGAAATCTTGGTTATTATAAAGATACTCCCGCCATTGCAGACGATATGACGATACGTAAGATTCATACACGCTGCAGACAGCAGTGCGGTACAAAAATATCTGATGATAAGCTTAACGGTAAAATGCCTTTAAAACCAAATGAGAAATTTCAGTATGATATATTCTGGAAACAGTATGACAAACTGCTGCGTGAAGAAAATTACATCACTTTCGATATTATGTGTTATGGCGTAAGCAAGCTGTTTTCGGATAATAACCCTGTTGCAGACCCTGAAAAACTGAGATTTAAATATGTATTTGTTGACGAATTTCAGGATACAGACCCGAAACAGTGGGAATTTGTTTCATCATTCACAAATTCAAATATTTTTGTATGCGGCGACGCTAAACAAGCCATTTACAGCTTCCGTGGCGCTGACATTTCAATTATAAAATCTCTTGCCGAAAATCCTGAATGGGTAACTATCAAACTTTCAGAAAACTACCGCTCAACAAAAGAGATATGTGATTATTCCAATGAGATCCATAAGAGTTGGAAAGGAAGCGCTTATGATCTTGATATTCTGAGCGACAGAATCGGAGTTCAGGTCATAGAGCGTGGCGCATTAGATATTCATAATAATAAGGATATATTAAATATAGTGAGTGATTCTGCTGACGGAAAGTCTACGGCTATTCTTTGCAGAACCAACTATGAAGCCACAGAGATAAAGGATAAGCTTGAACAGCTCAATATACCGTTTAACAGCAAGCATACCGATACAGATGTCAGTGGTATTCTGAAAAGTGCTGTTGATAGTCATTTCTGTGTTGACTGGCTTTCAAATAAGCTGTCTGCAAATGAATATAACAATTACATCAGGTATTGTTCTATTGACAGCGGCTATAGCACGGAAGTAGGATTTATGGAGTTATATCATCATTCGCTTGAATCCTATATAAAAATCATTATGCAAGTGCGTGAAGTACTTCACAGAGAGCAGTTTGTCTATGGTAAAATCACGGCGATCAGTGAGCTTCTGAATATTCCTCAAGGTACTATAAAGCTTGAATCAGATGATGACAATGGCGTGATAGATTACCTTATACAGCTTGCTGATTCTCTTTCAAAAGAAACGGGTATTTATGTCGGTACGATCCATTCTGTAAAAGGACTTGAATATGACTGCGTACATCTGGTAGGCGTGAACGGCAAGTCCTTCCCTGTTAATAAGAATGAAGAACAGCAGAATTTATTCTATGTTGGCTGTACCAGAGCTAAAGAAAAATTGGTTATTTATGATTCCGAGCTGAATGTGTAACATCTTATAAAAATATGCCTTACCTCTGTAAAAAGAAGTAAGGCATATATTAGACTAAAATCAAATTATTATTAAATCCTTTAAAGATACTATTAAGACGATTTATGACGGTTTCGCAACCCCTATAAAAACAGTTTATGACGGTTCTGTAACCCCTATTAAATACAGTTTATAATGGTTCTGTAACCTACTATTAGTATCTTTACAAAATTTATAAAAACTAAAACTTCACACAAATTGTGAGACTTTGCATTTGAACCGGACAATTTATCAGACGCATGTCCGGAAGCGGCAAACATTTAAATCGAATAATTTGTCAGTCGCATATTCAAAGGCGACAAATATTTGAAAGTAATTCCATCTTTCTATAGTTATGAGCTTTCTTTATTTTTACTTAGACAATGCTCTATGTCTAATCTTAAACGGAGAGAAGATCATCTCCTATATTTATTATACTATATAATGTTAGTGTTGTCAATAGTTTCCAAAAATTTTTGATTCATGAGAATCGTTATTATAAACGTAATAAAAAACACAGGAGGTACACATGATGAAGCTTTCATCTATTACAATCAAGGGAATGCATAAGGTCAAAGATAAGACGTATGATCTTTCGGGATTCCGATATTTTCACGGAGAAAACGGAGCAGGAAAATCAACAGTTATGCAGGCGATTCAGCTTGCGCTTTTAGGCTACATTCCCGGAACGGATAAAAACAAGAGCGCTGTCTTCAAGCATTCAAATTCACCTGAAATGTTTGTTAAGCTCATTATTGACGACAACGGAAATCCTATTACCATTATGAGGAAGTGGTATAAGAAAGGCGCGTCTATTATAGCAGGTTTCAGCATTGAACCTTCAATATACAGCGTTGAGGGAATTATCGGCGGTCTTGAACTTCCGGTATTCAACTTTTCAGAGTTTATCGGCATGACTGCAAACAAGCTGAAGGATTGGTTCATCAATTTTCTTCCGGCTGCTGACAGTAAACTTGACTGGAAGAGCATACTGAATGATTCTATTGCAGATTTCGGAAAGATTCTTGATCCGGAATTTATCAACGGAGTAATTTCTCACATTACCGATAAAGCACAGCAGGATCACGGCGTAAAATTGGTGAGAGATTTCAATACATATCTGAAAGAACAGCAGTCTTATTACAAGGCAGAGCTTTCAAGATTACAGAATACCGTACAAAGCCTTATTTACTACAGCGAGTGCGATAATTCTCAGAGTGTTGATTCTCTGAAATCCGATATTCAGGCTATGCAGCTGAATATTGACAATATGAATACCAAGCTGCTCAAAATTCAGCAGAACCATAAATTGGCTGAAAGTATGAAATCCATAAAATCTGTCGTTACTGCTCCGTCCTTAAATGAGGATTCGGCTTATAATTCTTCAAAGAAATCTGTCGAAGCAGCTGAAAAAGAACTCGCTGTTCTTGAAGAACGAAAAATGATGCTTGAAAAGCAGATTTCCGAAGCAAATATTGAGTACAAGGAAAAGAAACGTGTTGCCGAAAGCAGCGGAAAGTGTCCTTATACATGTGAAAATTGTGCTTCTATTACAGCGTTAATTTCTGTTTATAATACGGAAATGGAAAAACTTCAAGAAAAAATTCACAGCTTAACTTTACAGGTGACTGAGCTTGATGATAAAATTACGGCTTTGAAGTCTGAAATCAACAGCAAGCTTGCAGATATGCAGAAAATCGAAAAAGCCTATGCTCAATACGAACTCATTTCAAAGCAGATGAATACAGATGTTACAGACATAACAGAAGATGAAATTACTGCCGAAATAGTTTCTCTTAAATCCAAAATTAAGCAGCATAATGACACTATTATAAAGCTTGAAGCAAACAAAAGGTATGAAGAACTTACCGACAGGCTTACCAATGATAAATACAAAACAGAGCAGAATATTGAGATTCTGAAAGTGTGGATAAAGCTTACTGACGTAAACGGTTTGCAGTCTCAGCTTATGGAAGCGCCGTTTAAAAAGCTTGCCGATAAGATGACGGTATATCTTCAGAAATTCTTTTCCGGTACTGAAAAATTCTCAACAGCTAAATTTCATCTTTCGGAAAAAGCAAACAGTTTTAGCTTTGGCGTGCTTGATAAAAGTAATGAATATATTGAGTTTGACTTGCTTTCAAGTGGTGAAAAATGCCTGTATACGCTTGCTTTGCTGATAAGCATTGTTGATGAATCGGATTCGCCGTTGAAGCTTGTGATGATAGACGATCTGCTTGACCACCTTGATACTGTAAGGATCAAGGATTGCTTTGAAACCTTATATAATATTGACAGTATACAAATACTTCTTGTCGGCGTACAGCAGTGTACACATCCAAAGGCTGAGGAATTTGTTATTGAAGTCGGTTAAACTTTTACTATCTGTCGGAGGAAAATATGGAAGGTATACAAAGAATACATATCAGGGAAGGCGATATTTACAATGTAAAAGTAGTCAAGATACTTACAAAAGGCATTATAGTTTTGATTGAGGATTCCGGGACTACTGAATTTATTCACATTTCAAAAATAGCTGATTCATTTATTTCAGACATAAATGATTTTGTAAGCGTTGGCGATGAGCTGACCGCTATGGGAATTAAAAGTATTGATGACAAGCGAGTTACCGAAAATAATGGCGAACTTTCTTTGCATCATCTGCACCTCAAACCTAAGAACAATATAAGTTATGTTGATACGGAATTGATTACTGATATAGCTAAGGAAAAGAATCTTGATGATATGATCGCGGCTGCTGATCAGTGTCTTAAGGAAAAGATGAAAGCCATGCATTCCAAGAACAATGGAAGTCACAAACGAAATCATAGAAAGTAATAAAAAATGGAGTGATATATTTTATGATCCAGAAAAGACCTATTTATTATTCAACCGAAACGGGTAAATATTATCCGACTTATGATAAAGCTGTAAAGGCTGAAAATGATGAGATAATCGCAAATGCCACGCAGGTCATAAAGCTTTTCAATGAAAATTATGAAGCTTTCAAATCTGAAATTGATAAGATTCATGAAAAGTATGATCCGGTGTTGGATTCGCTTATGGAGAGAATACATAAGCTGGGAATTGAGATTTCCGAAACCGGAGATACGGATAACAGAAAAATCAAGGTTCGTGTGCGAAAATTATCTTAACGGAGGAAACAGGAAATGTCTGATATAGCAAAACTTGAACAAAAATATGATATTCATAAATCCTATTGTGACAAGCTCAACGGTATCTATCGTGCCAAGAATACCGATTATGATGATTCTTTCGCAAAAGGTATTGACAATATGGGTTATACTTCTGCAATTGTCCGTATGGACGATAAGATGAACTGTGTAAGATCACTTTTGCTTAATAATGCAGATAAACCGCAGGTCAATGAATCTGTAATGGATACGCTGCTCGATCTTGCTAATTATAGCCTGATGCTGCTGACTGAATATGAGGTCAGAAACTTGATTTAAGCAAATCGTTATTATAAGTGGTACAGCTTATAACAGCTGTACAGGGAATCTGTAATGAACAGAATACTGCCGTCTGCGGGTTGACGGCAGACAAGCCGGAGTAGCCCAATTGGCAAGAGGTATATGTGTACTATAGCTCTGCACATAAAAATATTGGTTCGAGTCCAATCTTCGGTACCAGAGTCTACTGATTATCATTTACATACGACTCTCAAAACTGAATAGTAAATGGTGACAGCAGGGAAAGACCTGCATATATGCAGTGTCAGCGCAGCAAGATGATGTGCATTCAATTCACTGGGAATAGGTGGTTTACTCAGTGAATAACCACCGGCAGGGGCAGGACCTGCACACTGCACCAGACGTTGTTTATGATAAAGTCAGGAGGAATAATATGAGCAGAGGTTTACAAGTAGATTATAGTATGTCAATACCTGAAGTTAATGAGAATTGCAAGTGGAAAGTCTCCACATTAATTAACTACTTTATTGATAAGTATGCTTTATCTGCTGTAGAATATGACACGGAATCTCGTGATGAAATTCTGGATAAGCTCATATTCTTGATGACGGAAACTTGTATTTTAACTGATGAAGATGAGATATTAGCCAAAAGGTTAGTAGATTATTGTGCGGAACATTAATCTAAGATAGAGCGAGACTAAAGAATAGCCGACTTGTCAATGTCGTAAAACTTGGTGGGTAATACTTGCCCGAACATCAGGCTAATCGGTCAGCGCCGTTCAAGTTACGGTACTAAGTGAATGATGAGCTTCTGCTGATACGCCTGATGAAAAGGAATCCCCAGCCGCAGTTTCTGAGAACTGATCGTGTAAGCTGAAATAAGAAAGGAGAATGACTCAGTAACATTCATCTTCCGTTGTCAGGTGGGGATATCCTGACTGACTTAATTATTAATTAAGTCAATTTTATACATCAGCAACTGTTATAGATAACAAAGATCGCAACTTTGGCAGGTCTATGAGGGTACTTCAAACGGTAAATATACCTACCGCTCATAGACGCTGATGTATCATATCAAGATGGTGAGTTCAATCCTTACTATCTTGACCATGTTCATATTATGAATAATGAACAATATATCCGCTGTAAGATGATTGAATTTACTGTTTGATCATCTTATTTGCTATTTAACTGGGTGTGATAAAAATGATTATTATGAAAAGAAACGGTTCTGAGGAACAGTTTGACGTAAACAAGATCATATCTGCAATTTCAAAAGCCAATGCTGTTGATAACAGGTATGAACTGACAAAAGAGCAGATCGAATCTATTGCTTATGGTATACAATCAGAGTGTCTTAAACTGAAAGGAATACCTTCTGTAGAGGATATTCAGGACATGGTTGAAAATAGGCTGATGGATTCGGGAAATCATGATTTGGCTAAAAGATATATTACGTACCGCTATACGCATTCGCTTATAAGACAGAGCAATTCTACTGATGAAAAGATTTTAAGTCTTATTGAATGTAATAATGAGGAAGCTAAACAGGAAAATTCAAATAAGGACCCGATAATCAACAGCGTGCAAAGAGATTACATGGCGGGAGAAGTCAGCAGAGACATTACCAAAAGATTTCTTTTGCCGGAACATATAGTCAGAGCACATGAAGAAGGTATCATACATTTTCACGATACCGATTATTACGCTCAGCACATGCATAACTGTTGTTTGATTAACTTAGAAGATATGCTCCAGAACGGAACAGTCATAAGTGAAACGCTCATAGAAAAGCCTCATATGTTTTCAACCGCCTGTAATATTATCACTCAGATCATTGCACAGGTAGCAAGTAATCAATACGGCGGTCAGAGTATCACTTTTTCACATCTTGCACCTTTTGTTGACGTAAGTCGTCAGAAATTCAGAAAGGCAGTGAGAGATGAATTTGAAACTGCCGGATTTGAATTTGACGATAGCAAGGTAAACGAAGTCGCTGAAATACGTGTGAAGGAAGATATTAAAAGAGGAGTACAGATAATTCAATATCAGATAATAACATTAATGACAACTAACGGACAAGCTCCTTTCGTTACAATGTTCATGTATTTGAACGAAGTGCCGGAGGGTAAGCTCAGAGACGATCTTGCGCTGATTATTGAAGAAGTTCTTATCCAGAGAATATTGGGAATTAAAAATGAAAAGGGCGTGTATATCACGCAAGCCTTTCCGAAACTTATCTATGTACTTGAAGAAAATAACATTACAGAAGATTCAAAGTATTGGTATCTTACAAAGCTTGCTTCAAAGTGTACGGCTAAAAGAATGGTTCCCGATTATATTTCCGAAAAGAAAATGCTTGAGTATAAAATTGATAAAAACGGAAATGGAAATTGTTACGTATGTATGGGCTGCAGAAGTTTCCTTACTCCTTATGTTGATGAAAGCGGAAAGCCTAAATACTACGGCAGATTCAATCAGGGTGTTGTTACAATCAATCTTGTAGACGCGGCTTGTTCTTCTGAAAAGGATATGGATAAATTTTGGAAGATACTTGATGAAAGGCTTGAATTGTGTCACGAAGCGTTGATGTGCAGACATAATCGTTTGTTAGGTACTCCATCTGATGTAGCGCCTATTTTATGGCAGCATGGAGCATTAGCAAGACTTGAAAAGGGCGAGAAAATCGATAAGCTTTTATTTGGCGGATATTCAACCATTTCGCTTGGATACGTAGGATTATATGAATGCACCAGATACATGACCGGCAAATCACATACCGACCCGGAGGCAATGCCGTTTGCATTAGAGGTAATGCAGCGACTGAATGACGCTTGTCAGCATTGGAAAGAAATACACAACATTGATTTCAGCTTATATGGTACGCCTATTGAAACAACTACATATAAGTTTGCAAAATGCCTGAAAAAGCGTTTCGGTATTATTGAAGGCGTTACAGATAAAAATTATATTACCAATAGCTATCATGTTCATGTCACGGAAGAAATTGACGCTTTTACAAAGCTTTCAATTGAAGCTGAGTTTCAAAAGCTTTCGCCGGGCGGAGCTGTAAGCTATGTTGAAGTCCCAAATATGCAGAATAACATTGACGCCGTACTTGCGGTGATGAAGCATATTTATGAAAACAACATATATGCCGAGCTTAACACAAAATCGGATTATTGCCAGGAATGCGGATTTAACGGCGAGATACAAATTGTCAATAATGATGACGGAAAGCTTGTATGGGAGTGTCCTCAGTGCGGCAACAGAGATCAGGATAAAATGAATGTCGCAAGAAGGACCTGCGGTTATATCGGTACGCAGTATTGGAATCAGGGACGTACTCAGGAAATCAAGGAAAGAGTGCTTCATCTATAATTTTAAAGTCAGCTGATATGTAAAAGTATCAGCTGATTTTGTTTTATCAGAATCGTTATTATCTATGTAACTATCTGAAAAGGAGTATGATGATCATGGATACAAAAGAACAAATACTGAATAGAGATTTTTCAAAAGAGTTTATTTCTAAAATGCAGAATGCTATTGTTATGTCACATTATAAATACGGATGGTGTTCTCAGACATATCCAGAATTAGCTCAGGCTTATAAAAGTATCAAAGAGCGTTTGGAACTTTATGAGAAAACTCATAATACAGAATATCTTGTAGACATTGCTAATTTTGCAATGATTGAATTCAAGCATCCGTCATTTAAGGACGCTGAATATACACCTACGGACAGCGATGCATCTCCCGGATTGACCGGCGGTATTTCCTATAAAGAAATGATGGAGGAAATTGAAAATGGAAATTATTTATGATAATAACAATGGCAAGATTATTCATGGTGATAATGTTGACGTACTTACCGAATTAGACAAAACGTCTGTAGACAGCTGCATATCTGATTTTCCATATGCAATTGAATTTATGGGAAAGAACTGGGATTTTAATAATAACTTCTATGATTGGTGCTTTAAGCGTGCGGAATTGCTGTTCAAGGTTTTGAAACCGGGTGGATATGCGGCAATATTCGGACATCCTAAGACAAATCATAGAATGAAATGCGCTTTTGAAGATGTGGGATTCAAGATCGTTGAGGAGATAGATTGGATATATTCTACCGGAATGCCTAAAAATCAGGACATTGGAAAACTGTTTGATAAATCAGGAAATAAGGCAGCAGCTGATAAATATGGTGGATATAAAACAGCCGGGTTAAAACCTGCACATGAACCGATCACTATCTTTCAAAAACCTCTTGAAGGTACATATATTCAGAATATTGAAAAATATGGCTGCGGAGCTATGAATATAGACGCTTGCAGAGTTCCGTTTCAGAGTGAACAGGATATTCAAACAGCAAAAGCAAAGACCAATTTTACAGAAGCTTCTGATCATAGCCGTGGATTTGGTAATGGTACAGATATTTATGGTGACGGAACTACGCCTTTGGAGCAGGCAAAATGCTGTATTAAAGATTCAGGAAGATTTCCGCCTAATCTGATTTTAGATGAAGGTACTGCAGAGATGCTTGATGAGCAGACGGGTTTAACAAAGTCCACCGGTGGAAGTGGTGAATTATCAAGAACTGGGAGAGCGAAACGTGTATATGGAGCTTATCAGGATAAAACTAATGCAAATTATATAAATGATTCACTTGGTGGATATGGTGATACAGGTGGAGGAAGCCGATATTTTCCAATAATTAAATATTGTCCAAAGGTATCGCCTAATGAACGTAAACTTCCGGATGGTGAAAGAAATCCTCATGTTACAGTAAAACCAATAGAACTTATCAAATGGCTTATTAAGCTGCTGACGCCGATCGATGGTACAACTATTGATATAACGGCAGGAAGCTGTACTCATGCAGTAGCTTGTGAAGAACTGAATCGTGACAGCGGTTATCATTTGAAATGGATAGATATTGAATTAATGAATACGGAAACTGATCCGTATTGTAATGTCGGAACACAGCGTGTAAAAGCTGTAAACTGCGGCAAACCGAAGAAGTTATTTTAAAGGGGTATAAAATTATGTGTGTTAGATCCTGTGATTGTAATAATTGTTATAAAAGAAAAAGATGTATATGGTGTGAACACTTTCAGTTTGTAAATCAGTTTCTTAATGTAAATTGTTATCATAATGGTGTACAAGGCTGTATTTTTAGGGTACCTTTTAAATCGGATATGGGAGGGATTAAAAATGAAAGCAGCAGTAAAGTCATTGCTAAAGACAGAAGAAGATTTTCCTGATATAGCAGATGAGTATTTTGATATGAAGTGGAGTGATTTCAATGAGGCATCAGGTGTCTGATCTTGCTCAAATGCAGAGTCTTCCATTAGAGATTAAGGTAATCATGACGCAGAGACGTATCAAAGATTGGTATGATCATTTTGGAGGAGATGTATATTTATCATTTAGCGGCGGAAAGGATAGTACGGTTTTAAAGCATATAATTGAAAATACGCCGGGCGTTTATGACGTACCGTCTGTGTTTATCGATACGGGACTTGAATATCCGGAAATTCGTCAATTTGTGCAGAAGTGCAAAGATAAGGGAGATAATATTAAAATTATAAGACCGTCACTATCATTCAAACAAGTTATTCGTAAATACGGCTATCCTGTTATTTCAAAAGAAGTTTCACGCAGAGTACAGTATGCTAAGAAAGCCGTTGCAGAGGGCAGAGAACAAAATCATGGAGATTATCTTAAACTTTGCGGATTGTCTTTAGATAAAAGCGGTAATAAAAGTCAATATAACTGTGAAAGGTGGAAGTTTTTACTTGAAGCTCCATTTAACTGTTCTGCGGAATGCTGCACGGTAATGAAGAAAAATCCTGCAAAGCAATATGAAAAGAAAACCGGCGGAGTTCCATTTATAGCAACTATGGCTTGTGAATCAAAATTAAGATTTGAATGGTGGATTCAACATGGCTGCAATGCTTTTGAAGGAAGTAGAAAATCTTCTCAGCCTATGTCATTCTGGACTGAACAAGATGTGCTGGAGTATATAGTTAAATATGATCTTGATTATGCCTCTGTATATGGTGAAATCTTAAAAGATAAAAACGGGAAGTATTATACAACAGGCGCTGAAAGGACAGGCTGTATGTTCTGTATGTTTGGCTGTCACCTTGAAAAGCCTGAAAATCGCTTTCAGAAACTTGCAGAAACACATCCGAAAATATATAACTATTGCATTAATGGCGGTGAGGAAGCAGATGGTGTGTGGCAGCCGTCAAAAGACGGCTTGGGGCTTGGTAAGGTTCTTGATTACATAGGTGTGGATTATAAGCCTGTTAAGAAACCTAAGAAATTATTTGAGCTGAAATAATATAAAATATCTTTACAAATAATATTAAGTACGATATAATTATATGTGAGATATAAAGACAAATAAGAGGTATAGAAATATGAAAGTATATATTAAATCAGCAAAGGAAATGTCCAGAGGTGTATTCTGGGTAATTAATGATGAACTTCTGGCATTTCCATTTATGGACGACTCCCTTGAAGGTGTTGCAAAATCCGGAAACACATATAATCATAAAAAGTTATGGAACGATGTTAAACCTCGTGGCTGCAATAAACCATATAACTACTATCCAAGAGGAAGAGTTGATATTTCTAACAAGGGAAAGCCAATCATCTATATGAATCCCAATGTTGATGATGAATTTATTCCCTTGATCAAATCTGAGTTTGGATTACGCAGTGAACCGATAATCCGATATGATAACAGTCAGCATTATAAGTGCTATCTTGATAATGAGTGGAGAAAGGATTAGTCTCTATAAAGAAAAATTGATAGAATCATAAGCCTTGATCCGTATTTATAAAAGATTAAAGTCAATAGTTTTTAAAGTATACTTCAAAAACTATTGACTTTTATAGATTTTTTGTGGTATACTATAACAGAGGTGATAGCATGGTTGAACGTAAACAGTATATGAATAAAATTAAGAAACTACAAAATCAGCAGATCATCAAAGTGGTGACAGGCGTAAGACGATGCGGAAAATCCACATTGCTGAAACAGTTTCAGGAATATCTTCTGAGATCCGGTGTGGATTCCGAACAAATCATTACAATTAACTTTGAAGATGTTGCAAATGAGCATCTTCTTGAATACCACGCTTTACATGACTATGTAATTGAACATTTGCAGACTGATAAGATGACATACATCTTCCTTGACGAAATACAGGCTGTTCCGGATTTCCAAAAAGCTGTGGATTCGTTGTTTATCCGCGAACAGACGGACATTTATATTACCGGGTCCAATGCACATTTACTGTCCGGAGAGCTTGCTACTCTGCTTTCAGGCAGATATATTGAAATTCCGATGCTTCCGTTATCATTTGCAGAATATCTCGAATTATCCAACCTTGATAAACGCACTGCATGGCAGAACTATTTTCAATACGGCGGTTTCCCCTATGCAGTTCAGATAACTGATGATGAAATCAGAGCCGATTATCTTATCGGTATTTATCATACGGTACTGCTTAAGGATATAGCAGCAAGAAAACGTATAAATGATATCAGACTGTTGGAAAGTGTTGTAAAATTTCTGTTTGACAACATCGGAAATATTGTATCTTCCAAAAAGATTGCAGACAGCCTGACTTCTTTCGGCAGAAAAACAACACCTGTAACGGTGGAAAACTATATCACTGCACTGTCAGACGCTTTCATTCTGTACAAGACAGAACGGTATGATGTTCAGGGCAAACAGCATTTAAAATCACTGGAAAAGTATTACGCTGTGGATATTGGGCTTCGTCGTTTATTGATTGGTAACCGCAGACAGGACATCGGTCATGTTCTTGAAAACATCGTGTATTTGGAACTGATCCGCCGCGGCTGCAAGGTAAGCGTCGGAAAGGTCGGCGACTTAGAAATTGACTTTGTTGCAGAACATAACGGTGAAAGGATATATTATCAAGTATCTGCAACTATAATTGATGAGAACACCTTTCAGAGAGAAATCACGCCATTGAAGCGTGTTCAGGATAACTACCCCAAGTATATCATCACAATGGATGAACTACCAATGGATGAAGAGGGAATCAAAATTATCAATATAATTGATTTCTTATTACAATAATTTTATCAAAATATTCAATAAAGTCACTTCAGATAAATTTTTGAAGTGACTTTATTTTTTGTGATTTTGACAATCGTTATAATACATATAAATATTTTGCAAGGCAGAAATATCCTGATTGGGACTGTTGGGGAAACGAAGTATCAGATGATTTTATTGTTAAACCAAGTCATAAAACATTTGAAAGAACCGCCAAAAAATTATTTTAATTTGGAAATACTGCATTAAGTGTTTACTTGATGCAGTATTTTTTGATTTCAGGGAATCGTTATTATAGATATAAGAGTGTAAATGTCAAATTTCAAGTAAATTAAACAGACCTTATATATTATTGGGAGGGAGTGAAATAGTTTCATGAATCCAATACGATTATTTGAATCAAAATCAGATTCAGCAAGGGTGTCTGATAAAACAATTATCAGTCCTATTCCATATATGGGGAACAAGAAAAGGCTTATAAATAAAGGACTGATAAGTATGTTTCCGAATAAGATCAATACGTTTGTAGATTTATTTGCGGGAAGCGGAATCGTATCAATGAACACAAAAGCTGATCACATTATTCTTAATGATATTGATACTCATTTAATTGAACTTTATCGGTTGTTTAAAGAGTATTCAGCAGATGAGATTTTACAGCATATTGATAATCGAATTGAGCAATTCGGTCTTGCAACGGAAAGTACGAAACGTAATGTTTATCAAAACACTGAGAAAATCAAGCAGTATAAAAGCGCTTATATAAATCTCAGAAATGAATATAACACAACAAAATCTGTATTTGATTTTTGTACATTGATGTACTTTTCGTTTTCACAGCAGTTCAGATTCAATGCAGACGGAGATTTCAATATGCCTTGCGGTAATGATCATTTCTCTGATTACCAGAAACAAGCTGTTATAGACGGCTGTGATTTCTTTCATGATCAAAATGTTGAGATCATGAATGTGGATTTCAGGGATTTTGACATAAGTTCTCTTACTGAATCAGATTATGTGTACATAGATCCGCCGTATTTAATAACCCTTGCCGTATATACGGAAGGTCGGAATGGATATGCAGGCTGGTCTGAAACAGATGAAAATGCATTATATCGGTTATGTGAATCTCTGAATGAAAGAAATATCAAATTTGGAATGAGCAATGTATTCTGTAATAAAGTAAAAACAAATCAGTCTTTGATTGATTGGAGCAAGTATAATCATTTCTATGTTCATAATTTTTCTTCTCATACATATTCAGCCTGTGGAAAAGGAAATTCTATGGCAGAAGAAGTGTTTATTACAAATTATAAAATCAGGAGGTAAAATAACAGATGAAAATAGAGAGGGTTTGGGCTATGCCAAATAAGTGGACATTTACTATCCCCCCAATCGCATCATTGTTAAAAGAAGAGTTAGATATAAGTAAGTCTATATGGATTGATCCATTTGCTGGAATGAATAGTCCTGCAACAATTACAAATGACTTGAATGTGGAAAGAAAAACTAACTATCATATGGAGGCTATCGATTTTCTCAAAATGTTTGAAAATCAATCTATAGATGGAGTACTATTCGATCCGCCGTATTCTCCAAGACAAGTACGAGAATGTTATGACGGAATCAATGGTGAAATTAAGTGGGATGGTAAAACAACATTTTGGAGTGGATTAAAAGATGAAATATCCAGAATATTGAAAATCGGGGGTAAAGCTATTTGTTTTGGTTGGAACAGCATGGGATGCGGAATAAATAGAGGATTTGAGATGACAAGAATATTACTTGTTCCGCATGGGGGTAATAGGAACGATACAATTTGTACAGTTGAAATAAAAACAAGTGATGTACATATAAAACCGAGGAAATTATTTTAATGGAGGTTGATACGATTGTCTGAAACGAAATTGAAATTAGGTTCACTGTTTTCGGGAATAGGTGGATTTGAACTTGTCGGGAGCTGGTACGGCATAGAACCTGTATGGGCAAGTGAGGTTGAACCTGCTTGTATAAGAATTACAAGCAAGCACTTCCCGAATATGAACCATATCGGCGATATAACAAAGATTCATGGTGATAAAATAGAACCTGTTGATGTACTTACCGGCGGAAGTCCATGTCAGGATTTGTCAGCCGCCGGAAAACAAAGCGGTATCAAGCTTAAATGTGAGAACTGCGGAACTCTCGTTGAGTTTGCTGATGATATGCAGAACTGCCCTAAATGTGGTACTGAGCTTGAATTTACACGAAGTGGTCTGTTTATGGAACAGATAAGAATTATCAGAGAAATGAGGGAAAAAACAAATGAATGCTATCCAAAAGTTGTTATCTGGGAAAATGTCTCAGGAGCACTTAGCAGTAACAACGGAGACGACTTCTTCTGCGTCCTCCAAGAATTCTGCAAGCTCGTGGGCGAAAGGATTCCTTCGTTTAGACCTGAGAAATGGACAAACGCAGGGGAGATTTTGGGAGAATCCTGCTCCATCGCATGGAGAACTCTTGACGCACAATATTGGGGAGTTCCCCAGCGTCGCCGTAGAATCTTCCTTGTCGCAGATTTTACAGGACAGAGCGCCGGAGAAATACTCTTTAAGCCCGAAAGCCTGCGAAGGCATATTACGCCGTGCAAAGTCCCGTGGAAAAGATTTGCCGCCAAGACTGAAAAGGGCGTTGGAACTGCAAGTGGGGATAGAACAACAGCAGGAGGAAATAGTGTGACATCTACGCTGACAGCTTGTTATGGCAGCAAGTGGAACGGCAATGCCGGAGCATACAACGGAGATAATTTTGTTTTTGATAAACCATCTGATAGTATTATCTGTGTAGCTACACAACAGGCGAATGCAGAAATAATGATTGATAAATGTCCTACCCTTACGGCTGCCAATGGTACAAGCGGAAGTAACAAGCCGTATGTTGTGCTTGATGAACCTGAAAAACCGCTTGCATTTGAACCCGGCGCTGCATCAAGATTAGGCGGTCATGTATGGGAAGGTATTGCAGGTACATTAACTTCTCAAATGGGTGACAACCAAATGGCTGTTGTAACTGAATCAGAATCTACTGTGTATGGTTTGTGTTCTGTATCAAGCAACTCCATGAAATCCGACAATCCTGACAGCGGTATTTATGAAACCGATAAAAGCAAAACTCTTGATACAAACGGATTAAATCCGACTTGCAATCAAGGCGGAAATATAGTCGTGGAAGAACCTGTTTATTGTATTCAGGGGAATTGTATTGACCGTGCGGATACTGCCGGCTGCAACGGTAAGGGTTGGAAAAAAGATGTGAGCTACACATTAACTACCGTAGACAGACCTGCTGTTGCATACACAGAACAAGTAGAAAATGCTGATCCATATGTAGCCGCATTTGCTTATCAGCAAGGCGGAAGTATGCCTGTACTTCCGTATGGTGAAAAAATTTCACCACCACTTCTGAGCTGTCAGAAAACAGCGGTCCTTATTGAAAATCACAGTCAGGATTGCAGATGGTCTGAAGTAAAAGATGATGTATGCCCTACATTAACTGCCGCTATGGGAACGGGTGGAAATAATACGCCTTTTGTTATTGAAAATCCTTCGGAAGATAATGGTGATAAAAAACCATTAACAATGACATGTGGCTGTTGGTCACAGGTTAATGAAGATAAAGCACCTACTTTATCAGCGAGAGATTATAAAGACCCACCGATAGTAGTTAAGCCTAAATCCATAGTAAGACGTCTTACACCGTTAGAATGTGAAAGGCTACAAGGATTTTATGACAATTGGACTGAGGGAGAATCAGATTCTGCAAGATACAAAGCACTTGGTAACAGCGTTGCTCTTCCATGTGTGGATTACATAATGAGCGGCGTTGCTGATATGTTGGATATTGAATAAAAAGTCAAGAAAATACTTTACAAATTTTTCTGCTTACGATATAATTGTAGTAGGCAGAAAAATTTGATATTAATAGGAGTTCGATTGTGAAAATATACAGGAATGGTGAATTATTGCCAAAGGCAGATATTATTTATGAAGATGATCCTGATGATATATTTGGAATGTCAAATTTAAGAGGAAAGTATGTAAAAACAGATAAAATTGATTTTTCATTCTATTTCTCTATGCAAAAAGCATCACATGCAATCAGAGTGAAAGTGTCGTTTAACGATACTAAAATAAATGAAAGTGATTTCGGAGTATTGGAATTACACGGAGATTGGAAATTTACACCGGGAAGAAACGATAAAGATGTATCAAATAAAGATATACGAAACATGAAAGCGTTTTTTGTAAAATACAAAGTTTTATTTGCGGCAGTATGGAATCGAGAAATATATGAGGGGGATGTTGTGGAATTTTTCCGCAAAGGCATTACATTTTCTGAATTGTTACAAGAATTTAATTTTTATAATGAGTATGAAAAGGAAATGAAGGACATCAAGAACGTAGCAGAATTAGAAAATTTCGTCAGAGATAATAATATTTTTAATATGTGGGATTGATAGGGCAATTCTTATGAAGATCAGTTTGTAACATCATGGTTATTCTCCTACATGAGCTGCCTTAACAGTCTCAGATCACAAGTAACAGCATTCATTAATGATGTTGCAGAAATATATGCAGATGATGAATCTGAATATTAAGAATAAATAATAAAGCAGAGATTCCTTTAACGGAACCTCTGCTTCTTTTGGATTATACAAACCAGATTGTCATAACAAACCCATTTTCAAGGTAAACTGTGTTCGTATAATAACGTGTTGGTTGGGGTGGTAGGATTTGAACCCACGGGATGGAGGAGTCAGAGTCCTCTGCCTTACCACTTGGCGACACCCCAATATAATACAAGCAGTATCACTTAATTTCATTAATATTATATCACAAAAATAATTCAATGTCAATACTTTTTTTTAAAAACTTCAAAATTTTTTCGGAGTTGCCAAATATTCTATACTCTGCCTAAAAAACTGCATAATTCTTTTGTATGGCTATCGACCAAATAATGCAAGCCTAATTAAGATTAAATAGAAATGTTTGGAAAAAGAGTAAATTTACATTCCAAATGTAATGCTGCATAAAAACCTTTTCACTACAGGCCTCGGCACAAATATTTGAAAAAATACTTGAAATTTGTATTTTTTGGTGGTGAAATTTATTATATATATAAGTTGTTCAATAGTATTTAAATTGAACAAGTACTTCTGACGAATTAGTCGTAATCTTCAGTTTTAAATCTATACAAGGAGGGATTATTTATGAAAGATCAAATCAAAGTTTATAATTAGTTTAGCGATTATGCACGTTCTTACTGCAATCATCATTTTTGCGAGTGCAGCTTCGGCGAAGAAAAATACTTACAAATTATATTTTGACATACTAGGTAATTCTGGTATAAGAATGTACCGTCGCCGAAAACGCGGTCCTCGTTCACGTTGTATTTGCCGATACCGAGCTTTTTTGCGATAAGCAGAAGCTCTTTCATTGACA
>JAMPFN010000089.1 GCA_023664445.1 Clostridium sp. | reverse complement strand
GAGGATTCCAAAGGGAATCATTCCCTTTGGCAGGGGCTTGGGGGACAGAGTCCCCCATAATCTTCTCAAAAATTGAATTGCGTGGATGCTGATATCTCTTGACAAATTTACTGAAATATATTATAATAAACAAGTAATCACATTTGAATAAAGTTATCTTCGGAATGAAAGGGGAGCACCACCACGGGCGCTGCCCTTTTTGTATATTTTTGAGGAAAAAGGAGGATCAAAATGAAGATAAACGGCAAGGAAATTACAATTGAAAAAAATACGACCCTTGACGCATTGATCAAACAGCAGGGCTATGATATCGGGAAAATAGCCGTCATGAAAAACGGAGATATCGTCCCCAAAACCGAATATCCCTCAACGCAGATAAACAACGATGATTCGCTCGAGGTGGTAAGCTTTGTGGGAGGCGGCTGATATGGATTTCAAAAATGCGTCGGTAGCCATATGCGGTTTGGGAGGTTTAGGATCCAATATTTCTATGATGCTTGCGAGATCCGGCGTCGGCTATCTGAAACTAATCGATTTTGATAATGTGGAAAGAAGCAATCTCAACCGCCAAACTTATTTTGAAAAACATATCGGAATGCCTAAGACCGAGGCTTTGACAAACCAGCTGCATGAAATAGGAAGCTGTACGGTCTTTGACTGTGTTAACGTGAAAATCACGGCTGAAAATGCCGCGGAACTTATTGCCGATTGCGATATTGTATGCGAGGCTTTTGACGATCCGAACGCAAAGGCTATGCTTACCGAGCTTGTGCTGACTTCGTTTCCGGATAAAAAGCTTGTATGCGGTTCCGGAATGGCAGGTCTGGGAAGCGCAAACGATATTGTTACGCGAAAGATAAACGACAGGTTTTACATCTGCGGCGACGGCAAAAGCGAATCAGATCAAAAAAACGCTTACTTTGCGCCGAGAGTGATCGCCTGTGCCGCGCATCAGGCAAATGTGATATTAAAGCTTATAAAGCGAGATACCGCAAAAAATGAATCGTAAGGAGAATAATTATTATGATCAATAACGACAAGCTTATTATAGGCGGACATGAATTTAATTCACGCTTTATTTTGGGGTCGGGTAAATTTTCTATGGATATGACAAAAGCCGTCATCGAAAACGCCGGCGCAGAAATGGCAACTATTGCCGTAAGACGCGCGGATTCGGGAGCTTCGGACAGTATTATCGACTATATACCCAAGGGAATAACTCTGCTGCCCAACACAAGCGGCGCAAGAACCGCACAGGAGGCTCTTAAAATCGCAAGGCTTGCAAGAGAGCTTGGCTGCGGTGATTTTGTCAAGGTGGAAGTAATAAGAGATACGAAATACCTTCTCCCCGATAACTATGAAACTATAAAGGCGACCGAGCTGCTCGCAAAGGACGGCTTTGTTGTCATGCCCTATATGTACCCCGATCTGAATGTTGCAAGAGCGCTTGTTGACTCCGGAGCTTCCGCGGTCATGCCGCTCGCTTCTCCTATAGGAAGCAACAAGGGACTTTGTACAAGGGATTTCATAAAAATACTCGTTGACGAGATAGACCTGCCTATAATAGTGGACGCTGGTATCGGCAGACCTTCTCAGGCGTGCGAGGCTATGGAAATGGGCTGTGCAGCTGTTATGGCGAATACCGCGATAGCGACTGCCGGAAACGTTGCGCTTATGGCGTCGGCATTCAGGCTTGCTATCGAATCGGGAAGAGCCGCTTATCTTGCAGGCATGGGACGTGTGCTCGAGCATAAGGGAGAGGCTTCAAGTCCGCTTACGGGATTTTTGGAGGACTGAACATGATAAAAATACGCGAAACCGATCATATGGAATATATGGAGGGTATGGAAAAGACGGATCATGCCCTTATGGATAAGGTTCTGAAAATGACTGACGATTATGACCCCTCCATTTACACAGCCATCGACGTCAGAAACGTTATGCACAGGGAAAGCATGAGACCTGAAGATCTTGCGGTCCTGCTTTCTCCTGCCGCGCAGCCTATGCTTGAACAGATAGCTCAGCGCGCTAAACTTGAAACGTCAAAGCATTTCGGAAATACAGTCTGTATGTTCACGCCGCTTTATATTGCGAATTACTGCGAGAATTACTGCGTTTACTGCGGCTTCAACTGCTCTAACAAAATACGCAGAGGAAAGCTTACCATGGACGAAATAGAAGCCGAATACAAGACGATAGCGCAGACGGGACTTCGCGAGATACTCCTTCTGACGGGAGAATCAAATACCGCTTCCCCTGTCGAATATATCGCGGACGCTGTAAGACTCGCAAAAAAATATTTCGCGACGATAGGCATAGAAGTTTATCCGATGAATTCTGATGAATACGCCGTTATGAAAGAAGCAGGCGCGGATTTTGTCAGCGTTTATCAGGAAACATACGATCCTGTAAAATATGAGGAAATGCATTTAAGAGGTCCGAAAAGAGTATTCCCTTACCGCTTTAACGCACAGGAGCGCGCGATTAAAGGCGGCATGAGAGGCGTTGCGTTCGGCTCTTTGCTTGGGCTAAGCAATTTCAGAAAGGACGCTTATGCGGCAGGGCTTCACGCCTATTTCATACAACAGAAATATCCGTGGGCAGAGATATCGTACTCGCTTCCAAGGCTAAGACCGTACATCAACAATGCCGAGAACAATCCCAACGACGTGCATGAAACGCAGCTTTTACAGGTAATGCTTGCCTACAGGCTTTTCATGCCCTACGCAGGCATTACTATATCCACCCGCGAGCGTTCAGGCTTCAGGGACAATGTCGTAGGGCTTGCCGCAACCAAAATTTCCGCAGGCGTAAAGGTCGGCATAGGCGGTCACGGAGAAAATGAACAAAAGGGCGACGAGCAGTTTGATATATCCGATCCAAGAAGCGTCGACGAGGTAAGGAATTCTCTGATCGGCAGAGGATTGCAGCCCGTTTTCACCGACTATGTAAGGGTGTAACTATGGTAATAGCGGTAACTGACAGAAAGCTTTGCACAGACGATTTTACGGAAAGAGTAACGAAACTTCTGAATGCCGAACCGTTTTTGGTAATATTGCGTGAAAAGGATCTATCCGACAGCGATTATATAAAGCTCGCTGAAAATATCATCGGCGAAAATGACGGCTATAAAAAAATACTTTCACTCAACCGCCCCGAAGCGGCAATAAAGCTTGGCATTGAAAATGTTCACCTGACGATCTCTGATATAAGAAACGGCAGACCTGATATAAAGCGTGTCGGGGTTTCCGTCCATTCTCCCGATGAGGCGGCTGAATCGGAAAGTTTGGGCGCAGATTATCTTATAGCAGGTCATATTTACGCTACCGACTGCAAAAAAGGCATACCGCCGAGAGGACTTGGATTTTTGCGCGAGGTTGTAAGCAGAGTGAAAATCCCCGTATTTGCCATAGGTGGCATAAACGAACGAAATTTTTCCGATACGCTTGAAAGCGGAGCAAGCGGCGTATGTCTTATGTCGGAATTTATGAAATGCAGCCGTCCGGAAGAACTGGTAAGAGTATTCGTCTGATTTTATTCACAAAATTTTCAACCCCGTATTCAAATGAATACGGGGTTTCAGAGTATCGAAAAAGCCTTTCTAAAATATAAGTTAGGGGGACTCTGTCCCACTGACCCCCTGCCAAAGGGAATGACCTCTTACCGAGGCGATCCCCTCTGTCCCTTCGGGACATCGCCCCATCCCGTGGGGAGTCACCCTTTGGAATCTCCGTGATTTTTTATAATACTACCCAAAGGTAGTATTATAAAAAATGTGGAAAACCATACAAAACGTTCTTGACAAAGATAGGGAGATAAAGCCCTCAAAATTGCAAATCATAATTGCTGAATGATAAAATTTATCATTTACAGTCACCGACTATAAAGATAGTTATTATTTTTCGCTTCTGCGACTCACAGCGCAAGCTGTGCCGGAGCGGAAGCTTGATTTTCTTTGGTTCATTTCTTGCATCAAGGCAAGAAATGAACATATAAACATTTTAAGGGGACGCTTTCACTTGCAAAGCGTCCCCTCTTTGAAAACTACAGTTTTCAAATTCACCCCTTGAAACGCGCTTCTAAGGCAAAAAGTTTCGCTCTCTGCGGAGAGCGACCAAAGGCTCTGCCTTTGGAATCCGCAAGCCTTTGAAAAGGCTTGACCTAAACTTTAGATTTGGCTTTTTCTGCTTTCGGAATTTTGATTTCATTGCAACCCCGTATTCATTTGAATACGGGGTTTTACTTTAGGCGGTATCACCTTAATTATTGGTATAAAGCTTTTTATACGGATTCTGGCTGTTCGGCGTCAGAACATAAAAGCTCTTATTTATAATATTTGCAATATCATAGTCGAAATTTTCGCAGTACTCCTTGAGAAGACCCGTTATCTCGTCCATGTCATCGGCTGTCGCCTTTTTAGCCGAAACCTGTGCCGGAAGATTCTGCGGAAGCTTCTTTGTACAAAGAAATATCTTTCCGCCGTGCATTCCAGTACCGCAAAAGTGTCCGACGGGAGAAGTATCGCTGTCACAGTTTATGCCTAAAACTACTATAATTCCTCCTGCCTGATATTCGCCGAGAAAGCTTCCTGCCGTTCCTCCGATAACGATAACGGGGACTTTATCCTCATAAGCTTTCATGTGAATGCCCGCCCTGTAGCCGGCATTATCACGCACAAAAATTTTTCCGCCTCTCATCGCATAACCGGTAGCGTCGCCCGAGGACCCGTGAATAACTATAGTTCCGTCGTTCATGGTATCGCCTGTCGCATCCTGCGCGTTGCCGTTTACTATGACGTTAGCTCCGTCAAGATACGCGCCGAGAGCATTTCCGGGAGTTCCGTTTATCGTTATCTCCTTGTTTGAAAGTCCGCTCGCGATATATCTCTGACCTATACATTTGTCTATCACCACATGCTTTTCGGGAGTCGTTTTCACCTGATCGTTAAGCTCTCTGAAATGCATAAGACCTGCTGTTATATTCATTATCTGACACCTCCAAGCTGCTGTTTTCTTTCTGCCGCCGAGAACGCCATAAGCTGCGGATTTTCTTTCATAAGCTCAAAATCGACACTGTCGAGCGGAATCTGTTCGCGTATAAGCTTTGTGTAGATGCCTGCTCTTGAAACATCTCCTATCATAATATAACCCTTCAGAAGATTATCCTTTGTTACAAGCATCTTATAATTTTCGCCGTCCTCGATAACTGTCTGTTCTCCGTCATAGCTTCCCGCGGTGATCGTGTGATATCCGAAGAAGCCTATAGCGTTCATGGGGATAGCCTTGTCATACGGCTTATTCACGCCTGTCATGTGATTTCCGGCAGTTTCGCCCTGCATGTAGGCGTTCGGCAGAAGCGCTAATATCCTGTCCGTGCCTGTTGTTATATCATGGCTTTCCGTACAATCGCCTGCCGCGTAAACGCCCGCAAGAGATGTCCGGCAGTACTGATCCGTCACGATACCCTTGTTTACATTACCGCCGGCTTCCTTTATAAGCTCGGTATTGGGTCTTACGCCCACAGCGATGACAAGTACGTCAAACTCAAGAGTTTCGCCGTTTGTAAGCGTTGCCTTGTTTCCGTCAAATTCAGCCGCAGAAGTACCGAGCATAAACTTTACGCCGTGCTTTTCAATTGATCTCTGCACAAGAGCCGAACCCTTTTCGTCAAGAATTGACGGCAGTATCCTGTCCGCAAGATCGATAACGGTAAGAGAACCTATCTTCTCGAATATACCCTCTGCGCATTTGAGTCCTATAAGACCCGCGCCTATGATAAGAACTCTTGAATCCTTTTTCAGCGCGCCGCCCAAAGCCTTTGCGTCGTCAAGCGTCATAAAGGTAAATTTATTTTCAACTGTGTCAAGACCTTTCATAGGAGGAATAAACGGTCTTGACCCCGTTGCGTTGAGCAGCTTGTCATAAGACACAGCCTGACCGTCGTCAAGCATGACCTTTCTGTTTTTTATATCGATTTTAACGGCTTTTTTTCCGAGTATAGCCGTAACATTGTTGTCCTTGTAAAAACTGTCGGGGCGGTATTTCATTCTCTCCTCGTCCGTTTTGCCGTAGAGCAGATATGATATAAGCGGACGTGAATAGGTATGATACCTTTCGTCGGAAATTACCGTTATAGGACCTTCGGCGTCGTTTTTGCGGATAGCCTCTATGCAGCCGACCGCAGCCGCGGAATTGCCGATAATTACATAATTCATTTTGCAGCCGCCTCTCTTTCTTCATATACTATTGCGTTGTTGGGACAGCCTGCGACGCAAGCCGGCGATCCGCAGGAGTTTTTGGTGCAAAGCTCGCATTTCTGCGCGGCGTGACCGCTTTCGTCGGGCATTACCGCACCGTACGGACATGACAGAACGCATGTATAACAGCCGACGCACTTTTCCTTATCGATCTCTATTACGCCCTCGTTTATGCTTAAAGCTCCTGCGATACAGCCCTTTACGCAGACAGGATCGGTACAATGGCGGCAGGATACCGCAAAATAAACGCCGTCGTTTTCTTCGACCTTTATTTTAGGAAATATCGCCTTTCCCTTCAAAGCCTTTGCCATTTCATTTACTGCCGATCTGCCCGGCGAAACGGTATTTGCAAAAGCGCAGTTGTATTCACAGAGGTGACAGCCAAGACACCATTCTTCATTAACAAAAATTCTTTTCATTATCCTGTCCCTCCTTATTCGCCTGCATGCTTAATGCCGAGTATCTCAAGTTCTTTTTCGTTAAGACCGACTCCTCTGAGCATAAGTCTGTTGCCCTTTAAGCTTTCGATCGAGTTGATGCCCATGCCGCCCATCATTTCTTTTATTTCATGATTCCAAGCCTGTACAAGATTTACAAGTCTTTTATATCCGACGTCGGGATTAAGGCGTTTTACAAGATCGGGACGCTGCGTCGCGATACCCCAGTTGCACTTCGCCTCATGACAGGCTCTGCACTGATGACAGCCTAAAGCGATACAAGCGGCGGAAGCGATGTAGACCGCATCTGCGCCGAGAGCGACCGCCTTTACGATATCGGCGGAATTTCTGATGCTTCCTCCGACTACGATAGAAACGTTTCCTCTGATGCCCTCCTGTCTAAGACGCTCGTCAACGCTTGCAAGCGCAAACTCGATCGGGATTCCGACATTATCTCTTATTCTTGTGGGGGCTGCTCCCGTACCGCCTCTGAAACCGTCGATAGCGATAATATCCGCGCCGCTTCTCGCAATACCTGAAGCGATAGCAGCAACGTTATGAACAGCCGCGATCTTTACAATAACAGGCTTTTTATACTCTGTAGCTTCCTTGAGTGAAAATACCAGCTGTCTTAGATCCTCGATCGAATATATATCATGATGAGGCGCAGGAGAAATAGCGTCCGAGCCTTCCGGTATCATTCTCGTGCTTGCGACCTCTCCGATAGATTTTGTTCCCGGAAGATGTCCGCCGATACCGGGCTTTGCGCCCTGTCCCATTTTTATCTCTATCGCAGCGCCGGCTTCAAGATATTCCTTGTGAACGCCGAAACGTCCGGACGCCACCTGAACGATAGTGTTTTTTCCGTATTTATAGAAATCCTTGTGAAGACCGCCCTCGCCGGTGTTGTAATACGTTCCGAGCTCTGACGCGGCTCTTGCAAGGCTTTCATGGGCGTTTTTACTTATCGAACCGAACGACATAGCCGAAAACATTATCGGTACTTCAAGTCTTAGCTGCGATGAAAGATTATTTACTATTCTGCCGTTTTCATCTCTTTTTATTCCTGTCGGCTTCTGACCTAAAAACGTCCTTGTTTCCATTGGTTCACGAAGCGGATCGATAGGCGGATTGGTTACCTGTGAAGCGTTAATAAGTATCTTATCCCAGTATACGGGCAGCGGCTTGGGATTTCCCATTGAAGAAAGGAGTACGCCGCCCGATTCAGCCTGTTTGTAAATTTCCTTTATATTTTCCATTGTCCAGTTCGCGTTTTCTCTGAACGTGTTGTCTGATTTTACTATTTTGATCGCTCTCGTGGGACAAAGCGTTACGCATCTCTGACAGTTTACGCACTTTGCCTCATCGCACATCATTTTTCCCAGATCCGCGTCATAGTAATGCACTTCGTTTGAGCATTGCCTTTCGCATACGCGGCAGCCGATGCATCTGTCCGAGTTGCGGACAACTTCAAATTCCGGATACTGATAATTCATTGTTCAATTCCCTCCTCTAAGGTAACGATAACAGGCTCTCCGCCTCTCGGAGCCCATATCTTATCAAGATTCGGCTCTATGACCCTTATTGCGCACTCCTCGCTTGCGATATATACCATATCGTCCTTTTCGCCGACTACCATTGATCTGAGTTTTAATCTATCGTTAAGAGCCATAAGACCTCCGTCAAAACCGACAAGTATTGAAAACGGTCCTGTTATAAGAAGGCTTGAAAACGCATTTCTGAAATATGTAAGCCTTTCCTTGTCCTCGGGCTTCATGCTTTCGATAGTGTCCCAGAACGGCGCTGCGATGACCTCGGAAACCTCCATAAATGAAAGTCCAAGACGTCTGTGCAGATAGTCGATTATATATGTTATGACCTCGGTATCTGTAAGAAGCGTGCATTTGTAGCCGAACATCTCGATAAACCTTCTGTTTGCGTCATAGGAAGAAATTTCTCCGTTATGAACGATAGAAAGATCGAGCATCGCAAACGGGTGTGCGCCGCCCCACCAGCCGGGAGTGTTTGTAGGATATCTTCCGTGTGCAGTCCAACAGTAGCCGTCGTATTCGTCAAGACGATAAAACTCGCCGATGTCCTCCGGATAGCCGACCGCCTTGAAAACTCCCATATTCTTACCGCTTGAGAAAACGTACGCTCCCTCAATAGTCGTATTTATCTTTATGACGCACTCAACGGTAAATTCGTTTTCATCAAGCTGCGATTCTTTAAGCTTATTCGGAAGCGGCTTTACGAAATATCTCATAATAAGCGGCTCGTTTGTGATAGCGGCAACTTTTTTTGTGGGGATCTTGGAAAGGTTTACCACATCAAAATGCCTGTCGATAAATTTTTCGCAGCTTAGCTTAGCGTCAAGACTGTCAAAGAAAATGTGAAACGCATAGGCGTCCTTGTACTGCGGATAAATACCGTAGCCCGCAAATCCGCCGCCAAGACCGTTTGATCTGTCATGCATTGTAGCGATAGATTCGATTATCGAATGTCCGTTAAGCTTTCTCCCCTTTTTGGAAAACATGCCGGAAATCGCACATCCGGAAGGGATTCTTACTTCTCCTTCTTTTAACATAAACTGATTCCTCCTTGTGTGAAATTAGTATTTTTCAGCAAAATAAACAAAGGTATTCATAGCGCTTCGGAATACAACAACTCCGTAATACTGATGAACACCTTTGTTCTGAATAAATTATTATAAAAGTCATAGTAATAATTAAGTACTATGATATTATACACTCTTTCGACATGTTTGTCAAGAGTTTTTTCAAAAAATCATGCAGATCAATTTTGGAAAAACTTATGGGGGACTCTGTCCCCCTGCCCCCTGCCAAAGGAAATGCCTCTTACAGAGCCGTCCCCTCTGTCAGCTTCGCT
>JAMPFN010000088.1 GCA_023664445.1 Clostridium sp. | reverse complement strand
AAGGAAAAGGTCGAGCATCTACTCGACCTTGTACATAAGTTACATTGTTCCCTATATGCGCCGCGAAAAAGCCGGCTTTTTTAAGATCAATGCAAAACGCCTATCAGCATCCGCAGCCGCAGTTGTCATTTCCGCATCCGCAGCCGTTGTTTGCATTTGCTGAATTTCCGCAGCCATTACCGCAGCAGAAGAAAACAATAAGAAGTAAAATAATAATCCAGCAGCATCCGCCATTTCCATCAAAACAACCCATAATTAAACAACTCCTTAAAAATAATTTTTGAATTGAAATCTTTTGATTTCGCTTCATAGTACATAGTATGATAAATACGGAAAAGTGTTACAGAAAAACAATTATAAAACCAATTCAATATTCGACAAGAATTTTATTTTATATATGGCATAATAAAGGAAGTACTGATAAGATCCTGTTTAAATCATACAATAAATTTCATAGAGGTGTTTTAAATGGCTGAAAATTTTGAAATGTTTACTAAAAAGACTGTAAAATCAATTGAAACTGCAATTGATCTGGCATCGGAAATGGGACATACCTATGTTGGCAGCGAACATATTTTATTGGGATTTCTGAAAGAAGGCGGAAACGTCGCGGCAGCCGTTCTGAAACAAAATAATATGAGCCTTGACGAATTATACGATCAGATGTGCGTTGTTATCGGAAAAGGCGAGGTAACATCTCTTTCCTACGAAAATATATCGGATTCACTAAAAAATATATTGAGCGAAGCCGCCAAAGCGGCTCGCTCTGCAAATTCAAACGCCGTTGGAAGTCAGCATATCCTTATGGCAATTCTTGGCGCGCCTATGTGCGGTGCGGTAAAATTCATGAAATTCCTCGGCATAGATACGGAGTCCGTATACAATGACTGCATCAGATCTTACGATATTAATATTCAGGAAGAAAGAGCGGTACGCAGCAAATTAAATATGAAGAAATTTCCCACATTATGTAAATACGGAAAAAACTTCTCTGAGCTTATATGGAATAAAAATACCGATCCGCTTATCGGACGCGAAAAGGAAGTCGAAAGAATAATACAGATACTCGCGAGGAGAACCAAAAACAATCCCTGCCTGATAGGCGAAGCCGGCGTCGGAAAAACAGCTATAGTCGAAGGCGTTTCAAGAATGCTCGCGAAAGGAAACGTTCCCGAGGAGCTTAGCAGAAAAACAATTTTTTCGATCGATCTCACTTCAATGATAGCAGGCGCAAAATACAGGGGCGATTTTGAAGAGCGCATAAAAAGCTGTATAGACGAAGTGGTAAACGACGGAAATGTAATACTTTTTATTGATGAAATACATTCTATCGTCGGCGCGGGAGCAGCCGAAGGCGCTATAGACGCGGCAAATATTTTAAAGCCTCAGCTTGCGAGAGGAGAGATACAGCTGATCGGAGCAACTACTATTGAAGAATACAGGAAAAATATAGAAAAGGACAGCGCTCTTGAAAGAAGATTCCAACCCGTACTCATAGAAGAACCAAGCGAAAAGGATACGATCAACATACTGACAGGACTAAAAGATCAGTATGAAAAATTTCACAATGTCGTGATAAGCGACGAGGTGATAAGATCCGCCGTGACATTGTCTATGAGATATATCAACGACAGATTTCTTCCGGATAAGGCGATCGATATAATAGACGAAGCCGCGTCAAGAACCAAAATCAGAAATTCAAGAAATGACGTTTTTCTTAAAACACAAAAAAACGGACATTTAAAATATCATACGCTTAAAGAACTGGAAGAAAATTTCACTCCTAACAAATTTCAGGATAAAGCGGTTATCACCGTAGAAGATACGGCGGCAGTCGTTTCATTATGGACGGGAATACCTGTCAGCAAGATATCCTCCGAGGAAGAAACAAAGCTGCTCGAACTTGAAAAAGAGCTTAAAAAAAGAATTATAGGTCAAAATAATGCGGTAAGCGCCGTCGCAAAAGCTATAAGGCGCGGACGCGCAGGGCTAAGAGAAACAAACAAACCCATAAGCTCGTTTATTTTTATGGGACCGACAGGCGTCGGAAAAACCGAACTTTCAAAGGCAACGGCGGAACTCATGTTCGACAGTACCGTAAATCTTATCAAAATAGATATGTCGGAATATATGGAAAAGCACTCGATATCCAAAATTATAGGCGCTCCTCCCGGATATTCGGGATATAACGATAAAAATACCCTGATAGAATCCGTAAGAAAAAAGCCCTATTGCGTACTGCTTTTTGACGAAATAGAAAAAGCTCACCCCGATATTCTCAACATTCTGCTTCAGATATTGGACGAGGGAATGCTTACAGATTCAACCGGCAGAAAAATCGATTTCAAAAATACTCTTATAATAATGACGACCAATATCGCCTCCGATATTATTATCGGAAAACGATCGATAGGATTTGATAACAAAAGCATTAACGACGTCAATAAAGTCGTCAAATCAGAACTTAAAAAATTTTTGAAACCCGAGCTTATCAACCGTGTCGATGAAATTATAGTATTCAACAAGCTCGATGAAAGCTCTTATAAAAAGATAGCGCAAAAGCTTCTTCGTGAACTTTCGGAACGCTCGGAAGCGATAGGCATAAATGTTGAATACGACGAAAACGCTGTGCGTATGCTTATAGACAAGAATGAGATAGATAAATACGGCGCAAGATATATAAAGCGCGAGATAGTAAAAAAAATCGAAAATATGCTTTCTCAGAAAATCATTGACGGAAGCCTTAAAAAAGGCGATACCGCAAAAATAGTTTATGAAAACAACGAGTTTAAAACGGTTATACCGATAACCAGTAATTCCTCAAAAAAGGCATAATTAACGATATTTTTTTATAAAATTTCCTGTTATATAAAATTGTGCGTGTGTTATAATAGTAATGCGGCATAAATAAAAAATCAAGGAGATTCAAATATGAAAGGCGAATTTACTCAGAAGGGCAAGGAAGCTCTTGAACGTTTTAAAATGGAAGCTGCCAGCGAAGTTGGCGTAAACCTCAAGCAGGGATATAACGGCGATCTTACTTCAAGAGAAGCCGGAAGCATCGGCGGTCAGATGGTTAAGAAAATGATCGACGCTTATAAGGTTCAGTAACAAAAAAATCAATACGATTTCTTTGGATCAACCCAAAAATCATACAAATATAAAAGTGAAAAGCGACCGGGAGCGATCTCGGCCGCTTTTGTTTTTCCTTTCATTCCCGAAAACCTATCCTTTCGTTCCAAAGCATTAAGAACCTGCCACATAGGCTCCGCACACGTCTTTTCGGCAAATTCTCCTGATAAACTGCGTTGATTTTCCTTGCCATACGTCAGTATGCCTTCAAAAAATCGCCTTGTTTTCAGAAAAATTTTGCTCAAAAATACGTATACATTTCCTATGTGGACAGGTTCTAAAAATTCAGAGGTGATAATATGAAAAAAATAGTAGAGGGAAAGAGATTTTCTGCAAGTGCGTCAAAAGAAAGTGTTGGTGATTGGATGAATGAAAAACAAGCCGAAATTGCAGAAATTCAAAATAATAATACTCAATATGCACTTATAAAAGGCGGTACTTTTCAAATGGGAAGTCCTGAAAGTGAGCCTGAACGCAGTTCCGATGAAATTCAGCATAACGTGACTGTAGGAAATTTCTATATGTCAAAGACTGAAATTTCACAGAAAGAATATCAGGAAGTTATGGGAAGTAATCCAAGCGAAAATGTTGGCGATGATCTTCCAGTTACCAATATCACATGGTACGATGCAATACAATACTGCAACAAGCTTAGTCAGAAAGAGGGATATACTCCGTGCTACACCGTTTCGGGAACAACAGTCACATGGAATAAAAATGCAAACGGTTATCGTCTGCCGACAGAAGCAGAATGGGAGTACGCTGCCCGTGCCAATACTGCCACGCCTTTTAATTTTGTGGACTATGTTCACAACAGCGACGCCAACTGCTACAACGCTTACGGCTACAATAACGACGCAAGCGGTAACTGGGTAAACGGCTCGGACGCATATCTTAGAAAAACTGTATCAGTAAATCAGTATCCTGCCAATGACTATGGTCTTTATAATATGCACGGAAACGCTGCCGAGTGGGTCTGGGATTGGTACAGCGAGTATGATTCCAAAGCCGCCGTTGATCCTACAGGTTCTGAAAGCGGTAACGCTAAGGTTGTAAGGGGCGGCGGTTGGAATGACCACCCGAAGCATATACGCTCCGCCTACCGCGGCACACAGCCTGCCGATGTCGGACTTTACAGTATCGGTATTCGTCCGGTACGAAATGCTGGAACTGCAACAGGCGAGGTCAAGAGCATTTACAGCGCCAAGGCAGAGCAGAAAACAGGAAAGACTCTTATCGTATACTTATCTCAGACAGGTAATACAGAGGGACTGGCTGATCTTATTCATGAAATGAGCGGTGCAGACATTGTTCGTCTGGAAAGAAAGATTCCATATTCCTCCAGCAGTAACGGTCCTGTACTGTATGGGGAAGGCATTGGACGAGCTGCGTGCTGAAGCCGTTCCGGAGTTAAAATCCTATCCTGATATTGACCAGTACGATACGATTCTTCTTGGCTACTGTAACTGGTGGTCATCTATTCCTGCATCTGTACGCAGTTTTCTGCTGCATGATGATTTCAGCGGAAAGACTATTGTTCCATTCTGTTCTATGGGCGGAGGACGTTTCGGACAGACAATCAGCGCTATAGCCAAATTAGCTCCCAACAGCGTTATCAGGGAGGGTTTAGAGGTTACTTATTCTTCCTACGATAAGGCAGAAATAGACCGTTGGCTGAAAGAAAATAATATAAAATCAGGAGAATACAAAATGAATATCACAGTTGGAAATACAACGCTTACTGCCGAAATGTGTGATAATTCATCGGCAAAGGCATTGAGAGAAATGCTTGAAAAAGGTGATGTTACCATTGATATGCACGACTATGCAAACTTTGAAAAAGTCGGCTCACTGGGAAAAAGTCTGCCACGCAACGACGAGCAGATCACGACTGAAGCAGGTGATTTGATTCTTTATCAGGGAAATTCCTTTGTTATCTACTATGATACAAACAGTTGGAATTTCACAAGACTTGGAAAAATCCAAAATGCCACAAAAGAGGATTTACTGAAAATACTTGGTGAGGGAGATGTAACTGTTACGCTTTCGTTAACAGATTAAAAATGGGAAGGAAAATACAATGAATGTACTCAAAATGACAATTCCATTAATAATGTCTGCATTCCTGACTATGACAGGATGTGGAAGTAATTCTGAAAATGTACAAGGTTCAGCTGCCACTGCAACAAAAGTACAGGAAACAGCAAGTCAAACTATAGAAGAAGAAACATCACAAACAACGGTAGATTCTAAAATACAGGAGAAAACCGACATGACAATGAATATTCGGGTCGGAGAGCATGATCTTACAGCAACATTGGTTGAAAATTCATCAACAGAGGCTCTGATAGAAATTCTTGAAGAAAATCCTCTTACAATTGATATGAGCGACTATTCAAATTTTGAAAAGGTCGGTTCATTGGGTACAAGTCTGCCACGCAATGACGAGCAGATCACTACTGAACCGGGCGATTTGATTCTTTATCAGGGAAATTCATTTGTCATCTACTACGATACAAACAGTTGGAATTTCACAAGGCTTGGTAAAATCAACAATGCCACAACAGAAAGCCTACTGGAGATACTTGGTGACGGTGATGTAACCGTTACGCTGTCACTAAAAGATAATAAATAAACAGATTGCCGCAGTGAAAATATTTTCTGCGGCAATTAAATTTCAGTTCTTCTGAAACTATTTTATATGCTTTTTAAGCATAGTTATCTATTCGACATAAGCATTTGACATAGGTTCGAGTTTAAGGTATAATATAAGTATCATAAAGAGAAATAGGAGGAAACAATAATGATTCTTGAAGAAAATTACACCTTGTCAAATGGGGTGAAAATTCCCAAACTCGGTCTTGGAACATGGTTTATTGACAACGCAGACGCTCCGCAGGCTGTATGTGAAGCAGTTAAAATTGGTTACCGCCATTTTGATACGGCTCAGGCATACGGAAATGAAGAAGGTGTGGGAGAAGGCATTCGCAAGTGCGGAATTTCACGTCAGGAGTTGTTTGTTACTACAAAACTTGCCGCTGAAATAAAAAGCTGCAAGGAAGCTGTTGAAGCAATTGACGGCTCTCTGAAAAAGCTCGGTCTGGACTATATTGACATGATGCTGATTCACAGTCCTCAGCCGTGGAATGAATTTCATAACGGAAACCTTTATTCTGACGGAAACCGTGAGGCATGGCGTGCATTGGAAGATGCATACAAGGCAGGAAAACTCCGTGCAATCGGAATTTCTAACTTTGAAAAAAATGACATTGACAATATTCTGACTGAATGCAGTATTGCACCAATGGCAAATCAACTGCTTGTTCATGTCAGCAATACGCCCTTGGATCTGATTGCTTATTCCGAAAGCAAGGGAATGCTTGTTGAAGCATATTCACCGATTGCACACGGAGAAATCCTCAAAAATAATGCTGTGATTGCAATGGCAGAAAAATACAGCGTGACCGTTCCTCAGCTCTGTATCCGCTGCACATTGCAGCTCGGCACGATTTCACTTCCGAAAACTGCAAACCCTGTTCATATGCGTGAAAATGCAGATGTTGATTTTGTGATTGATGATGCAGACATGGAAGTGCTGAAACATATGGACAAAATCCGTGATTATGGAGAATACAGCCATTTTCCTGTATTCAGCGGTAAATAATTACAGAAAGGAAATTTAAAATGAAAGAATTAAGCGTATTCCCGACAGGTGAAAAGAATGAAGCATTTGCAAAATTTTTTGTAGGACAAAGCTATCTTAATATGCTTTCCACACAACAGGTCGGCATTGGAAATGTGACATTTGAACCGGGCTGCCGCAACAACTGGCATATCCATCATGCATCAAAAGGCGGCGGTCAGATTTTACTCTGTACCGCAGGCAGAGGATATTATCAGGAATGGGGCAAAGAACCTGTTGAAATGACTCCCGGAACAGTTATAAATATTCCTCCGGAAGTAAAACATTGGCACGGTGCAGCTCCTGACAGTTGGTTTCAGCATCTTGCTGTGGAAGTACCCGGCGATGATACTTCAAACGAATGGCTTGAACCTGTATCAGACAATGACTATAACAATTTGAAGTAAAATGGAACTTCGTGTTTTACAATATTTTCTTACAGTTGTTCGGGAAGAAAATATATCAAAAGCTGCCGAGGTACTGCATATAACGCAGCCTACATTAAGCCGGCAGATCTCGCAGCTTGAAGAAGAACTCGGCACACAGCTGTTTGTCCGTGGACGGCATCTGACATTAACGAATTCAGGCGTTATGCTTCGCCGCCGTGCGGAAGAAGTTGTCGAATTGATGGATAAAATTGAAAGCGAATTTGAAAAGCAAAATGATGTAAGCGGTGTTATTTCCATTGGCAGCGGAATTTTCGCCTTAAATATCCCCGTGTCCGATATGAACTCTATACTAACAATGCAGACTATGTTAAAGAACGTCTTGATAAGGGACTTCTCGATTTCGGACTGCTCCTTGAACCTGTGGACATTACAAAATATGATTATATCCGTCTGAAAGAAAAAGAACGCTGGGGTATCCTGATGCCTTCTGACTGTGTGCTTGCAAAAAAGGAATTTATAACAAAGGAAGATTTATGCGACCTTCCTTTAATTACCTCAAACAGATTAAGTCTGCAAAAAGAACTTTCAAACTGGTTTGACAACGATTTGTCGCAGTTAAATATTTTTTCAACATACAACATCATTACAAACATTGCTATGATCGTATCTAAAGGAATCGCATACGCTCTTACGATTGAAGGCGCAGTAGATTTGTTTGATCCGAATTTAATGGTATTCAGACCGCTTTATCCCGAACTTTCCATGACATCCGTATTAGTATGGAAAAAGTTTCAGCCGTTTTCAAGCGCTGCCGGTAAGTTTTTGGAACATCTGAAAAGTATGCGATTCGGGCATAGTGATGTATAAAATATAAGTATTGGACATGTGTAAGTTTATAGTGTATAATATAAGTGCAATCAAAAAGTAATATGCTTTTGACTGTACTTATTATTTTTTGGAGTGTGAAAAATGATGCCGGATGAGAATTATGGATTGATTCAGCTGCTTACAGATGTCGGGTTCACGGCAGAAGAAATCAGAAATTACATGGAACTTGCGGAAACAATGAAAAACGATGAGGAACAGATTCATATGATCCGCAGACATCGGCGTAAGCTGCTTGACAATATTCACGAAAAACAAAAGCTTCTTGACAAACTGGATTTTATTATCTGGGAAAAGAAACATAAGGCAGAATAATTTTATAAAATATGAGGTGATTAAAATGAAAAAAGTATTTTCCATTTTTACAGCAGCTGTGTTGTGCGTACTTACATTTCTTTCAGCCGTTGCAATACAAAAATTTGGCGAACCGGCAAAAGCAATCGGAACAACAGAATACACGATCGAAGATGTCAAAAATTTACAGAATTTTCTGATTGGCAAGGAAACGCTTGATTTAAGCAATAAGGACTACGATCTGTATAAAGACGGCGTATGGAATGTTTTTGATCTATGCCTGATGAAACGATATGTTCTTAATTCCATGAATAAAAATAAGGAAATTAAAATGAAATTGACCGTAAATGGTCAGGAACTGACAGCAACGTTATATGATAACGCCACGGCAAGAGCATTTGCAGAGCATCAATACGGATTCTTTTGCTGTTATTAAGTGTAATTACAATGAATATTTCATATTTGCTTATACTTAAATCCGCCACCTTAATTTCGGTAATATGGAATGAAAATATCCTTGATGTTTCATCATCTCATACACTTCTTTTTGGAGTTCTTCCAAGTCCTATTTGTAAAGATTTTCAGTTGTATTTACCCCCCACAGCAATTTGATTTATATTTCTTGCAGCAGAAGTAATAGCACGATAAATATTTGTGAGTTTTTCTTCATCAAGGTGGATAACAACTTCATCTGAAGTTTACTCTTTTATAATATGAATTTGAAAATAATATCTTTGTTATTTTTCATGTTTTTGTACTTTCATTTTTATAAAATATTCGGGTCTTAGGTTCTCCTAACAAGTAATAGTATATTGTCGAACATTTTGAAAAATGTCCGACAATATACCGTGCTTGCTCGGTCTGTGCCGCGTCGCGATACGGCGCTGTGCTAACTCGAACGTTTCCTCGTCAACAAGCGGTTCGTGAGTGTTGTAGAAATAAAACCGCTTTTCTTTGGGATTGAATTTCTTTTTCTTGCACCTGTAGGAAACGGTCGTTGACTTGTTTGTGACCGTATGCCCGAGATATTCCTCGCGCACAAGTAAATCGAAAATGGACTTGTCGGACCAGTTATACCAAGCGCTGAGCTGCGGGCGCGGGTGACGGGTACAGCCTGTCCTGCGGTAACGAAGCTCTCCGATTGTAAGTATCTCGTTATCGCGAAGCCAATCCTGTATCTCGCACATTCTGTCCCCGCGCACATACATCTCAAATATTTTCTTGACAACAGGCGCGGTTTCGGGGTCGGGTATAAGATGATTTCTGTCATCGGGGTCGATGAGATAACCGTACGGCACTTCACCGTTCACGCGTTCACCACGCTGCGCTTTCGCGTATTTTACGGCGCGTATTTTCTT
>JAMPFN010000087.1 GCA_023664445.1 Clostridium sp. | reverse complement strand
TCCTTGTGGAACAAAATAGATGTCCACCCCTCAAAGCCCGTAGCTACGGGCTTTGAGGGCGTTTTAGGGGCGAAAATTTTAGGTGTAAAACCGTAGATGTTTTTTAAGGCATTTTACAATAAGGAATTTTTAGGAAAATTTCAAGGCATATTTGAGAAAGATAAACTCAGATATGCCTTTCTGATATAAAAATACAATTTCAATAACAGGTAATTGTATAACTTTCCCTATTCATGGATTACTTTATCCCAATTTACTTCAAAAACGAGTTATTTTCCACACAGATTTCGTAAACTGATTGGTTCTGAAAAATAAACTGTGTAAATGCAATAATTAGCAAAATTTTGACCATACTAAAATTGCATTCAAAAATGGCAATGACAGAGTTCCCATCAGCCGTCAGGATGCTATGCAATCCTCTTTATACAGAAAAATTTACATCCAATATACTTCCGAAAACTGAAAAAATATAATATCCGTCAAAAAGCACCCACTGAATGGAATTTTTCATTTAGTGGGTGTTTAGTTTTATCTAATTTTATAAAAGTATTTATACCGATATATAGCTGCTTCATTTTCTATGGTTACCTTTTAGTGCGGCGGCTGTTAAAGGGCAATTATCAATATGTGCTTGCCGTTCATACGAACAAAAATCACCTGCATTGCCACATTATTTTCAACAACACAAATCTGTATAACGGTTTAAGTTTTACGACCGAGCATAATCAAGGAAAGGTCAGTGAAAGATCGTGGGCGAAGCTGCGAGCAATTTCAGACGAGATATGTCAAGAACACGGACTATCAGTTATTGCTGAACCCGAAAAAGGGTAGGGCGTATCACACTTTGAACACGATATGCAGATACAGGGCAAGTCGTGGAAAGACAAACTTCGAGCCAAAATTGTAGAAGTTGCATTTTACAGCAAGAGTTTCAACGATTTCTTGCAGAGATGTACGGAGTGCGGTATTGAATATGTTTACACTCCACGCAATAAGGTCAAGTTAAAATTTCGTCTGAAAGACGAGGGGCAGCAGAAGTTTACAAGAGCCGACACTTTAGAGGAAGAATACACTCCCGAACGGATTACCGAGCAGATAGAGCAGATACAAAAATCTCACGCTATTATGGAAAGGCTTGCCGAAAAGAAAGCTCCCGAAAAGCCTGTTATTACACCTAAGACCGAATCGAAACCTACCGAGCCGACCAAGAGCAAAGATCTTACAGAGGAAGAATTTTTTACTTTGTTGGGAGAGCCGACAACACCTGAAACCAATCCGCCCGAGAGCCAAGCACCTGAAAAGAAAGAAAATATTGACGGCTGGACAAGTATTCGAGGTATGAGTAATTCCGCACAGATCATTACAGAACTTGAAAGCGTGGGTATTCATTCCGTTGGTGAATTTACATATTTCAATATGCAGGCATCAAAGGATATTTCTGATATATCGGAGAAATTGTCAGTTCTCAAAAAACAGATAGGCTCTATTGATACGTTAATTATCAAGATAAAACAGTGTACCGAGCTTTCGGCAACTTACAAAGAGTATCAAGGCTTATCAGGCTTAAAGCAAAAGCGTTTCAAAAAGAAAAATACAGATGCTATTGACAGTTACGAACAGTCGGACAAGTATATCAAGGAACATATCAAGGCTTACAAGATAGACGGTAAAATGCCTACTGTCGCCGAACTGAAAGAGCGTTCAAGTACCTTGAAAGACGAGTACAATAGCAATCTAAAGGAGCTTCAAGCACTTGAAAAGAAACACGCTGTTACGAGCCGGTATAGCCGTACTGTCCGTAACTTTATCAATCAGCAGACTAACAAACATGCCTCCGAACAGAGCCGTCAGCGCAGACTTACTCAACAGAAGAAGAAGGACACGCTTGAATAAAAAATAGCAAGGAGAGTGCTCTCCTTGCTTTGATGAAGTGTATTGCTACTAAGGAAAATTAGAATTTATTTTCTAATAATCAGTAATTTGTTATCGCCTTTTTGAAATTCATACTGTGTTTTCCTGATTTCAACATCATATCGCTGTTTAAAATAATCAATAACATTTAACACCAGGTCTGTTTTATTAGCATCTAAATCAACTATTGGGAATATTCTTATTTCCCTACAAATTCTTAGCATTTCGGTCATAGCCTTAACATGAAAATCAAAGCCTAAAATAGTGTACATCAATAAAAAATGTGAACTCAAACCTATGTCAAATGTATTATCTTCATACATTAATCTATTAGGTAATTCATGATAAACATATCTGCCTTCCTGTTTGCCCTTTTCAAAATCATCTAAAAACAAACGCATAGCAGACATACGGACATTTTCAAGTTCTTCTATACTTTTTATTTTTGTCCATACATAGTTATTTATATTTTCTCGCATTTGCTTCATAACAGTGATGCGTACTTCGTCAATACGTTTTTGTAAATAATCTTTTGAAAATTGATATATGAGATCAAAGGAAGTTACAGAACACCCTTGTTGTGTTGCCTCAAAGTTAAAACTTGCCGGACCATCACCAAACCCTGCAATATTTTTTGACATATCATTATCGCTTAACAGGAACATCAGCCTATATTCATCAAGATTTCTTCCCCAAGGGACAACATTTTCCAACTTGAAAGCCATGGCTACTCCTCCTATATTTAGATTACCATGAGCAAACTAAGAGCTTGCTCTCATAGTGTAATTATACATCATCACCCCAAAAAAGTCAACCACATATCGAAAAAGAAAAATACACTCGAATAAAAGAAAGGACGATATTATGAGCAAAATAGGTTATATCCGTGTTTCTACGGAGCATCAGGAAACCGCAAGACAGCAGGAGATTATGTGCGACTATCAGGTTGACCACATCTTTTCCGAAAAGCTCTCAGGAGAGACCACAGACCGACCACAGCTAAAGGCTATGCTCGACTATGTGCGTGAGGGCGATACCCTGAGAGCATCAGCCGTTTAGGACGTTCTACAAAGGACTTGCTGAACATCATCGACACGCTCAACGATAAGGGAGTTACCCTCGTGAGCCACAAGGAGAAAATCGACACCGACACGCCAATGGGGAAATTTATGCTCACCGTGTTCGCCGCCCTCTCTCAGCTTGAAAGAGAGCAGCTCAAACAGCGACAGCGTGAGGGCATCGAGATTGCTAAGGCACAGGGCAAATACACAGGAAGAAAGCCTATACCTATCGACTGGGCGAGGTTTGAACAGCTCTATGGGGAATGGAAATCCAAGAACATTACAGGCAGGGATTTTATGCGAAGAATGGAGTTGTCAACTAATACCTTTTACCGCCGTGTGCGTGAGTATGAAATCACTCACGGTATTGCCGAGCTGACTTCTGGTTAATGCCATCAGACGAACGGAAACAGTCCTTAGAGCCCTTTGTCCTTGCGGAACGTAAAAAACTAATCGCCTAAAAGCGCAAGCTTTCAGAGCGTTTCTGAGAGCTTGCGGTTAGATATTCTGTTCCAATAGAGTATGTGCTTATTATGGAGTGTACCATAATGTTGATTTAAACTTGTGAGGAACGGAAAGTAAGTGTGCCATTAGACTAAGATTATTTGGATTGCTTGCTAAGATAAATCAAAATCTATTGTTTTGGATATGTCTCTTTTAGAAACTATATCAACATTTCTGGAATAAACTGATAGTGGTGGGACTCATACAGTCTATATGTCTTATGGGACTCAAGTCTTTCATTCAGCTTAGCAAGTCCCTCCAGCGTAGTATTTTGACCATTGTAACTATCAGCGTAATCGGGATTTTCGAGTGAACCTCCACAGAGGAAAACTTTTTTATCAAGAGTATCGTTTCTGTCAAAGTAGCCGTAATCGTTCTGACAGCCCTCGGGATCCAAGTCGAAATATTCATCATACAGACCCCAAAATGCCGGACTGCCTATGATGTAATTACCAAAGGGCTGATTCTCGTAAAGGTCAGATTTAAAGAGTGCATTGTGAGTAAAAACTCCGCCGTTAGAATGACCATAAAGGGAAGAATTTGCATAGTCGATATTGTAATTTTCTCCGAGATATGGCATTAAATTGTCTGTTATGAAATCAAGCAGCTTGTCACGCTCCTGCACCAGATATGTAAATCGACAATACTCATTCGTGCCGTCTTTCGCCAGTTCGCTAATCTCTTCAATGGTCTGCTCATATTGCTCATCCGTTATCTCGTCACGCATAGCTTCAAGCTCTGAAAGCATTTCATCAATCGTTTGCGTTTTAAATTCAATGCTGACCTTGGTCACTATATCCGCAGGATCAACAGGTTCGTCCAGAAGCGTCAGTGCGTGTTTGTCGACCCGTGAACGTTCTGTTTCCGTCATTTTGTTTTCAAGCTGTATAGGCTCTGCAATCTGAACGATTTCTTCTGAAGAATTACTTTCGCTGCCTTCAATATTGCTACTGCAAGCACTCGCTGATAACAGCATAGTTAAAGATAAGAAAATTAAAATTGCCTTTTTCATATTATTCCCTTTCTGTAGCCTAATTCCGGATTTGTATTCTTCCACTTTCGACCAACGTATAACTGATTTGCTCTACTGCCATACCATCGTATATAGAAGCAACTGTACCTTCACTGATAATCATATTATAAGTCCACCATTCCACATTTTGTGCAGAAAAAAGCTGCTCATGTTCTTCATCGGTAAGTACTGTCCGCGTCTGTCCATTATCCCAGCTATAATATGTCGTACCGTCAGTTTCCATAGTGGTTATTGTTGTGTCGGTTACCGCTTCATCTGATTCTTCGATAGTTGAAATATGACTCTCATTTGCTTGTACGGAAGTCGCAAACACACCCGTCGATCATACACGATAATATCCAAGTGATAACAGACGTTCTTTTCGTTTTTATTACATAACCTGAATACGTGAAGTTCATTATCAAGAAATATAAAGAAAAATCAGTTATATTGCGACTTTTTTGATACAATTTGAGCTTTTTAAATTTTCACCCAATGGGTGAGAAAATAATTCGTTCAAAAAAACGACATCAATCGACGTAGAATTGGATTTTTTACTGTCGAATTACTTTTTGAGTTTCACGGATTCAGGTACAAGAAAGCCAATACTCCTTATTTAAAAGGGTTATGATTTTTGAAATGTGTAAACATTTGCCGACAACAACTTACCTAACAAGCGCTTATCCAGCAAAAATCACGAAAAATCCAGAAGTCAAGACTTCTAGATTTTTTGTGATATAATGACAGCAGCGATTGTTGGATTAATTTGTCGATTTTGTAGATTTACATATTTTAAAAATCAGCCTCAAAAAGTATGGGTGATACCTTGCGTATAAGCGTGAGATATCGCCTTTTTACTTATATTATCTTATATTGGATTAAGGGTGTTTGGAAATCGTACATATGCTTGCTCCTTTCAGAAATAACGATGCGTATGACATCAAGTCTGTTGAGAGCCGGCAATATCAATCATCAAAAAAGAGCTGTTCTCAATAATTCGAGACCAGCTATATCTATTATAGCAAAATCGTTTGTTTGCTGCACTTTTTAATAGTTTGTAGAGTGTTATAGTAAGTAATGTAACAAAGATTAGTGTTTGTTACATCTGTGGGAAATATTTAATGACTCTTTTGGTTATTCCAATCTTTGGAAAGATACCTTGAAGGGAGATATAGAGGATTTGATGGGTAGAAAAAATGAACCCACTAATAAACTTGTCTCCGTTTAGATTTGTAGGTTCATACAATCACTCACATTTATCATAACGCCATTGGGAAAATTAATGCACTGCCAAACATCGTTCGTCACAAGAATTCCGTTTAGAGTGAAGTATAATATTTTCATAGTCTGATTATGTGAGCAAATCAAAATGTTTTTGTCCTGATTAGCATTTATATAGTTTGCAATTACTTCTAATCGTTTCTGAACTTCATAAATACTTTCTCCATCAGGAATATCTGCTAATACATTTATTTTACTTCCACAGAAAAGAGAAGGGTATTTAATTTTCGCTTCAGCTCTACTGATACCTTCTAATACACCCATATCTCTTTCTGACAACGCATTCATATATTTGATTGAAAGCATATAGTCTTTAGAAATTAAAGAAAGTGTTGAATGGCATCTTTTTAACGGAGAAGACAATACGACATCAAACTTTATATCTGTTGTTGGAAGATTGATTATCTTTTGTCCAGAAAGAATTTCACTATTTTCTTTTCCTGATATTATATTATCTCGATTATAGTTAGTCTTTAGATGTCGCAGAAAGTATAGGCTCATAGAAAACACCTTCCTTTATTTTTTATCGAAACAAAAATTATTTAATTGGACTGTGCGAGAACAGAAACAGTAAACAGGATGCAGAATTGTTTCAACACGACCATTAATATGAGAACATTTTTCTTCAAGGAATTCATTAACAGAGTTAAAGAGACGAACCTTCTTCTCAGAAAAAGAAATACGTTTTTGAGGTGTAACATTAAGCTGATGATATTCGGTTGTTTCAAGGATCAACTGTCGCGCATTTTCATCATAAATATTTTCCACACGCATTGATTTTATACCATCAATAACCTGTCCCCATCCATGTGGAACTAAAACAATCTTTTGATTTGTGCTAAAAGGAGTATACGTCTGACTCTGTTGTCTACTTACAGAGAATATACAAATATCCTTGCCAAGCTCTGAAAAAACCGGCACAATTAGGTCGTTATCATTATTAGAACGTGTATCAACTGTGAAAGTACCAATTGCAATAGAGTTAGGCGTAGGCATACCATAGTGATGTTTAATAATAGGCTGTCCTATGATTTTAGAACCTGTCTCAAAAGCGAATTCTTCTGCAATATATTGATGCATCTCCTGATTAAAGTCACGAAGTCTATTAGCATAATCAATAAACTTAACAGCGGTATCTGACCTAATATAGCGTATATACCGTGTTTGATCTTCACTATAAAGAGTTTTGATCTTGTTTTTATACCACACTCTCTCACTTGGATATAAACCGAAACAGGATTCCTTCGCCTGTTTTGCACTACAATGAGGAATAAGATAATAATTGCCTGAATCGTCTTTTGAAATCGTCAGAAAATGGTTACCACTTTCAAATGAAAATGCATACCCAATTTCCATAGCACTAACACATACTTTTTTTACAATGGTTTCAAATAATTTATTATTCATTGTATCTGCATTAAAGTTTCCCAACTTAAATACAGATGAAGTACAAGTGTTAATAGTTGCATCAACTGGAACAATGGGAACTGCACATGACCAGTTGTAGTATGCACCGGTCAAGAACCCTCCAGCAATTCTCATAATGTTATTCGGAAAACCCAAATCATTACATGGGATTATTTTGCCCATCCATTTGAATCATGCAATCGAACAAGTGTATCAAGCAATTCTTCTGTTTTTGATAAATAGGGCAATAAAATCTTTTGAGTGTCATCACATGGTATAATTGAGAAATCTCGATGGTCTTTGTCATTTCCACCTTTATTAAATGATGCTCTAACAATATTCTCAAGTTGTACAGGATGAATCTTTTTAATTTTTAAACTTTTTTCTTTATAAGTAAATTCATTTTTAATATATTTTTGCTTAACAATATCAAAAGCACTTGCTTGTGGTGACATATCTAATTCATAAGCATTCTTTGTTAAAATATCAAAATAATTTCTGATTGATTCATACTCTAAATCGCTTGAATCAAAAATAAGGTATTGACCTCTGTAATCACGAGCGTAATCAAACATATATGTACTTCTTATGAGAAGCTTATCGTTAGCAATTAATGCAAAAGGTATATTAAAACTATTTAACAAAATAATTTCGACTTTTGGACAGTAATCCTCTGCTTTTAATATAATATCCATGATATTAGTTAAGGAGGTTTCTATTTCTTTGCTTGCCGATTCCTGATCAATTCCTATATATTTGTAATTGAGAATAAATACATAAATTTTTTGGATATTACCATTCTGTATCAAATCTTGAATGATAGAGATATTTCTATTGGAATTAGAAGTCGAAAGAGCATCTTTCAAAGTAGTTCCTGCAATATATACATCTCCGCCTGAGCTATTTATCATTTCTTTTCGGATTGGATATGTATCCCTTACGTCTTCATAGCTTAGTATATGGCGTTCATATGCATCATCAGAATTATTTGGTTCAGAATGCTCGTTCAAAAAAAGCTAGCAATCTTCCAACAGAAATCAGAAGTAAATCTTGTATTTGCTGTTTTAGTTTGATGCTTTTCAATCACTTGATAACAGCGTTTAATGTCTTCATAGCCATTTATTTGAGAAAAACTTATTTCGTTTGTATAGAAAAAACGGAGATATGCTATTAGGTTATCAAAATGATATTGCTTTCTATTTTCATATAATTTTTGATAAACATCATCTTTACTTACAAGATGAATATTGTTGTTTCGAAAAATATCTTCTGAAAGGCGATCAATGTCAGACACTAAAGGTTCTAAAACCATAGACAATCTTTCTTTACATTCTACGTTGATGTAGTTCTTACGTAATTCCTTGTTACCAAGTATAATCATTAAGGCTATCGCTATTGGCATATCAATAGTCACTTCTTTAACTTTATTATTTTTTGTTGTACTCATTGATAGTCCTCCTATATGTTTTCAAAAAAATTATCTAATTCCAAGAAAATATATCTTAATTTCAAGAAATGCCATATTTTTTTGTTGAAACAAGATAAAAATTGTTATGTTTTTTATTGACTTTTTGGTGCTTATTAAGTATAATATAGTTGTAAGTTACTTATGTTAATTAAGCGAAACGTGTTAAGCCCGTATATTCGCAGAAATGCAAGGCGAACCGTAAGGAACGCTGATGAATATGTGGGTAAAGGAAAGTGGAAAAAGCGAACGCCGTTCTGTAATGGGACGGATAGAAATTCAAAATTTGTTTCGCCCGAAAGGGAGCAGACTTCCACTTGGTCTTTTATCACAAGAGAATCTATAGAATTTTTGAAAGGAGCAAAGCAAATGAACAGTAAAATGTGTGCGGCTGCTGACGTAGTAAAGCAGTGGTCTGATATTGATTGGAACAAGGCTGAAAACTACGTTAAAAGACTACAGATACGTATTGTGAAGGCTTACAAGGAAGGCAGACATAACAAGGTTAAATCCCTGCAATGGCTGCTGACCCACTCTCTTTACGCTAAAGCATTAGCAGTAAAAAGAGTAACTCAAAATAAAGGAAAAAGAACCGCAGGCGTTGACGGCGAATTGTGGAAAACACCACATCAAAAATTCACTGCAATAAGCAAGTTAAAAAGACATGGATATAATCCTCAGCCATTGAGGAGAATCTACATCAAAAAGAAAAACGGAAAGCTGAGACCTCTCAGCATTCCGACAATGACAGACAGAGCCATGCAAACCCTATACAAGTTTGCATTAGAGCCGATAGCAGAAACAACAGCCGATAAAAATTCATACGGATTCCGTTCAAAACGCTGTCCGCAGGACGCAATTGAACAATGCTTTTCAGACCTTGCAAAAGGAAAATCTCCTGAATGGATTCTGGAGGGCGATATTAAAGGTTGTTTTGATAACATTAGTCATGAATGGATATTGAATCATATCCCTATGGATAAAATGTTATTAAGAAAATGGCTGAAATGCGGATATATTGAAACTAAACGGCTATTCCCTACTAAAAACGGAACACCGCAAGGTTCTGCAATTTCGACTGTTATCTGCAATATGGTATTGGACGGGCTTGAAGAAAAACTGCTTGAAAAATATCATAAAACCAAAATCAAAGGAAAGGCATATTTCCCGAAAGTGAACTTTGTACGATTCGCTGACGACTTCATTGTTACAGGCGAAAATCCTGAAATACTGGAAAATGGCGTCAAACCTATTATTATCGAATTTCTGAAAGAGCGTGGTCTTGAACTCTCCGAGGAAAAGACTGTTATAACGCATATTGACGAGGGATTTGATTTTCTTGACATAAAGCCCGCCATATATCAAAGTCCAAATTATGACCTCCAAAGAACCGGCTCGAAAGTGTGAGGATGTTGACCAACAGGCTCTTACATACTCCG
>JAMPFN010000086.1 GCA_023664445.1 Clostridium sp. | reverse complement strand
CCTTTGGTCGCTCTCCGCAGAGAGCGAAACTCCTTGCCGTAGGGCGCTCCGCAAGAGAGGGCGTCCCCTAAAACACTTATTTTTCTATAAACTGTAATTTTATTTTTAAAAACTGATTTATGTAGTATGTTCATTTCTTGCCTTGATGCAAGAAACGAACCAAAGAAAATCAAGCTTCCGCTCCGGCACAGCTCACGCTGTGAGTCGCAGAAGCGAAAAATAATGACTATCTTTATAGTCGGGGATTGTAAATGATAAACTTTTTCATTCAGCAATTATAGTTTACACAAAAATCAATTTTTGAGAATATTGATTTGCATAAAAAAGCTCCCTCTGCAAAATACAGAGGGAGAAAAATAAGAGAGTGACATAATTTAGAGGAGATGAAATTATAAAACAATTTTAACAACTGCTTTTAACTTCTGCCGGTCTTTCAACCGACAATTATATTATGCCCTATTATTGTGATAAAATTATGATATTGAAGTGAATTTACAGAAAAAATTGGCGGACTCATGTTAAGTCCGCCAAAATTTTATGTTCTGGACCTCCCGCATTGTGCTGCGGTACTTCCTTTCGCATACTTAAAATAAAGTTTGTGGAATTTATGATCAATCCTCGCCGTAAAGCTTGGAAAGTCTTGTTAAATAGTCGTATCTGTCCTTAGCGTTTGCAAGCGCCTTATCGAACAGCTTTTCAGCTCTTTCAGGATTCTGACGCGCAAGAGCGTTGTAACGAACCTCGCCCATGAGGAAGTTCTTGTATTCGTCAGTATTAGGAGCCTTTGAATCCATGATGAACGGATTCTTGCCCTCTGCCTTAAGAGTCGGGTTGTATCTGTAAAGATGCCAGTAGCCTGACTGAACAGCCTTCTTTTCTTCTGCCATAGCAGTACCCATACCTGTCTTGATACCATGGTTGATACACGGAGCATAACCAATGATAATTGACGGTCCGTTATAAGCCTCAGCTTCTGCGATAGCCTTGATGCACTGGTTGTAATCAGCGCCCATAGCGATGTGAGCGACATATACATAGCCGTAGCTCATTGCGATACCTGCGAGATCCTTCTTCTTAACTTCCTTACCGGCAGCCGCAAACTGTGCAATAGCGCCTGTAGGAGTCGACTTAGAGGACTGTCCGCCTGTATTTGAGTAAACTTCTGTATCGAATACGAAGATGTTTACATCCTGACCGGAAGCGATAACGTGGTCAAGACCGCCGAAGCCGATATCGTAAGCCCAGCCATCGCCGCCGAAGATCCACTGTGATTTCTTTCTGAGGTAATCCTTGTATTCAAGAACTTCCTTAGCTGAATCGCAGCCGCATGCTTCAAGAGCAGCGATCATCTTGTTTGCGGCAGGTGTGTTAGCGTTTCCGTCCTCAAGAGTATCGAGATATTCGCCTACAGCAGCCTTAACCTCCGGCTTTTCAGCCTTTTCGTAAAGAGCGCGTACCTTAGCGATAGCTCTGTCTCTGAGAGCCTTCTGACCTAAGTACATACCGTAACCGAATTCAGCGTTGTCTTCAAAGAGCGAGTTGGACCAAGCCGGACCCTTACCTTCCTTGTTGTATGTGTAAGGAGTTGAAGGAGCAGAACCGCCCCAGATCGAAGAACATCCTGTAGCGTTTGCAATATACATTCTGTCGCCGAAGAGCTGTGTGATAAGCTTAGCGTAAGGCGTTTCGCCGCAGCCTGCGCAAGCGCCTGAGAATTCAAGCATAGGCTGTCTGAACTGTGAACCCTTAACCGTGGTTGCCTTGAACTTTTCAGCAACGGCAGGCTTTTCGTCGATAGTTACGCCGTAATCGAACTTAGGTTGTTCGTCAAGCTGTGATTCGATAGGCTTCATAACGAGAGCCTTTTCCTTTGCAGGACATATATTAGCGCATGAGCCGCATCCTGTACAATCGAGAGTTGAAACTGTCATAGCGAATTTCAGACCGTCCATAGCGGGTTTGAAATCAGCCATTTTCATGCCGGCAGGAGCGTTTGAAACCTCGTCGGCGGAAAGAGCGACAGGTCTGATAACAGCGTGAGGACAAACATAAGCGCACTGATTACACTGGATACAGTTTTCAGGGATCCATTCCGGAACCTTAACAGCGATGCCTCTCTTTTCAAAAGCGGCAGAGCCCTGCGGGAATGTGCCGTCAGCCATGTCCTTGAATGTAGAAACGGGGAGCGAATCGCCCTTCTGAGCGTTGCAGGGGATCTGAATATTGTTTACGTAATTTTCGAGAGTCTTGTTGCTGCATGTAACGTTTGCCATACCCATTTGAGTATCGGCAGCGTCAGCCCATGAAGCCGGAATATCGATTTTAACTACGTTCTGATGGCCTGCATCGATAGCGTTCCAGTTCTTTTCAACGATGTCCTGACCCTTCTTGCTGTAAGAAGCTTCAGCGGCTGCTTTCATGTACTTGACAGCGTCCTCGAAGTTGATGATGTCGGCAAGCTTGAAGAATGCGGACTGAAGAATAGTATTGATCCTTGTACCCATTCCGGTTTCTTCACCGAGCTTAACGCCGTTGATAGTATAGAAATTAATATTGTTCTTAGCAAGCGTTCTCTTTACCTGACCGGGAAGATTCTTTTCAAGTCCTTCCATATCCCAGATCGTATTGAGAAGGAACGTACCGCCCGGCTTGATATCCGATACCATATCGTACTTGTCGATATAGCTCTGATTGTGACATGCTACGAAGTCAGCCTTGTTGATAAGGTATGTCGACTTTATAGGAGTTTTTCCGAAACGCAGGTGTGAAACTGTTACGCCGCCTGATTTCTTTGAGTCGTATGAGAAATATGCCTGAGCATAGAGGTCTGTATGGTCGCCGATGATCTTGATAGAGTTCTTGTTTGCGCCTACAGTACCGTCTGAACCGAGTCCCCAGAACTTACATGAAGTAGTTCCTGCCGGAGCCGTATCGGGATTTTCTGTAGGATCGAGCGAAAGATTTGTAACGTCGTCTTTGATACCGATCGTAAATCTTGGCTTTTCCGTATTCTTGTAAACAGCGATGATCTGATCGGGAGTCGTATCCTTTGAACCAAGACCGTATCTGCCCGAGAATACCGGAACATCGTTGAACTTTGTGCCCTTGAGAGCCGCAACAACGTCGAGGAAGAGCGGTTCGCCGAGCGAGCCGGGTTCTTTTGTTCTGTCAAGAACAGAGATCCTCTTAACAGAATCCGGAATAGCTTCAACAAGCTTGTCTGCGCAGAAAGGTCTGTAAAGTCTTACCTTAACAAGACCGTACTTGCCGCCGTTTGCGTTGAGATAGTCGATAGTTTCTTCGATAGTATCGTTTACAGAACCCATAGCTACGATAACGTGTTCAGCGTCGGCAGCGCCGTAGTAGTTGAACAGCTTGTAGTCTGTGCCGAGTTTAGCGTTGACTTTGTTCATGTATTCTTCAACTATAGCCGGCATAGCGTCGTAATATGAGTTGCATGCCTCTCTTGCCTGGAAGAAGATATCGGGGTTCTGAGCCGTACCTCTTAAAACAGGATGTTCAGGGTTGAGAGCTTCGTCGCGGAATCTCTTAACGGCGTCCATGTCGAGCATGTCCTTGAGATCGGCGTCGTCCCATGTTTCGATCTTCTGGATCTCATGAGACGTTCTGAAACCGTCAAAGAAATGGATAAACGGAACTCTGCCCTTGATAGTTGAAAGGTGAGCGACAGCGCCGAGATCCATAATTTCCTGAGGATTTGATGAACAAAGCATTGCATAGCCTGTCTGACGGCATGCGTAGATATCCGAATGATCTCCGAAGATGTTCAGAGCGTGTGAAGATACGCATCTTGCGGAAACGTGGATAACTGACGGGAGAAGTTCTCCGGCGATCTTGTACATATTGGGGATCATAAGGAGAAGACCCTGTGACGCTGTATATGTAGTAGTCAGTGCGCCTGATGAAAGCGAGCCGTGAACAGCACCCGCAGCGCCTGCTTCTGACTGCATTTCAACAACCTGTACAGGCTGTCCGAACAGATTGGTTTTGTCTTTTGCTGACCATTGATCAGTTACTTCTGCCATTGGTGACGACGGTGTGATAGGATAAATAGCGGCAACTTCGGTAAATGGATAAGATACCCAAGCGGCAGCGTTATTACCGTCCATGGTTTTCATTTTTCTTGCCATTGGTAATAGTCCTCCTGATATTAAAAATTGATTTCAGCCAAGTATATCTCCGCAGATAATATACGAAGCTTTACTATATAATAATAACATAAAGAGGCAATTTTGTAAATACCTTTTTGTCAAATCTCTCAAAAAAATTGCTGAAAACGTTTATTTTTAGTTCAGCAAACAAATTTCTTGAAATCGGGAAGAAAAATCACAAAAAATCACACGAGAATACTTCAATGTGTATAATTTTACACACTTAATATTGTAGAATGTTACAAAATTATCTCAAAAAATTAAAAATTAGTAAATTTTTGTTGACGAATGGGGTTTCATGGTGTATAATGACTATAGTGTTAAATAATTCATGAATTATTTACACTCGTTTTGTTGTCTCCTTTCTTTTGTTCTACACATATTTATTTTCTCTTATTTTTATTAAAGCTCGGTCAAAACTTGATCGGGTTTATTTTTTTGTGATTATTACTTGATACATTTTGTGCAAAAACCAATTTTTAATATTTATAAGGGGACGCTTTCACTTGCAAAGCGTCCCCTCGCCGTAAAAATATTTTTACGGCTCACCCCTTGAAATGCGCTTCTTCTAAGGCAAGGAGTTTCGCTCTCTGCGGAGAGCGACAAAAGGCTCTGCCTTTGGAATCCGCAAGCCTTTGTTGACCTAAACTTTAGATTTTATAGCAAGCTTTACTTGCTTCATTTATAAAAAATACCGGTCTTTTTACGACCGGTATTTTTCTGCTGCCGTTTTTCATGACGTAAAGCGGCAGCCGAAGAATATGGGAATAGATTTCGGCAAGTTTTACTTGACTTATCTATATGAGAATCTGTTAGTCTGCGGCTTCGATCATTTTGCTGCTCGGTCTGAAAAGAAGAGAAATACACCATATTGCCGATATCGCAACTATAATGTAGATCGCTCTGCTCAATATAGAATCAGCTCCGCCGAAAAGCCATGCTACAAGATCGAAACTGAAAATTCCGACCAGACCCCAGTTTATCCCGCCGATTATCAGCAGGATAAGTGCGAGCTTGTCCCACATACTGTACACCTCATTTCTTAGAACATAAAAATGTTCTGGATTTATTATAAGCTTTAATTTTTGAAATATTCATAATGTGAATTTCAAATTTTTATGCAATTGTTTGAAAAGTATTTTTTATATGCGTTTCAATTTTTAAAATTTTGAATAGCGCAGTATGTTCATTTCTTGCCTTGATGCAAGAAACGAACCAAAGAAAATCAAGCTTTCGCTCCGGCACAGCTTGCGCTGTGAGTCGCGAAAGCGAAAATTAGTGATTATCTTTATAGATGGGGACTGTGAATGGTTATTTTTACCATTCAGCAGATATTGGTTACAGTTTTGAAATCTTGAGGCGATTTGTCTTCAATCTTTGCCAAGAACGTTTCGTGTGGTTACCCACATTTTTTGAAATACCGCCCAACGGGTGGTATTTCAAAAAAACATGAGGATTCCAAAGGTGACTCCCCGCGGGGTGGGGAGATCTCAGCGAAGCTGACAGAGGGGGACGGCTCTGTAAGAGTCATTTCCTTGGGCAGGGTGTTTGGGGGACAGAGTCCCCCATAAATTTCTCAAAAACTGAATTCGCGTGATATTTTCAAAAAAATATTGACAAAATAACGCTTATATGGTAAAATTTATAAGTATCATTCAGATGACGCCGCGCAGAATGGCGTTTCGGAGAAAATATTGCGCGGTTGTTTCAATTTTTTTATGGGGGTAGAAATTATGAGTAAATATTGTATGCAGTGCGGAGCGCAGATCGATGATGATAACGCGGCGGTTTGTCCTTCATGCGGAGCAAATCAGGACAGCGCACCGACAGCGAACGGCGTCGATCCGGTAATCGTTGAGAATCCAACAGACGGATCAAAGAAAATGTTTCCTGTTCTGATCGCGGCAGCGGCAGTTGTTTTGGTTGTCTTTATACTTATTTTAAAGGCGCTTTTCGGCGGAAGCTATAAAGATCCGATAGATAACTTCTGCAAGGCTATGGAAACAGGAAAAGGAAAATATCTTTATAAGAGCATGCCCGAATTTATGATCGAAGACGAATATGACGACATGAAAAAGAGTGAGATCATTGACGAGCTTGACGAGGTCGGAGAAGATCTTCTTGATAGTCTTGAAGATGAATACGGTGACGACATAAAGGTTTCTTATAAGATCAAGAGCAAGGAAAAGATCGACAAGGACGATCTTAAGGATATGGAAGACGACATTGAAGATTACTACGATGCAAAGGTAAATGTTCAGAAAGGCTATGAAGTTAAGTTAAGACTTAAGATCAAGGGCGATGACGATGACGACAGCGAAAAGGTAACATTCAATGTTTACAAGATAGACGGCAAATGGTGCATGGAGGCTGATAGTCTTATTTAAGCGCAAAGTGTTAGAGTCTGAATATGTGTTTTGACAAATTAAGACCGATGAGATTATTCTCATCGGTCTTTTGCTGTTGAAAAAATCACTTGAAAGAAATGTCAACGTCGCCCATGCCTTTTGTTATTTCCATTTTGTATTTTCCTTTTTTTGTCCCCATTATTTCAACGCCGTTTACAGAAATTCTTCCTTTGGGAACAGTTATAAGATAATCTTCTTTTTTTCCGAATATTTCAGCTTTGATATCTCCCATTCCGCATTCCAGAAAGCTGTTTCCGTCAATACTTCCGGAAGCTGAAATATTACCCCGTCCCGATATCATTTCAAGATTTTTAACACGGAAATTTTTTATATCGGCATCTTCCTTTCCTCCTGTAAACGAAAATCCGTCGGAGGTAATGTTTTCGACAGATATCTTGCCTGAACCGCTGTTTATTTCGATATATTCGGCATTTACGTTTCCGAGCCTGCTTTCTTCCGCTCCGCAGTCAATGTATATATTTTCAGCGGTAAGATAGCTTACGGAAGTCGTACCTATACCGGAATTTATCTGTATGTCCTTCAGCGGGATTTTCGCCGGAACGGTTATCTTTATCTTTCCCATTTTTTTTAGAAGAAAGGGAACGGAAGATATTTCATACCATTTATTGAAAGTGTATCTTAGCCTGAGAATATTATTTGATACGGAATATTTAAGGTAACCGCGCGACACGTTTTCAGCCGATATCTCAAATCCCTCCGCATCATTGGAGGCGATTATTTCAAGATCGGAATAATCCGTATCGATATCAAGACTTAAAACGTCCTGCGCCGGAACAACGGCTTCGATATCGGTTATGTTCAGCTGCTTCTTATAATCCTCGGAAGCGCCCATTGAAAGCCCGATAGAAGCGATCACAAGTCCTGCGATAAATATCAGGGTCAGGATCGCGTATCTCATTACTTTTTTATTCATCCGCCTCTGACCTCCGTTCTGCCGATAAGCTTATTTAGCAGCCTGATACATTTTTTGATTATCAGCTTCATCAGATGAATGACGAGCTTCATTATCGGTGTAAAAAGCAGCAGGGAAAGACTTATAAGCGCTATTCCCGCGCCCGAAAGAGCAAGCGATATTGAAACCGCTCTGCTTATGTAAGCTATACCCATGCATATAAGAGCTATTCCCGAAAAGCCGAGCGCTGTCAAAGACAATGCCGCGGCAAGAAAAATACCTGCCACGACTGCAAATACCGCTAGCAGAAGCGTTCCCCAAAGAGGAAATGTAAGCACAATAACGGCAATCGCGATATAGCTTTGCTGAGATGTCATTTTTTTTCTTACAGCTTTTACTTCCTTTTTGGTTTTGCCGAATTCATAAGATATTTTGCCCTTGTCATTCAATATAGTATGGGCGAGATTCTGGGGCGAGCCAAGACTTGTGATGACAGCTTGTTCGTTCATAGGTCCGGCATCGTCAAAAAGCTCGTTGTAATATTTAACGGCGGCTTCACGTTCCTTTTCCGGAAGCGGCGAAAGACGCTCTCTGAGTTTATAAATATATTCCATTTTGTTCATTTTATGCTTTTCATCTCCTTTTTAGGGATCATGCAAATAGAAGCTCTTAAAATTATACACTATTGAACATATAAAAGTCAAGGATATCCAACGTATTTTACAAATTATTTGCTCTCTGCACAAAACTCGTCAGTTTTACATATAATGTAAGAGCCTGTGTTCTTAGAACCTGTGTTCATAGAACCATTACACGTCTTTTCGGCAAATTTTCCCGATAACTTCGTTGATTTTCTTTGCCATACGCGAGTATGCCTACAAAAAATTGCCTTGTTATCAGAAAAATTATGCTCGAAAATCCGCATAAATTTCCTATGAACACAGGTTCTTATAGTAAACGGCAAATTATTTTGACGTTTGGATATATCTGTGAACACATAGCTGTCAAAGAAAATCTCAGGCTTGAATCTATGAGCCGCAAAGAATCGAGGGGTCGCTATGAATAAAAAAATCACATTTCTTACCGTAGGAGGGGATCTGAGGTCAGTATATACCGCAGCCGCTCTCGCAAAGGAGCATACGGTCTATTCCGCAGGCATTGACGGCGGTTTTTCGCTGCCGCAGAGCATAAAGCCTGTCGGGCAGACACTTGAGCTTCCCGAAAAAGCGGATATCATAATTCTGCCTCTTCCGGCTTCACAGGACGGCGTTTTTGTAAACGCTCCGTTTTGTAAAAGCAATATACCGCTGACAAGTCTTTTTCCCGTGCTGAAAGAAAACGGGATCATTTTCGGCGGACGAATAGACGACCGGACAATGAAGATTTTCCAAAAGCATGGGGCAGAGGCTATAGATTATTTTGAACGCGAGGAGCTTAGCGTCCTGAACGCCGTGCCGACCTCCGAGGGCGCGATACAGATAGCCATGGAAGAAATGGCGACGACTATTTTTGGTCAGAAGGTACTTGTAACAGGCTTTGGCAGAATATCAAAGGCGCTGGTGAAAATACTGTGCGCTATGGGAGCGGACGTTACCGTCGCTGCAAGAAAATACTCCGATCTCGCATGGGCGGAAATATACGGCTGCCGCGGTCTGCATATTTCCGAACTAGAAAATAACGCGGACGGTTTCAGTCTTATTTTTAATACGATCCCGTCAATGATACTTGACAAAGAAATACTTAAAAATATATCAGAGGAAGCTCTTATAATCGACCTTGCTTCAAAACCGGGCGGCGTCGACCTGGAGGCTGCCGGAAGTATGGGGTTAAAAGTAGTCTGGGCGTTGTCGCTGCCGGGAAAGGTCGCTCCGATAAGCTCGGGAGAAATAATAGCTTCTGCCATTTTAAATATTCTCAAGGAAAGGAGCTGTACGGATGGCTGATTTTTCGGAACTCAGGATAGGCTATGCCATGACAGGCTCGTTCTGTACATTTAAAGAAAGCTTTTCACAGGCAGAGCTGCTGAAAAAAAACGGCGCGGATCTTGTGCCGATAATGTCGTATAACGCTTCCGCTATAAATTCAAGATTCGGCACAGCGGAGGAAAATATCAAAAAGCTTGAAAATATCTGCAAGAGAAAAGTTATCACAACTATAGACGCGGCAGAACCGATAGGTCCAAAAAATATGACGGATATACTCGTTGTCTGCCCCTGCACAGGCAATACCTGCGCCAAGCTTGCGATGAGCATAACCGATTCCCCCGTAACAATGGCGGTGAAATCGCACCTGAGAAACAAAAGACCGGTAGTTATCGCTCTTGCGTCAAACGATTCGCTTGCCGGTTCAATGAAAAATATAGGCGCGCTTTTAAATATGCGAAACTATTATTTTGTACCGTTTTATCAGGACGATAAAGTCAACAAGCCAACCTCCGCTATATGTGATTTTACATTGCTTGAAGCTACGATCGTGTCGGCGCTCGAAGGCCGACAGCTTCAGCCGATACTATGCTGAAAGACCGATGGGATATGTTCCCATCGGTTTTAATGCTTATATGTTCGTTTCTTGCCTTGATGCAAGAAACGAACCAAAGAAAATCAAGCT
>JAMPFN010000085.1 GCA_023664445.1 Clostridium sp. | reverse complement strand
TCTGTAAGAGGCATTCCCTTTGGCAGGGGGCTTGGGGGACAGAGTCCCCCATAAGCTTCTCAAAAATTGAATTGAGTAGTATGTTCATTTCTTGCCTTGATGCAAGAAACGAACCAAAGAAGATCAAGCTTCTGCTCCGGCACAGCTTACGCTGTGAGTCGCAGAAGCGAAAAATAATGACTGTCTTTATAGACGGGGACTGTAAACGACACTTTTTAGCATTCAGCAATTATAGTTTGCAATAAAATCACTTTTTGAAATTTTGAGAAACTTTATCTCACGATCCTTACCAAGAACGTTCTGTGTGGTTTTCCACATTTTTTATAATACTACTTTTGGGTAGTATTATAAAAAATCACGGGGTTGCCAAAGGGAATAATTCCCTTTGGCAGGAGGGTGGGGACAGAGTCCCCCATAAGCTTCTCAAAAAATTGATTTCTGTGATATATAACAGAAAACCATTGCAAAAATCAGGAATATATGATACAATATTATAGTAATATACCGTTATAATAGCAGAGGTGTTCAATAACTCATTTTCAAGCGTCCCCTGCATGAACGAGGTTCTAAAATCATAAATGAAAGGAATAATTATGGAAAACAATATTAATGCGCCGAAGGATAACGACATCGGTACGTCATCTGTGATTCAGGGAAACGAACCGGAAGCGGAAATATCCGATCCCGTCGAAAGCAGTACGGCTGAAACTGCCGGTGATGCCGGAACGGAATCTTCCGACAGCGGTCAGAAACCCGAAGAAGAGAAAAAAAATATTTTCAGGATCATTAAAGACAAGATAGCTGAAATAGGCTACGAGAGCATTATTGTCCGATTGATCGCGGCGTGGATAACCATATCATGCTATAATATCATATCGGGAGAATATATCTTTACTTCGTTTGACTTCTTTAAAGAAATAAATATGGCAGTATTTATTATTCTTATTGCCGTAGTATTTATTGTACTGAACATAATAAACAAAAAACCTGTTGACAAGATCATACTTTTCATGTCGTCGCTCATATACTGTTCCTATGCCATTGTTCAGGACAACAAACTCTATTTCACGATAGGTCTTTGTATTTTCATGGGGGCTGCCGCGGTATACTGCGTCGGGGACTGGATAACGTTCAAGCTGAAAAAGCTCCCGACCATTATAATAATCGCCGTTTTGGGACTGGTATTTACGCTCTTTGCCGGACTGCTTACTTCGTTTCTGCATCTAAGACATTATTCGTCATGCTACGATTTCGGCATATTCTCGCAGATGTTCCATTACATGAAAGAAACTTTCCGGCCTCTTACAACCTGCGAAAGAGATGGGCTTCTCAGCCATTTTGCGGTACATTTTTCGCCTATTTATTATCTGCTGCTGCCGTTTTTCTACATATTCCCATCTCCCGTTACGCTCCTTATCGGACAAGCGGCGATCATCGCAAGCGGACTTATACCGCTTTATCTGATATGTAAAAATCACAAGCTTTCAAATAATGCGACAGTTCTATTTGCGCTTTGTTATGTGCTTTTGCCGTCGATGACAAACGGCTGTTTCTATTTCCTGCATGAAAATAAATTTCTGACGGCTCTTGTGCTGTGGGTAATATACGCGTTGGAAAAGGATAAGTGGATACCGACTGCAATATGCACTCTGCTGCTTCTCATGGTAAAGGAGGACGCCCCCGTATACGCCGCCGTTATAGGTCTTTACTTTATGATGTCGAGGCGCAGGATAACCAAAGGCGCCGCCGTATTGGGCTTTTCGGTCGTATACTTTGTTGTGGTTTCAAATCTCATGGCAAAATACGGTCTTGGCACTATGTCGTACAGATACGACAACTTTATTTATGACGGAAGCGGAAGCTTGATAACGGTTATTAAATCGGTTATTTTAAATCCGATATACACGATATATGAATCCTTCGATTTCCCGATACACGATTCATATGACATGGAAAAGATAACTTTCCTTCTTCAGATGCTTGTACCGATAGCGTTCATGCCGCTTATGACAAAAAAACCGTCAAGGTTCATTCTGTTTATACCGTTTATACTGATAAATCTTATGTCGGATTACCGCTATCAGCATGATATCGGATTCCAGTATACCTACGGAAGCGCCGCGTTCCTGTTTTATATAATGGTACTGAATTACGAGGATATGAAGCCGGGATTCCGTTCAAAGGTACTTGCGGTCGCAGCATGCTCGTCTATACTTATGTTTATGTGCTGCACATACTACAGATCGAACGGTTTCAAGGACTACAAGGCGGACGTTGAAAGCGGTTCGATAGAAGTTATAGACAACGCTTTGGATCTTGTGCCGAGAGACGCTTCCGTAGCGGCTACAACATTTTTAGTGCCGGCCATGTTCGACTGCCGTGAAATATACGAGTACGAAACTACGCAATACAGAGATCAGGTGGAATATATCGTTCTTGATCTGCGTTTCGGCGGTGAAGAACAGGTGCAGTATGAAAATAACCCGATATATGAAACGGTAACAAACATTCCGGGAAAAATTGCTATTTTCCATAATACTGCGGCAAATTAAACCGCAATTACTTTCCCTTTGAGCAAAACGCAAAGGAGATTTTAGTTGATTTTTCACAAATTTTCATAAAAATAGCTTTTATTTTTTATATTCTATTGACTATGAATCCAAATAATACTATAATAATATAAGTAAGGTAAGTAAAGGAAATACCGCACAAAGATTGTGCAAAGACGTCAGGCGTGCTTTGCGCGGTGTTGCCTAAAGCTTGCCGAGATCTATCCGTCATATTTTTCGACGCCGCTTGGTCGGTAAGAAAAACGACGTTTCAGATAGAATATTGATTCGCGATTTGGCAGGGTTTAATTGGCGGAGCAATATTACAGCAATAAAACAAAGGAGGACCATTTATGAAAAATATTTTATTCGCAGCTTCCGAATGTGTTCCGTTTATGAAAACAGGCGGACTTGCCGACGTTGTCGGCGCGCTTCCCAAAATGCTTGATAAAAACGAATTTGATGTAAGGGTCATTATGCCGAGTTATACATGTATACCGTGGGAATTAAGAAGTAAATTCAAATATGTTCATCATTTCTATATGGATATGGGCAAGCTGAATTTTTCTCCGCATGTCGGCATTATGGAATATGAATATGAGGGAATAACCTATTATTTCGTTGATAATGAGGACTATTTCAAGACTGATACCCCCTATTGCTCGACCCTTTATGATATTGAACGCTTCATATTCTTCTCAAAGGCAGTTCTGGCTATCATGCCTGTAATTGATTTCAAACCTGATATCATACATTGTCATGACTGGCAGACGGGTATGATCCCGGTATTCCTCAAAACGCTTTACAAGGATAATCCTTTCTATTGGGGAACTAAAACGGTAATGACGATTCACAATCTCAAATTCCAGGGCATATGGGACATCAAGACATTCAAAAAGTTCACAAATCTGCCGGACAATATTTTTACTCCCGACAAGCTTGAATACAAAAAGGACGCAAACATGCTCAAAGGCGGACTTGTTTACGCGGATTATATCACAACGGTCAGCAACACTTACGCTTATGAGATACAGACGCCGCAGTACGGCGAAGGTCTTGAAGGGCTGCTCAAGGCGCGTCACTTGCAGCTCAGAGGTATTCTCAACGGTATAGATTACAATATCTATAATCCTGAAACCGACAGCGATATTTATGCAAAATACAGCGTCAGAAATTACAAGGAGAAAAAAGCGGAAAACAAGCTTGGGCTTCAGGAAGAGCTTGGACTTCCGAAAGATCAGGGCAAATTCATGATCGGAATTATCTCGCGTCTTACCGATCAGAAAGGTCTTGACCTTGTAAACAGAGTTATCGAGCAGATATGTGACGAGAATACGCAGTTTGTCGTTATTGGCACAGGCGAACCGAGATATGAAAATCTCTTCAAGCATTTCCAATGGAAATATCCGGACAGAGTTTCGGCAAATATTTTCTTCTCGGAGCAGCGCGCGCACAGACTTTATGCCGCGGCTGACGCTATGCTTGTTCCGTCACGTTTTGAGCCGTGCGGTCTTACACAGCTTATTTCTCTGCGCTACGGAACGCTTCCTATAGTTCGTGAAACGGGCGGTCTTAAAGATACCGTTGTTCCGTATAACGAGTTTGAAAATTACGGTAACGGCTTCTCGTTCACAAATTATGACTCCTATGATATGCTCAATGTTATCAATTACGCAAAGACGGTTTATTTCACAAGAAATGAACAATGGCAGGAGATCATAAAGAGAGCAATGCAGTCGGACTTTTCATGGAACAGTTCGGCAAACCAGTATGCCGGAATGTATAAATGGCTTTCTAACTAAACAAAAAACGGAGGGTAACGCCCTCCGTTTTTTAGTATTGAAAAAAGTTTTGAATATTTCAAATTTTTTTCTGATTTTGAGGTTCTAAGAACGATCGAAAAACGAGAAATAAAAAATCGCCCTGCGCCAAACGGCGGAGAGCGATTTTTATTATGGGAGTATTTTGCCCGTTTTTCTTGCTATTCCACGTTTTTCAGCGCGTCTGCAAGCGGTATCTTCTTAACCTTTCTTGTTTGGAAAAAAGCAATCGCCGCATAAGATGCAATTCCGATCACCGCCATTTTTACAAATACGGACGGGGCGCAGTAATAAGGCAGCCAGCCCGAGTAATCCTTGAGAAATACCACAAAAACTTTTTCTATAGCAAGGTTTGAAACAGGTATTGTCACAAGCATAGACAGCACGACAATAATTGAAGTTGTTACGATGTAAATGCCGTTGATCTCGCCGTTACGATATCCTAAAATTTTCGCCATTGATATGGATTGCGCGTTCTTTTCAATAACTATTTTCGACAGCAGATAGACTATCAGTATAAACATTACCACGCCGAAAATCAGAAAAAGATCCATCATGCTTCCCATAGAAAGCTTTAGCTGACGCGAGGTCTTTGTCAGGTCGTCGATAGTGATTTCAGCGGCGATGAGTTTCTCGTCAATGTCGGAAATTTCATTTTCAGAGAAGTAACCGTTAAAGTAGTCGGCGTTTTCGTCAAAGGTATTGTTGAAATCCCCTCTGTCCATAAAAATACACAGCGACGACGGGTAATAGTATACGCCGTCAATATTGAAGCTGTATTCCTTACTGCCGAATTGTTCTTTGAGCGTAATTTCATCGTCTTTCTCAAGACCATGCTTTTCCGCGTAGGCATTGGAAATGTAAACTCCGTCTTTCAGTTCGATATCTATGTAATTACTGTTTTGCTCGATTCCGTAAACAGAAACTTCTTCCGATTTCAGTTTTCCCTCAAGTGTTTTCAATGTATTGACAGCGTATTTTTCCGCATCGTTATCCGATGTTTCCGCAGGGGTATTCAGCAGATACTGATGCGAGGCAAGGAGGTTTTCGGTGATATCCTCCTGATACTTATCAAGCAAGGGGACAAATAGCATTCCGAAAAGCAGTATGGCGTTTGCAAAGAAAACACCAAAAAAAATTGTGATGTAGTTCGGAATATTCTGAAATATAACGCGCGTTCTGAAACGGTGCATAATGCCAATCTTTGTGTTGAGCTTAAACGCCTTTTTGTTTTTCTTACGGCTTAGGTCGCGGCGGATAAATTTCAGCGGCGACAGATTGAGTTTGCGGTAAAGCATGATGAAATTAATTACGATCAATATTGCAATAGGTACTATCGTGGTATTTATAAATGCCTTTGGATTCCATAATGTATGATAGGTAGGCAGACTGTAGCTTCCATAATAAGCCGCTGCCGCAATATTCTTAAATACTGTGTAGCCGAGGATATTTCCCGTAACAGCAGCCGCGAGCATTACAAGCACAGGCATAGTCATATAGTGGCGGACAAGCTCGCCCTTTGTGTATCCTGTGGCTCGAAGCGTGCCGATGACAGAAGCTTCCTTTGTAATCGTATTGCTTGTGGTGATCGAGAAAACAAAAGCGATAATCACAATAACTATGTAAAGAAACAGGTTGATAAAGGTATTGTCGCCTTTAATGTCGTCGCCTGTGAAAATAATTGCCTGATTGATGTATTCGGGGATATAGCCCGTTACAGCGTTGTCATGAAGCATAGCCTTTTCCGACAGCGTTTCAAGAAAATCCTCCGAAAGCTTTTTCGCATGAATATCATCATCGGGACGGCTTGCATATTTCCATGAATATCCGTAGTGCAGACCGTTTTCGCCAAGCGATTCAAAGCAGTTATCCGTTACTGTCGCAACGCCGAATTTCATAGCGTCGAACATCATATCGGAAGGGCTTGAAAACAGCGCGCTGTAGTCCGAGAGCGCAACAAACCCACATACGTTAAAGGTTTTACCGTCAAGTGTCAGATTATCGCCGACAGATATTTTGTTGTTGTCCGCATACATTCTGTCTATAGCTATCTCATTGGTATTTTCGGGAAATTTGCCTTCCATGAGATTTTCGAGATTCACCTCGGTACGCTTTTTAAAGATACGCAAGGTGCTGTCGACTTCCTTTGTTTCGCGTTCGATATAGAAATTCTCATATACCTGTAGGTCGGACGTTTCCAGATCGGCTATAAGTTTACTGTCGGCAGGGGCGTATAACTCAAAATTACCGTCTTCGATCCGGCATTTTTCAAAGCTGTCATCATAGGCGGCAGACATGCTGTTTCCGGCAACATTCCAGCCAGATACGAACCCGACCGTTACTACAATAAACAGAAAGATCACAAGGTATCTGCCGAATTCGCTTTTCAGTTCATGGGGAAGTCTTTTAATAAGTGGATTCTTCATAATTGATCTCCTTACCAATCGAGTTCTTCAGCGGAAATTTTGTTTTCATTGATATAATTTTTTCTGATGACGCCGTCGCGAAGCTTGATAACTCTGTCTGCCATATCCTTGATAGCGTCGTTATGCGTGACCATGACAACGGTATTTCCGTACTTATTATTAAGGTCGCTGATAAGCTTTAAAATTTCCTTTGACGTGTTGTAGTCCAACGCTCCCGTAGGCTCGTCGCACAGCAGAATATCTGGATTTTTTACAACAGCGCGTCCGATAGCTGTTCGCTGCTGTTGACCGCCGGAAAGCTGATTCGGAAGCTTGTGACGATGTTCATACAGACCGAGCGTATTCAGCAGTTCGTCAACATCAAGAGGATTTTCGCTGAGATATGCTCCGATCTCAACATTTTCCTTTATGTTCAGATTTGGGATCAGGTTGTACATCTGGAATATGTACCCAAGATGCTTGCGGCGGTACTGCGTGAGCGTTTTTTCATTCATATCTGCCGTCTTTTCACCGTTTATGGAGATGCAGCCGCTGTCGGCGCTGTCGATTCCGCCGATGATATTCAAAAGAGTGGACTTTCCTGACCCGGATGGGCCGAGCAGTACGCATATTTCGCCCTTTTCTATTCCGACGTCGATTCCTTTCAGCACGTCTACACGGCTTTCGCCATCGCCGAAATGCTTTTTGACTTCTTTGATCTCAAGAAACATATATAAATTCCTCCTTGTTTGTACGGCATATATCCGCAGCAGTTCCATTTGGTTGCTTAGAGCTAACCGAATTACAGGCTGCATTTGTAAATTTCTATGAATACTGCTTGGACATATTTTTGATTTCAGATTTCGTTGATATTTACAAAATTGCCTCATATAGTTAGCATATCACAACTTTTGAGCTTTGTCAATATCCGTATTTCACTTTTGGGAATTTGTACAATTTTTGTATGGTTTTCATTTCATCATTTTTTATTCTGACAATGAAAGCAATAAAAAAACCGCCCTGTGCCAAGCGGCAGAGAGCGATTTTTTTATTATGGGGGTTTGTCGTTTTTATATAGTTATTTTATTAATCTGTTTCCTCACCCTGCAAGGCGTCGTATCCGATCTCGCCGGTCCTTACCTTGACAGCGTTTTCAACATCATAGATAAATATTTTACCATCGCCTATATTACCGGTGTAGAGAGCCCTCTTGGCAGCATTGACCACCTTTTCAACAGGAACTTTAGAAACTACGACTTCAGCTTTCACCTTAGGCAGAAGCTGTACATCGTCGCTTTGAACGCCTCGATAATATTTCTTCTGACCTTTCTGAGTACCGTAACCCATTACATTTGTGATAGTAATACCGCTGACTTCGATAGAATTAAGCGCTCTCTTGAGCTTTTCAAGTTTTTCGGGCTTGAATATGATAGAGATCTTTGTAAGCTTCGGCGTACCGTCCGTGTTCTGTTTAGACTGTATAGCGACAGGGACGGCTTCCTCTTCCGGAATAACTCCAGAAACGTCAACACCCGCTTCAGCTCCCTGATTTTTGATTTCCGAAACCATTGAAGCCGACGGCATAAAGTCAGCATAGCTTGACGGGAGATTATGCTCTGTAGCGTCAAGACCAATGATCTCCTCTTCTTTTGAAGCTCTGATCCCGATAGTCGCTTTGATAATCAGAAATGTTACAGTAATAGCTACAGCAGTCCATGCTCCTACTGTAATAACGCCTAAAAGCTGTTTGCCTAAAAGCTCAAAGCCGCCGCCGTAGAAAAGACCTTCACAGGCGATGCCGCTTGCGCCGCCCGCTTTTGCGACTGCAAATCCGGGAGCAGTATCCGTTGCGAAAAGACCGACAGCGATCGTTCCCCAGATACCGTTCATCATATGTACCGCAACAGCTCCGACAGGGTCGTCAATGTGAAGCTTGTGATCGAGAAGCCATACGCCGAAACAGACAAGAAGTCCCGATACGACGCCCACGCCTAAAGCGCCTGCGGCATCCATAACATCGCAGCCGGCGGTAATGCCTACAAGACCTGCGAGCGATGCGTTAAGGCACATTGAAACATCGGGTTTGCCGTATTTGAGCCATGTAAATACCATACATACAAATGTTGCGACAGCGGGGGCAATAGTAGTCGTAAGGAAAATAGTACCAAGCATGCCGACTGACTGCGAAGCTGCCGGATTGAAGCCATACCAACCGAACCAAAGGATAAACACGCCCAATGCTCCGAGAGTAAGATTATGTCCCGGGATAGCGTTTACCTTTGTTACTTTTCCCTTTGAATCGGTTTCAAATTTGCCGATACGCGGACCGAGGATCTTTGCGCCGATAAGCGCCGAAATACCGCCTACCATGTGGATAGCGCATGAACCGGAGAGGTCGTGGAATCCGAGCTGATAGAGCCAGCCGTCCGAACTCCATATCCAATGCGCTTCAATGGGATATATCAAAGCCGATATGACTGCTGAATAGATACAGTAAGAGAGGAACTTTGTTCTTTCAGCCATAGCGCCTGAAACGATAGTTGCGGTCGTCGCGCAGAACACAAGATTGAATACGAAATTTGAAAAGTCAAAATTTTCATAAGCAGTAAATATATCAAAGCCGGGTTTACCGATAAATCCGCCGACATCTTCGCCCATTAACAGTCCTGCGCCGATAAGAATAAACACTACCGTGCCAATACAGAAATCCATAAGATTTTTCATTATGATATTACCGGCGTTTTTTGCTCTTGTAAAACCGGTTTCAACCATTGCAAATCCGCATTGCATAAAGAAAACCAATGCAACCGCAATCAAAAACCATACGCCGAACACTTGACTGTCAACGTATTCCATTATTGCAGTATTCATAAATCATCATCCTCACATATATTATTTTCCGGATCGTTTTCAGATCCGTACAGCGTTTTTTTCCGGAAATAAAAAAACGCTGAAAAGGAAATTACAGGAATTTCTTTTTCAGCGCCTTTGCTGTCTATGCCATTAGTATATACTAAAACGTTTCATTTGTCAAGAGTTTTTTACAAAAAAATTCAAAAAAATTAGAAATAGATGTTTTTATACCATAGATAAGGCAAGTAAAACTTGCCGAAATCTTGCCATATTTTTTGGTTGTCACCTTTTGGTGACGAGAAAAATGGCGTTTAAATATATATATGCGATTTTAATTTTTTAGTATAGTATGTTCATTTCTTGCCTTGATGCAAGAAATGAACCAAAGAAAATCAAGCTTCCGTTCCGGCACAGCATACGCTGTGAGTCGCAGAAGTGAAAAATTCAAATCTAAAGTTTAGGTCAAGCCTTTTCAAAGGCTTGCGGATTCCAAAGGCAG
>JAMPFN010000084.1 GCA_023664445.1 Clostridium sp. | reverse complement strand
CGTTTATTCACGATGCAGTCAAGGCGGTTAATGGGGAAGATGATTATGAGGATTTACTGCTTGGATTGTAATTAACGAAAGATTCTGAAAATAAAAAATTAATACCACCTAACATATAAATAAAAAATTATATGAAAGGCGGTATTTTTTTATGAATTTACCAAGATTTAATTCAAATGAGGAACTTCCTCTTACAATGACTGCAAAGGATGTAGCTGGTTATCTCAATATTTCTTTAACATCTGGCTATAACCTTATGAACTCAAAAGATTTTCCAGTTTTGAAAATCGGAAAACAGCTTCGTGTAACACGTGATAATTTTATTTTCTGGCTCAACAATACTAAAGAGGTGATTTACTAATGAAAAAAGGAAACAACGAAGGCTCTATCAGGAAGCGTTCCAACGGTACTTGGGAGGGCAGATATTCCGATGGTCGGGACGATAATGGCAAACAGATTCAGCGTTCTGTTTATGGAAAAACAAGAAAAGAAGTCGCTGAAAAACTCAATGCTGTTCTGCATAATAAGCGGACAGGTTCATATGTTACCCCGAACCGCCTTTTATTAAAAGACTGGCTCGTTCAGTGGCTTCAAAATTATGCTTCTGTTAGCATAAGACCGTCCACCTACATAAGCTATGAGGGGTATGTTTACAACCATATTATTCCGATTTTAGGCGATATTCCGATACAGCAAATAACCCCTGCTGTTATCCAGAATTTCTATAACCAGAAGTTTGAAAATGGAAGAACTGATGGAAAAGGCGGTCTTTCGGCAAAAACAATACGCAATCTCCATAATATGTTTCATCAAGCTATGGAACAGGCATGCATTAACGGAATTATTATGAATAATCCCACGCATGGTACGGTGATTCCGAAGCAGGAGAAAAAAGAAATGCGTGTGCTTACCATTGATGAACAGGTGAAGCTACTGAATGTAATACATACCCACAGACTCGGATTTGCGATTCTTTTCGACCTTGCAACAGGCTTACGTATCGGAGAACTTTGCGCTTTACGCTGGACTGACGTAAACTTCAACAAGGGTACTATTAAAATCAGCAGGACTTTACAGCGTATCAAGAAGAATATGGGCGAACTTGAAGAAATTGACGAGGACGATGAAGATACCTGCACAACTACTCTTATTGAGGGCAATGTAAAAACACCTAAAGGCTACAGGGAAATTCCAATTCCACAAAATGTATGGATAAAACTGCTTGAACATAAGGAACATCAGCAGCAGGAATATATGTCTTTAGGCGTTCCTGTTATGCAAAACGGATTTGTGTTCTCTATGCCGTTCGGTACGTGCGTTGAGCCACATACAATGCGTGATGCACTCAATTACTTACTTGCTATTGCTGAAATAGAACATGCAAACTTTCACGCTCTCCGCCACACCTTCGCAACAAGAGCTATCGAAAATGGTGTGAATGTCAAGGCACTCAGCGATATTTTAGGTCACGCTACGGTGCAGATAACTATGGATTTGTACTGTCATTCCTCACTCGACCTTATGCGTGACAGTATGAACAAAATCGCAGGACTTTTCTGAAATAATGGGCGGAGCTTCATCATAGCTCTGCCCTTTATTTTTTATTGATTTTTTATTTTTATGATTTAATGTATAATAGCAGTCATCCCGAATTTTATTTTCTTTTTTTAAAAAAGTCAATTTGAAGATACACTATCATTTTCTTTAATAACGCTCCAAGTTTTTTCATTGGGTTCAAACGAGTATTCCAATCCAAGTTCTTTAAACAACTTTGAAATGGAATTGTCATTCATCTTGCTGTCACGTTTATCAGCAGGAAAATAATCGTACTTATTGCATATCTTCTTTACCTCAACTGCAAAGGTATCTCTTAAAATCTGCGTAAGCTGCGAGCCAGCATAGCTTTCTAAAAATTCAATCAGTTCTTTCTTCAAAAGAGTATTCCTGTCACTTCCACATATATGTTTAAGTTCATCAAAGTCAGACAACCCGAAAATTTTAAAAACGGTTTCTGCAAAAATGTTTACGTCTTTATTTTTTTCATACTGTTCTTTCAGGTAATTATAATATTCAAGGAGATTTTTTAGCTTCTCCCTGTGAAGCGTATTAGATGATATTTTACTGTCATTCACATACCACAAATTCATATTTGAATCATTTGTAATATATTTCAGATAATCAACACCTGTTCTGTCAATTTTGTCAAATTCTTTCATAGTTTCATTTAAACAATGAATTGTAAAATTTATATCTTTCATAGACAGCAAACGGATATACACATCAATTTTTTGTAAATTATTTACCTGACGGTCTATTCTTTTTCTGCCAATCATCTGGGTTATCTCAACAGGGTCGGATTGGTCTATTATCAGCGTTTTTACATTTGAATCCTTAATGTTTATACCGTTATCCAATAATGAAGTAGTTATCAAAATATCACTTGAAAATTTTTCTTCCAACGATATTTTCCTCAACTCTTTTTTGGCTTCTTCACTCAGCTTCTCACCTGTTGAATCAGAAAATAAAAAAACACTGTTTTTAAATTTACCGTTTAGGCTCTCTCCATGCTCCTTACTTTTTACAAAGTACATAATCTTGTTATCAGATGAAGCATTATTCAAAACGTCCTCAATATCCTTACTGCTCTTATAAAAATGAAATTGTATATTGCTGTAATCTGATTCAAGCGTATATATTTTCCTCAAAGTGGGATAAATGGTACGACCGTCTCCTATATGAGCTTGTACACAGGCAAATTCATCACTTATAATAGGCGGTTCATATCTCGAAAAAATTTCTCCCAATTCATAAGCCTTATCTCTTATCAATGGCAAAATATCAGATGTTGTTCCTGTCATATACAGTCGTATTGAATTTTCACCAAACTGATTCAATAAGCCGTCAAGGAAATAGTTCACATCACGGTTGAAAGATGCGTCTTGTGTAAGAAAATGAATCTCGTCTGCAATAATAACAACTTTCTTATCATCGAACAGATTTTCTCTGAATTTCTTATTATCACGATAAGTACAGCATAATTTCTGATATGTAGTAAGATAAATGCTATTCTCATTTTCGGGGATTCCACTGTTTTCAATCAGAGATAAAACATCGCTGGCTTCCATATTCCAGTAATCTTTTATATAATTCAATACCTGTTTTTTAAGATTGGTACGATTACATATATAGATAAAACTGTATCCTTTTTTTCTGAAATATTCAAGTAATATCTCAAAACAAAAGTATGTCTTTCCAGTCGCAGGCGGTGATGTTATAAAATATGAATATCCTATACGCCAGTTTTCATAATCCTCTCCCACAATATCAGAAATATACTGTCTGCTGTTTCCAACACTTTCAGGTATGAACCTTCTGAGATTCTCAACAGAATATTCACCATATTCGTCTTTTAATGTTGAAAGGTACGGTGTAAACATACTTTCATATAGATTTCTATACTTATCACACTTTAAAACTTTCATTTAAAGCACACTCCTTGATAGTATGTTTTTACCATATATTTAATATATAGCATTTTAATTATACCATATTTTTCAAAATACTGCAAGTATTTCATAAATTTAACTTTAAAATCTTAACTATCAAAAATCATATAAAAATAACCTCATATCCATAAATTCAAAACTCAGTAAGGGTATGGTAAGGGTACGAAGTGTCCGTTTCCGTTATGTAAATAAAAAATAATCCTCGTAAACGACGTGTTTACGAGGGTTTTTGGTTGCGGCGGCTGGATTTGAACCAACGACCTTCGGGTTATGAGAATTAAACATCATATTTCATCTAAAATCATTTAGTATCATAGAGTTCGTAAATTCGGCATTTAAAGGATTTTTTCGGCTGTATTCTTTAGTGATTTTAATAAATTTTCTTTTTGCGTAGCTGTACGGTAGCTGTATTTTTGCAAACTTATTTTACTGGACTTCACATCATAACGATTGATGTGAAGTCCTTATTTTTTTGCATATAAACACTTAAATGTTTCCAAGCGCTGCTTTGATCTGTTCTTCCGTCATTCCCATTTTACGAAGATTTTCTGCTAACCTGTTTCTTTCTTCTTCACGACCTTTTGCTTCGCCTTCTGCCCGTCCTTTTACTAAGCCCTTTGCTTCGCCTTCTACACGACCTTTTTCCAAGCCTTCTGCCAAACCTTCTGCAATCCCCTCACGCCTTGCGTGACCCAGAGCGGAAGCCTCGTCGTGGAGACGCTTTTCGCGGTAGTAGACTTCCTGTTTCAGCTTTTCATCTGCATTCAGTTCACGCAGTAATACAATAGTGTCGCGTATTTCCTTGATTTGAGTAGTGCTTTCGATATCCATAAGCTCGCCCTCCGTTTCCGCATTTATCAGATTTAGCCAATCCTCCATAGGCTTATGCTTTGCCGATTTTTTGATTTTCTTCAGTTCAAAGAAATGTATGTCTAATTTATCGGACAATATTTCATCTCTCTCGATTTCCTTTACCTTGAAATGCGAATGATAGTCACCGCACTCAAAGGCATTGAAATTGATGATATTTATGCAAATTGTCTTTTTCAAATCATCATATTCTTCACCTGAACCAAGTTCTTCCGAATAGAGCCTTGACCAGTAAAACAGGGTTCTGTCCTTGAAATCGGATTCGTAATTTATCTGCATCTCAATATTGACAACCTTATCATCAATGTGCATTTTAAGGTCAAGACGACTGAATTTTTTGTCCAGTTCATCGGGCGGAAGTTCAACGTTGTTTATCTCGATTTTTTGAATAGAGCCACGCTCCATTTCAAGCAGGTCCTCGACAAATGCGGATATTATCTTATCGTTCTTTTCATTACCGAATACTCGCTTGAAGATGATGTCCAATTTTAACTTGATCACTTTTGTTTCCCGACTCACCAAAATCACTTCCCTTTATATGTTAATTCCATTATAGCACAAATTTCACGATAAAGCAATAGCGTTAAAGAAAAAACTGATAAGACCTCACTGCCCTATCAGTTTTTTATATTATCAATTACTTCTGGTCAATGTATAACCGCCGCCGTTACTGAAATTGCAATGCAGCGTATCTCCATAAATAGTAAGTGTTCCTGATATATCAGTTGTAATAATTGACGGTGATGACATTCCAAGCCAATAATCTGTATCAGTTTCTGTTCCATAGAAATATATAGCGCCATCATTATAAGTTCCTGTCATTTCGTATTTATAAATTGATGCTGCTCCGTCAATTATGCTGCCTGTAATGGCTACCGTCATACTATCTATTTTAGATATTTCCCATCCTGATTTACCGGTACTCCAAAAACCGAGAAATTGGTCAACAGCGGAAGTAGTTATATAGTCCACCGAGCAATAACCCGTAATGCTGCCGGATGTAACCTTGTACCATTTTTTATCACTGCTTGTTGCCTGAATGGTGACCTCGTCGCCGTTATAAAGTTTGCCGACAGATTTTGCGTCGGATTTTGCCGAGGCTCTAATGTTCAAATACCCGTTGTCGATCTTCACCCATGCGACAGTGCCTTTCATTTCGTAGGTATCGGCGTCTCTTTTCTTCTTCATTTCCGAAATTTTGTCTTTAGAATCGCCGTAATCTCCGAGTTCCTCAAACAATTTTATCGCCTCGTCGTATTTTTCGTCCTCGCCAAGTTTCACTGCCTTATCGTATTTTTCCTTCTTTTTCAGTTCGGAAATTTCGTTCAGTTTTTCTTCGGAATCCTTATATTTTCCAAACTTTTCAAAGATTTTTTCTGCTTTATCGTACTTTTTATCTTCAACAAGTTGAACAGCCTTATTGTATATTTCTTCCAGTTTGCTTTCGGACTCCTTGTAATCTTTGAGATTTTTCAGAACAGGTATCGCGTCGGTGTACTTTTCCTTTTCGATAAAATCAAGGCATTTTTTGTAAAGTTCCTCAACCTTATCCTTGCTGTCCTTGTAGCTGCCAAGCGCCATATACACAGCCGCAGCGTAATGGAATTTCTTGTCCTTTTGGTATGTTTCCGCCTGATTATACACCTTTTCGACGTACTCCTCCGAGTCCTCGTACTTGCCGAGTATCAGGAATATTTCGGCGGCTTGCGCAAATTTACGGTCGTCAAAATACCCGACAGCAGTCGTATAGATACCGTTTTTCACGTTGTCGGGGTCGTGACCGTCAAGACTGTCTAAAAGCTCAACTGCTTCACGATAATTTCCGCTGTCCGCATATTCGCACGCTTTTTCATATTTCAAGTCAAGCAGAACCTCCGCCGAATTTCTGTAGTCCCCGAGCGACTCCAGAATATTGACTTTTTCGTCATAATCGGTGATATCGCCGTTCATAACGGAAATGTATGTCAAAGCAGTCTCGGAGTTCTTATAGTCCCTGATTTCCTCAAAAATCACACTCGCATTTGCATAATCGGCATTGTCAAGAAATTCTGTCGCCTTGTCATACTTCAATTTCGGGGTTATCAGAATGCCCACGATCACAGCTGCGACAAGCAATACCGCAATGGGTACAGAAATGAATAACGCTGATTTTATACGCTTTTTTCGCTGGATAAGCGCTTCTTCACGCAGTACTTCTATTTTTTCTTCGCACTGCTTTTTCAGCTCGTCGGCGTTTTTCCAGCCTTGCAATTTACGCAATATCTCAGCCGCATTTTCATAATCTTTCAGCGTACCCAGAGACATAGCCTGAACCGCTGATTCCAAAGCCTCATTTTTATTTTTTTCTTCCTCAGCTTTTGGGTCGTAATTGGTATTCTGCTGACTTTTTGTCTGCTTCTGCGGCACAAATTCCTTGCCGCATTTCAGGCAGAATTTATTCTCATCTTTATTTTTATATCCGCATTCCGGGCAAAACATAACTCTACTCCCTTGTTAAAAAATCATAATATTCTTATTACAGGATTTTTACTGCTGTCAAGAAATTTTAACAGCGATTTCATATCAGAACTTGAAATATGTATACAGCCATAAACAGGTTTTGCAGAACCTTTATAATCACATACGATCATACCGTAACTTTTATTTTGCGAAATGAGTTCGGAAATTGGTTCATACATATCCACGTTATTTCCAAAATAAATGCCTGATGAAAAATATCCGTCTTTTACAAACTGATTATATGTATCGTCCGCTGAATTGGGATCAAGCATTATAAAATTCAGTTTTGTATCTGGCTTTTCAAGTCCAAAACAGAATGATATATCGCATAATTCTTTCGGCGTAATACGGTTATCGCTGTAAATATTGCCATTTCCTATATATCCATTAATATTCAAGAGCTTTTCCCAACAATCATCGTCCCATTGATAAAGATAAATATCAGCAGACGAACCGTTAAAAATCACCTCAAGCTTTTGCTTATAATGATACGGACATTGCAGTTCAATGCTTTGTTCGGCAGATGTTTCTGTTTTTGTTCTTGTTTTTTCGACTGTCATTGTCAGACTTATTGCTAAAAGCGATGCGAAAATCACTGCGGCAACTGACCATATTATTAGATCAGCAAATATTTCTGAATAAGCCAATCCTATCACAGCTCCAAACAGATAAAATGAGATTGCTGTTATTATACCGCCTTTTGTTTTTCTTGTTGCAATTGAAATTATTCCTGTGGTAAGTATAACAAGACTCAATATTAATCCGGCTGTTCCGTCCATTGCCTCATTGTTTAAAAAGGCATTCACCGCTCCTGCGGCAAAAGACTGAAATCCTATCAAAGGCGATAAAACGATAGAAATGATACCTACTATAAGCCTGATGGTTTGTGCGCCTTCTGTGTAAACACAATTATTGATCTGCATGGGCACATACGAGCAATTTTGGGTTTCCCAATTATTAACGTTATTTCTAATTACTTGTTTACTTAAGTTTTCTTTTTCGTCTGATCTATTACTTGAAAATCCCTCAGTATCGTGCTTTATGTCTTTTCCACAACTCATACAAAATTTGTTTTCCTCGTTATTTTCATAACCGCATTCCGGGCAAAACATATTTTCCTCCTATATTATGTATTTTTCTCTTTATTTTTTTCAAAGTATCATCATAAGTGTAAATCACCAATAAACGGCGTAACAGCGTTGTTTGAGATAAGTTTTTGACAGAGGCTGCTATGTTTTTATATTACAAAAAAACACACTTGATCATATCAAATATAAAGTATATGAATCCAACGCCAAACAGAAAACCCGTTAGCAGTCTTTTTATATTCGTTGAGGTATATGCCGTTTTGTATTGAATGATCCCGTCTAAAAGCATTGGCAGAAACATTATCAAGCAGTAAAACCACTTTATTCCAAAACCGGTAAAAATAAGAATTACCGCAATAAGCTCGCCTATGATCATTCCCTCACATCTTGCGCATACGGGGAGTTGATATCCTAGAAAAAAATAACTTCTTTCAGGGATCTGGTGACACCCCCAATATTTGCTGAACAGTTCCATCAGCTTTATCCAAAGCTTTATTTTCATTATACCTTGAATTTATGACCGCAATTATGACACACCCAATAATGCTCGGTTTCAGTTTTTCCTGCTCCGCATAAGCCCAAAATTCCGCATAAACAAAGTTTCCAGAATTTCGCACCTTTTCCCGTAACCTCGGAAACAACCTGTAAATTTGTTCCTCCGCATTTAGGACATTTGACTTGATTGTTCATTTCCTCACTCTGTATTTGATTATCCATAATATCATTCTCCTTTTAAAATTACTTGAATATTTTTAGATATTTCTCTGACTTTTCCCAGAGTACACCAATAAGGGAAAAATTACTGATAAATGACGTAACAGCGTCATTTCAGACAAAATTTGACCAAAAATTTGACGGCGAATATCTAAATAATATCGACAAGCTTCTCCATATTTTTTCGTTTGAGTTCCATAGATGAGTGGACATATTTGTCAAGGGTTATCTTCACGCTCGAATGCCCGAGAATTTCGCTAAGCGTTTTTATCTCAAATCCCGACTCCACGCATCTTGTAGCGAAAGTGTGGCGAAGGGCGTGAAAATTTACGCCCTTCAAACCGCATATTTTCATATACTTTTCAAAGGTATACCTCATCATTCTCGGCTCAACAAAGGTTTCTGAACTTCCCGAAAGCAAGAAGCTGTTTTCGGTGCTTTTAAACTTCTTTAAAACATCGCACAAAAATTTCGGCAGAGGAATATCACGCTCAGAACATCTGCTTTTAGGCGAAGTTATCACAACTTTGGTTTTCACTTCCTCGTCATAAACCTGAATTCTCTGCATGGTTTTGTCAATGTGCATCACCTTGTTTCTGAGCTTGATGTTCTTCCATTTCAGAGCGCAAAGCTCGCCGATACGAATGCCAGTAAATAAGCTCAGGTACACTCCCAACTTGCTCAGATCCATATCTTCCGTAAGAAATTCCGTCAATTTTTTCTGCTCATCAAGCGTCAAAACACGCATTTGCTTTTGTTCCTGCCGAACGCAAATATTGTTAAAATTGCAGTTCGTTTTCACGTTTTGGCTCTCAACATATGAAAAAACGAGTTTCAGAACGCACAGAATATCGTTCACAGTTTTAGGCGAAAGATTTTCGGTATTCAGCTTGACAGACAGAAAATTTTCAACCTGTTTGACCGAAATTAGCGAGGCGTTATACCCGCCAAGCTCAGGAATTATGTGGTTTTGGCAGATGTTGCGGTACTTGCCGTATGTAGATTCCTTATGCCTGAACTTAACGGTTTCAAGCCAATCGGCACAATATTTTGCCAGCTTTAGGCTCTTGTAGGTGTCGGGCGAGATGTTCCTTTTTTTGTGAGCGCCGAGTTTTTCCTTGACTTCCGAGTAAGTTTTTGCGTAAACGGAATGATATTTCGGCTTGCCGAACGGGTCGTATGACTCAAGAAATCTGCCTTCCCACCGACCGTCTTTTCTTTTATAAATATTTTCTCCGCGTCTTGACATAAAAAATTCCTCCTGAATTTGCCCTGCCGAGGCCGCTCGACTTGACCATATTTTTGACGGCAAATAGTATAAAAAGCATAGAAAAATATAGTGGAAATGCACAAAAAAATAAATATTATTATGGAGTTTGTTGACATTTTATGCTGAATATAGTATAATTATAAGCGAAAATTTAGAGTTTAGGTATCTCTCAGAGTGGTGTACTCTGGGAAAAAATAAGGCTGTTTTGGATTGAAGCAGCCTTATTTAGTTATTTTAATTTACTTAAAATTTGTCTTATTCTTCTTTCAGAGATGCCGAACATTTTTGAAAGTTCCCTTGTATTTTTGCCGTTGAAATTAGCCTTGATAAAAGAATTTATGTAATCGAAATTATAGAGCTTTTTCGGAAAAGTTATCTGCTGTCCCGAAAACATTTCATGAATTTTCGTGGCGGTTTTGACGTCGATTTCCGCAGCTATTTCCCTGTAAACTCCCCGTAAATCTTCACATTTCACTGCTGTACCTCTATTATAAATGATTTAAACGGAAATTTCACGATGAAAATTTCCACGTAAAATTTCACTTTATTTTTTCACAGTAATCAAACAGCTTTTCATCTTGATAAAGCGCATTTATTTCCGACAAAGTTTCTTCAAGTAAATCGCTGTCCATGAGCATTTCCTCGATCTCGTCGGGCGTGAAACCGTAGTCGAGAAGGAGCATGACATCATCTTCCGACACGCCAAAACAG
>JAMPFN010000083.1 GCA_023664445.1 Clostridium sp. | reverse complement strand
ACGAACCAAAGAAAATCAAGCTTCCGCTCCGGCACAGCCTGCGCTGTGAGTCGCGAAAGCGAAAAATAAGAACTGTATTTATAGTCGGGGACTGTAACGATACAATTTACCATTCAGCGCAACGTATCACAAAATTCTGAAAATTGAATTGACAATTTTTATGAAATAAGGTATAATAGAGTTATTATAAATATTAGGAGGAATTTATTATGGTAAAGAAGAAGATTTTTGCCGCTGCTGCGGCGCTTGTGATCGGTTTAGCAAACATTTGTTCTGGGGGGGGGTACGCAACCACTAATTGGTAATTTTACCGTTAGCGCGGAAACTTACAGCGGAGATTACCTTTATTATAAAAAAGTTGACGAAGATGATGACGGTACATACGATTATATAAGAATTTCAGATTGTGATGATTCTGCTGAAACTGTTGATATTCCCTCCGAAATTGACGGTTTGCCTGTAACTTCAATTGGAAATTTTGCGTTTTCGTGGTGTAATAATTTAACAAGCGTAGAGATACCAAACAGCGTAACTTCAATTGGGTATGAAGCGTTTTATAATTGTTCAAGTTTAACAGGCATAGAGATACCAAACAACGTAACTTCAATTGGAAGTTATGCATTTTCATGCTGTGAAAGTTTAACAAGCATAGAGATACCAAACAGCGTAACTTCAATTGGAAGTTATGCATTTTCATGGTGTGAAAGTTTAACAAGCATAACGATACCTGACAGCGCAACGGCAATTGAGGAGGATGCGTTTTTAGGTACGCCTTGGTTAGAAGCAAAACGAGCAGAAAATCCGCTTGTAATTGTTAATTCAATTTTAATTGACGGAAGGACATGCAGCGGTGATGTTAAAATCCCTGACAGCGTAACTTCAATTGGAGGAAATGCATTTTATAATTGTTCAGGTTTAACGAGTATAATGATACCTGACAGCGTTGTAAGCATTGGAATGAATGCATTTTGTCAATGTACAAGCTTAACAAACGTAGAGATACCAAAGAGTGTAACGTCAATTGGGGGTAGTGCATTTTATGATACGCCTTGGTTAGAAGCAAAACAAGCAGAAAATCCGCTTGTAATTGTTAATTCAATTTTAATTGACGGAACAACATGCAACGGTGATGTTGTAATTCCTGACGGAGTAACGACAATTGTAAAGAAGGCGTTTATGTATTGCTCAAATTTAACAAGTATAGATATACCAAACAGCGTTATTTCAATTGGGGAAGAGGCATTTTCATATTGTTCAAGTTTAACAGGCATAGAGATACCTGACAACGTAACGTCAATTGGAGGTTCGGCATTTTATAAGTGTACAAGCTTAACAAGCATAGAGATACCTGACAGTGTAATGGCAATTGGATATGGAACGTTTTATAAATGTACAAGTTTAACAAGTATAACGATACCTGACAGCGTTGCAATCATTGGAGGGTATGCATTTTATAATTGTTCAAGTTTAACAAGCATAACAATACCTGATAGTGTAACGTCAATTGGAGGTTCGGCATTTTATGATACGCCTTGGTTAGAAGCAAAACAAGCAGAAAATCCGCTTGTAATTGTTAATTCAATTTTAATTGACGGAAAGACATGCAGCGGTGATGTTGTAATTCCTGACGGAGTAACGACAATTGTAAAGGAGGCGTTTATGCAATGCTCAAATTTAACAAGTATAACGATACCAAACAGTGTAACTTCAATTGGCGATGTCGCGTTTTCGTATTGTTCAAGTTTAGCAAGTATAACAATAGAAAACTCTGAATGTGAAATTTGTGATGATCCATTTACTATATTGAACACTTATGATAAAGTAACAGGACAATATTATTACAACGGCGTTATCCGCGGATATGAAAACTCCACCGCACAGGCTTATGCAGAAAAATACGGTTATGAATTTGAATCACTCGGAGAAAAGCCGCCTGTTACGACCACAGAACCTATTTCGGGCGACATTTCGGGCAACGGCGAAATAGACCTTTATGACGCTATAGAGATAGCGAAGTATATGGTCGGAAAAAGAACGTTTACCGAAGCGGAAATGAAGATCGCCGACGTTAACAATGACGGCGTTATCAATTTGTACGATGCTATAAGGATCGCGGAAATCATGATAGAAAATTCAAAAAAATAATGTTAAGGTAAAATATTTGGTTTAAGGGGACGCTTTTCTTGCAAAGGCGTCCCCTTAAAATGATTAAAAGCAGGTTTTATAGAGATTCTTTTGTTTCAATTGCACCAATATAAAGCTTAAAATTAATAAAATATGTAGAACTTTTAATATATAGTTGAAAAAATAAATAAAAAGTTGTATAATAAAATATAGATTATTGTATATTTTTTATGAAGGAGAATATTCAGAATGAAACAAATAAAAAACATTGCGCTTGCCGGGCATAACGGCTCGGGAAAAACATCCCTTGCGGACGCGCTTATTTACAAGGCGGGAGTGTCCGACAGACTTGGAAAAACCGACGACGGTACGACGATCTGCGACTTTGACCCGGAAGAAATAAAAAGAAAAATATCTATCAATACCGCCGCGGCGCAGTTTGAATACGAGGATACAAAAATAAATCTTATCGACACGCCGGGACTTTTCGATTTTGCCGGAGAAATGATCGAGGGCGTGAGAGCGTCCGACACGGTAATGATAACCGTTTCGGCAAAATCGGGCGTAAAGGTCGGCACTAAAAAAGCTTATGCCGCTGCCGAAAAGGCAGGAAAATCGACTATGTTCGTCATAACCAAGATAGACGATGAAAACGCGAATTTTTATAACGTACTTACAGAGCTTAAAACCGTTTTCGGACCTACGGTATGCCCTGTCGTAGTGCCTGTTATCGAAAACGAGAAGATAGTTTCCTACGTCAACCTTATCGAGATGAAAGCTTACAGATATGAAAACGGAAAGGCTGTCGAAATGGCTCTTCCGTCCGCGGAGGCTATCGAGAAAATGACGTACCGTATCGACGGTCTTGTCGAGGCTGTCAGCGAAGCGGTTGCGGAAACAAATGAGGAGCTCATGAACAAATTCTTCGAGGGCGAACCGTTTACTCAGAAAGAATTGACCGACGGTATTCATGAGGGAATGAACAAGGGGATCATAACCCCTGTCGTATGCGTTTCATCGACCGATCTTTCGGGTGTCGATATGCTTTTGAAAGAGATAACGCTGCTTTTGCCGTCGCCGGACGAAGTGCCTGCGTCGGAGGCGGAATCGGGCGACGATATGATCGAAGTGGAATGCAAAGCGGACGATCCCGTTTCGGCGTTTGTTTTCAAAACGGTAACAGATCCGTTTGTCGGAAAAATGTCGTATATAAAGGTTATATCGGGCGTTTTAAAGTCTGATTCACAGCTTGTTAACATGACAACGGGCAATCCCGAAAAAATAGGAAAGCTTTATAATCTGCTCGGCAAACAGCAGAAGGAAATTTCGGAAGCTCGTGCAGGCGATATCGCGGCGGCGGTAAAGATCACCGCATCCACCTCGGATACTCTTTGTTCGCCCGACAGAAAGCTTGCGTTTGAAAGAACAGAATTTCCGACGCCTTGCTATTCAATGGCTGTAAAGGCTAAATCACAGGGAGATGAAAGCAAGATATCTACGGGTATGCAAAAACTTCTTGACGAGGACAAAACGCTTAGTTATAAACTTGATACGCATACAAACGAACAGGTACTCAGCGGTTTGGGAGAACAGCATCTTGAAATCGCGGCAGCTAAGCTGAAAAACAAATTCAGCGCGGACATAGAGCTTAGCGTTCCGAAAATAGCGTACAGAGAAACTATCCGCAAAAAAGTCAAGGCGGAGGGTAAATACAAGAAACAGACAGGCGGACACGGACAGTATGGTCATGTCTGGATAGAGTTTGAGCCATGCGTAAGCGATGAGCTTGTCTTTGAAGAAAAGGTGTTCGGCGGAGCTGTTCCGAAAAACTACTTTCCGGCAGTCGAAAAGGGCTTGCAGGAATCGGTCAAAAAAGGCGTGCTTTCAGGCTGTCCCGTAGTAGGCGTAAAGGCGATACTGCTCGACGGTTCATATCACCCTGTAGATTCTTCTGAAATGGCGTTCAAGACCGCCGCGTCTTTAGCGTACAAGGAGGGGCTGAAAAACGCCGATCCTGTAATGCTTGAGCCTATCGGCACGCTGAACGTTTCCGTACCCGATGAAAACACGGGCGACATAATGGGAGAGCTTAACAAGCGCAGAGGCAGAGTTTCCGGAATGGAACCGCTTGAACCCGGAATGACGGTCATCGCGGCGGAAGTCCCTATGAGAGAAATGCATGATTTCACAATGTATCTGCGTCAGACCACAAGGGGTATGGGAAGCTTTACATTTGAGTTTTTGAGATATGAACAGCTTCCGGCTAATCTTCTTGCGGAAGTGATTGCAGCGGTTGATAATTCATGATTTGAGGATATGAAATGCAGGTTGGTTTTGTATCAGCCTGCATTTTTCAAAATTTTTAGGCACTTTATCTCCTCAAAAACTGATTTGCGTAGTATGTTCATTTCTTGCCTTGATGCAAGAAACGAACCAAAGAAAATCAAGCTTCCGCTCCGGCACAGCTTGCGCTGTAAGTCGCGGAAGCGAAAGATAATGACTATCTCTATAGTCGGGGATTGTAAATGATAAATTTTACCGTTCAGCAAATATATTTTACTAATGATGTCCGTACAATTTAATTTTCAGAATTTTTAGGCACTTTATCTCCCGATCTTTGCCAAGAATGTTTCGTGTGGTTACCCACATTTTTTGAAATACTGCCCAAGGGGTGGTATTTCAAAAAATCATGAGGATTCCAAAGGAAATCATTTCCTTTGGCAGGGGGGTTGGGGGACAGAGTCCCCCATAGAGTTTCTAAAAATTAATCTGCGTGTAAAAATAATGTATTTTCTTGACAAAACCGCACTACTGTGGTACTATAGATGAGGCAAAGTATATTTTCCGCAGAAATTTTGTTCATTGATTATCTTACTTCTGAAAGGATGTGCGTCATTGAAACAAACCAAATATATTATGGCAAACGCAAAGTTTGTTATTACTATCATACCCATTGTTTTGGTGATGATTTTTATTTTCTTAACGCTTACAAGAAACGAGATAATCGATCTTTCTAAAGATAAAATGGTTTTTGAAACGCTTAACTGCTCAGAAAAAATAAACACATGGTCGGAACAGACTATAAAAGAGCTGAACATTTACAAAAGTATTATCGAAAAAACAAGCACAACCGACGAGAAAACGCTCGAGATAATGAAAACTTCCTATGAAGTGAACGACGCTTATCCCTATGGTCTTTACCTTGGCGACGAAAACGGTACATACCTTGACGCTTCCGGTTGGATCCCCGACGACGATTATGTTGTTGCCGAGCGTAACTGGTATATCGAGGGGCTTAGGCATGAAAGATTTGAATTCGGTGAGCCGTATGTAGACGCTATGACCGGAGAGGTATGCGTAAGCGCTACATCGACCATTAATTACAAGCCGGAAACTTCGGTGCTTTCGGCAGACGTTTACTGGAAAGACGCCGCAAAAATAGTTGAAGAGGCGGCACACGGAAATCTTGAAAATGTTTTCTGCATTACAGGCAGCAGTAAGATAATTATGGCGGATTCAAGTCATAAGCTTGTCGGGGAATCTCTTCCGGAACACGGCGAAAGGTCAAAGCTTCTTAGTAATATCAACGAGCTTTTGTCCGAGGGAAAAACGGGGCAGTCAAAGCTTGAGGGTAATAATAAAAAATATTTCGTGGATATCGTAAAGCTTGAAACGTCCGATTGGTATCTTGTTACCGTCGTCAGCTGGGATGATATACTGAAAAATTTTGAACGCGTTGAAATACTTATGCTTATTGTAGCGGCTATCGCGTCATTGATATTGATTTTAATGACGCTCAGGATAGCCAAGGATATAAGCTATATCAAAAACAAAGCGAGAACGGACGCGCTTACGGGTATTCTGAACCGAAGCGGATTCAGAGAGATCGTTACAATGTCCTTGGCAGCCGATACCGAGAACGGAATTTTGCTTATAATTGATCTTGACAATTTCAAGCTTATAAACGATAATCTCGGACACCCGGAGGGCGATCATGTACTTAAGCGTTTTGCAAGTATTCTTGAGGGATATTTTAACAGAAATAAGGATATCGCCGCAAGGATAGGCGGAGATGAATTCGCGGTATTTGTAGGAAGACCTATCGGCAGAGAAGAGGCAAACGCTATGCTCAAAAAATTCATAGCCCTTTTCCATGAAAATTTTGACGAGGAGTATGCGGATCAGAACTTCTCGGTAAGCATAGGCGCATCTTACGCAAAGGAAAACGACAGCAAATACGAGATGCTGTATAAGAGTGCGGACAACGCTCTTTATGACGTGAAACGAAATGGAAAAAACAGTTTTAAAATACAATAATTACAGCGTTATTGTCTAAAAAAACTAAATTGCGTGGCGTGTTCGTTTCTTGCATCAAGGCAAGAAACGAACCAAAGAAAATCAAGCTTCCGCTCCGGCACAGCATACGCTGTGAGCCGCAGAATCGAAAAATAATGACTATCTTTATAGACGGGGACTGTAAATGATAAATTTTACCATTCAACAATTATAGTTTATAATGAAATGAATTTTTGAAATTTTGAGGCGATTTGTCTTCAATCTTTGCTTAAAGTGCAAGTTTTTTAGTTTCCTTTCAATTTTCTTTCCGTCCCTTGTGGGACGGAAAGAAAATTAAATCGGGATTCTTAAGGGAACTTGTTCCCTTAAGCAAGGGGCTTGGGGGACAGAGTCCCCCTACAAGCTTCTCAAAAATTAAATTGCGTGGTATGTTCATTTCTTGCCTTGATGCAAGAAACGAACCAAAGAAAATCAAGCTTCCGCTCCGGCACAGCATACGCTGTGAGTCGCAAAAGCGAAAAATAATGACTATCTTTATAGACGGGGACTGTAAATGATAAATTCCACCATTCAGCAATTAATTTATAATATATAATCACTTTTCAGAATTTTGAAGGCTTTATCTCCCAATCTTTGCCAAGAATGTTCTGTGTGGTTACTCACATTTTTTGAAATACTGCCCAAAGGGTAGTATTTCAAAAAATCATGGGAATTCCAAAGGGAATCATTCCCTTTGGCAGGGGGGTTGGGGGACAGAGTCCCCCACAAGTTTCTAAAAAATGGACCTTCGCGGTTTGTTGAAAGCAGAATTTGAATTAAGAAAGGATGATTTAATACCATGAAAAAAAGAATTTTATCGTGCGTTACAACGGCAGTTATGCTGTTGGGAATTGCGGCTTCAATGCCGTTTACCGCTTCTGCGGAAACCGCTGAAATTTTCAGGGACGATTTTGAAAGCGGATTCGGAGGTTGGGCTGCCAGGGGCGACGCGGCAATAGAAATTTCCGATACCGCGGCAAATTCCGGAGATAATTCGCTTTACATAACCGGAAGAACAAAGGCGTGGAACGGAGCCGCATGCGCAAAAATCAAGGAACTCAGAAACGGAAAAACCTATTACATAAGCGGTTATGTAATGCAGGACGAGGGAAATGATTCTGAACAGATCAATTTACAGGTTCTGTACAAAGACGCCGACGGAACAGAACAGTATAAATCCGTCGCAAACGTTCAGGCGAAAAAGGGCGAATGGACAAAGGTAGGAGGCAATTATACTATTCCTGCCGACGCTACAAATATTACCGTTTATTTTGAAACTCCCTCAAATCTTATAAACTTTTATATCGACGATGTTTACGCAGAGGGCGAGCCGAATACCGGCGAAGAGGAAACGGAAGGCTTTACCGAGGATTTTGAAAACGGTATTAACGACTGGTCGGGCAGAGGCGATGCAAAATGTGAGATCGCAGACGACGGTCATGGCGGAGGAAGCTGTCTTTTTACCTATAACAGAAAGCAGCTGTGGAATGCGCCGTCCGCAAATAAGACAATGGTGATTAACGCAGGAAACTACTATAGATTCAGCGGATGGGTAAAATACACGTCAGGTACGAAAAAGGAAACCTTGGAAGTGTTCGAGTGTCCGGCAACACAAAAGTTTTCGATGTATTTACAGTATCAGAAAGACGGTAAGGAAAATTATTATGAAATAGCAAGTTCTACCGCTTCCGTAGGCGAATGGACTTACATCGAGGGCGAATATACTCTTCCTGAAAATGCGGCAAACTTCTCGGTATACTTCCAGACGGGATATAAGCCGGACGCTTCCGTACAGACGGTTGACCTCATGGATTTCTACATCGACGATGTTGCGGCTGAACTGCTTCCGCCTCCGGCGATAGAAGAGGATATACCGTCGCTCAAAGACGCTTATTCCGATTACTTTAAGCTTGGATGCGCTTCGACCGCAACTGAGCTTCAGACAAAGGCTACGCAGGATCTTATCAAAAAGCACTATAACAGTCTGACGCTCGGAAATGAGCTGAAACCTGACAGTACTCTTAATCTGAAAGAGTCGCAGGCTTATCTTGCCGAAACGGGCGATGATACAAATCCGCAGATCTCTATTGCCAATGCGGCGACTTTACTTAAATTCGCCGAGGAAAACAATATTCCCGTAAGAGGTCATGTGCTTGTATGGCATAGTCAGACTCCCGATTGGTTCTTTAAGGAGAATTATGACGCCGACGGTGATTGGGTAACTCCCGAAAAGATGAACAAGCGTCTTGAAAACTATATCAAGAATATCATGGAGGCTATTAAGACGCAGTATCCGAAATTAAATGTCTACGCATGGGACGTTGTTAACGAAGCGTTCAAGGATACCGGCGGAATGAGAGATGCAGGATCCAACAATACTGTAAACGGACAGTCCGCATGGATATCTGTATACGGCGACGATTCTTTTATCGAAACCGCTTTCACCTATGCGAGAAAGTACGCGCCGACAGGCTGCAAGCTTTTCTATAACGACTATAACGAATACATCGAAGCAAAGCGTGATGATATTTATGAGAAGTGCGCGGAACTGGCGGCTAAAAAGCTTATCGACGGTGTTGGTATGCAGTCGCATATCAAAATGAGCAGTCCGACTATCGCGCTTTATGAGGAAGCTATCAGAAAATATGACAGCCTCGGTCTTGAAGTGCAGATCACAGAGCTTGACATCGATCAGAAATCAAACAGCGAAGAAGCGCAGCTTGAGCTTGCTCAAAGATACAACGATGTGTTTACGCTCTATAAAAAGCTGAAAGACGATGGCGTGAATATTACTGCGGTTGTAATATGGGGTATTACCGATAATACAAGTTGGATAGGCGGATATCCGCTGCTGTTTGATAAGAGCTATACGGCAAAGCCGTCATTCTATGCTGTTGCCGATACTACACAGCCTATACAGACTATCAAGACCGCTTCCGCGCTTAAATATGACGGTACAGACAAGGACTACGAGCAGGCGTTCAAGTATCAGAAAGCAAATGAAATAGGCGATAAGGGAAGCTTTAAAGCTGTCTGGAACGGCAGCGATCTTGTTATAAGAGTCGAGGCATACGGCAGTTATGAATTTATTGCTTCACTCGGCGAATCAAATAATAAAGTATTTAATTTGAAAGCCGGTTCTTCCAGAGATATTGTGTTTAAGCTTGATAAAATAAAATCGGATTCTTCAATTAATTTTGAGGTCGCTGCGGTCGGAACAGATACGGCATGGAATACGCTTCATTTTTCCGAGGGAATAACTTACGGCAAGCTTAGCTTCAAGGAACAGCCTGTTTCTTCCACGGCATTTGAAACGGTCGGCAATATCAAGATTGACGGTAAAGCCGATGATATTGATTGGAGTACAGCTGCGTCTATCGACATAAACAAGTATACTATGGGCAGCGACGGAGCTTACGGTACCGCAAAGGTATGCTGGGATTCCGATTACATTTATGTGCTTGCGCAGGTCAAGGACAAGAACCTCAGCAAAGCCAATGTAAACGCCTATGAACAGGACACGGTTGAAATTTTCTTTGATGAAAACAACGGAAAGACCTCGTCTTACGAGTTGGACGATATCCAGTTAAGAGTGAATTACGAAAACGAGGTTACAGTTACCGACGGCAGGTCCGCCGAAGGCTATATAACAGCCGCTTCAAAGACTGCTGACGGATATATCGTTGAAGCCGCTATACCGCATACCATAAAGGAATTTACCGCCGATCAGGTTGTCGGATTTGACGTACAGATAAACGACGACAACGGCGAGGGCAAGAGAACAGGTATAGCAAACTGGAGCGACCTTACGGGTCAGGGATATATCGATACTTCAAACTTCGGCGTACTGGAGCTTAAAAGCAGTATTGACGATCTTCAGGTTGGAGATATAAACAAAGACGGCAGAGTAAACGTTGCCGACTTGGTGCTGCTGCAAAAATATATTGTAAGATCTGTAAGATATCTTGAAAATGCAGAACTTGCGGATATTGACGGCAACGGAGCAATAAATGTATTGGACGCTGCCGCGCTCAGAAGAATTTTAATAAAATAATTTTTAAGGCAATGCCTCACAAATCCGTCGGACGGTCTTTGTGAGGTATTGTCCAAAAGCTTCCCATAAAACGGAAGCTTTTCATTTTTATGACAGAAAAATCACAAATTTCATTTTATTATTTACAATTTTCAAAACGCATGATATAATAAGTGTATACATTGTTATTGCATATTTACGATCACAAAAATCAATTTCAGAATTTTGAGGTGCTTTATCTCCTGATCTTTGCCAAGAATGTTTCATGTGGTTACCCACATTTTTTGAAATACTTCCCCTTG
>JAMPFN010000082.1 GCA_023664445.1 Clostridium sp. | reverse complement strand
CTGATTTTTCCCACCGACTTGTCAAAAGTTCCTCCTGCCATTATTTAGCCTCCTTTTTCATCCATTTAGCAATATTTTCTTTCATTTCCTGCACAGTGTATTCTCCTTTCAAGCCTGATACAGCGCCGTCGAAAGTACTTCGGGAAATCCCGAAAAGCTTCTGACAATTTTCTCTTAGCTTTTCTACGGAAAATTTTGGTGCAGATATCGTCTTTGCTTCCTGCACTTCAGGCTTGATTTCCTTTTTTTCTTTAGTCATAACCTACCTCCATTTAAATAAAAATTTTGTACCAACCGGGAATCCTCACGATCACAGGGTCGTCTGCATATCCAGTCAACCTGCATCTGATAGACGCACTCATCAGCCTTTTTAAGCTCCACGTTTTTGATTCTTACATATTTCCCTGTAGCCTTCCCGGTCTCTTCAAAAATCGGGATGATCCTGCGAACAGCTTCAATTTTGTTTAAAACAGGCAAAGCAAGCTCATACGCAAGCTCCGTGCTGCTGTGAAAAAAATTAATAAACATTGTATACTCGGCGCTGTAAGTACTGAAAGTGTCATTGCCGCCAATTATTTCAGGAGAAGGAAAATATACAGACGGTACGGCAAAGTTTTCAGGCATATTGTGATAATACGGAGTAGCGCCGCCGGTTGCATCGGTCACGAATTTTATTACCGACGCCGTTTCTTTTTCAAGCATAATTCCTCCTTATCCGAAATAATTTTTCATAAAATCATCGATCATTTTTTCTGCTAAAGACGGCAGTATTTTTTCGAGGATTTTAATTCCGTCCTCCCAGAAATGTTTACCTTTTACAAATTTTTGTTTCAGAATCATTCCGGTCTTGGCGTCAGGATCATACACAAATTTGTCTCCCTTCCAATGCCCCGGAACAAAACGCATTTTTTCTCCTTTACTGCAAGTCCAATGTCCGTCGTTTACATATTTAGCATATTCAACGTTTGTACCTACCGTAATAGTAAGATTGCCCTCTGAAAGCTCCCATACTACGTTGTTGTCAAGCATGTGAAAACTGCTTAAAAGCAGCCTTGTGTCCATAGCCTTTTTGCGTATGATTTCATCTTGTATGATACGTAAAAATTCAAGACCAATCCCTTCCAGGAATAAATACAGAGATTTTTCAAAGCCGCCGCTCCCGGCGGCGCTCAATTTGTCAAAAAAACCTTTCATCTCACTTGAATCAACCATCACAAAGCCTCCTGCTCTTTTGTGCGCTTGATGAACACAAAAATATGATGATTCCGAATATTTCTCGGTCTTTCGGCTGTATACACTCAAGCCCTGATTTGCAATCTATGATTTTATCATTTATTCTGATATCCGTCCCGAGGGGGAGTGTCAGCTTGATTTTTTCCTGCAAAACATTATTAGGATTTTTCTGCTCGACGCTTGTTTCAAGGGATTCAACTCCAAAGTGACAGGTAACTTCTTTTTCGTCCGGTATTTCGGGATAGCAAAAGCTTGGAGATAAGGAAAGTCCAAATCCGGGAGATCTCTCAGTTTTCACCAAATGATATATGTTACACTTATGATCCAGTAAATCCATAAAAGCCATTTTTACAACCTCCTCAGCCTCATGGTAACGCTGTTTTTAGGTTTTACCCTTACAAACTCTTTAAGAAGCGGTTCGAGTCCTAAATCATTAAAACTGACCGCGCCGTTATCGACGGTATAACTGTAATCGTCAAAAGTTTCGGACTTTATGTTTTCGGCAGAAATTGCAGCATTATAGCCGTAAGCCTCCGCAAGGAGAATTACGGCTGTTTTTACATTCTGCGGAATTTTGTCATATTCCGAAAAGTCGTTGTTTGTATAGGAAATCACATATTGCTCCGCTCTTGAAATATCAACGGAAATACGGACGTCGTTTCTTTCCTGAACCGCTTTGATCTCGGAATATTCCCTCACTTCCTTCGGCGTCGCCCATGGTTTTTCAGGCATAAGTATCACGCTCCCGAACGCTCAAAAAATCCTGTTTCCATAAGCTTTTCAGCAATTTCCGAATCCACAGGCGTCGGCTCGTTCTTTACAAATTTCCAATCTCTGAAAGCGTATGAACCTCCTTTTTTCAGAGTAATAAAAACGCCTGTTTTTTCTTCACATTCAGGCGTTTGGCATTCCTCGGTATCCGCAGCTGTCTCTTCGATAATACCGGTCTGCATCTCGTATGCTGCAGCGGCTGATTCTTCGTCGTTTTTCTTTCTTGCCATAAATATTTCCTCCTTATTTCGTAAAATTGCCGCCGATAACAAGGGCGTCAGGATTGTTTATTTCCATGTCAAAATCGGCAAGCAGCGTGTATTCGTATCTCGTTTTTCTCGGAACGATCTCGTGATATACTTCAAGGCTCTGACCGTAAATTCCATATACAAGGTTTTCATACGGAGTTACGATCTGAATATCATTGGGAATATATGCGACCGGAACTATCTCAAATCCGTCGTAGCTCACGTTTTTTCCTCCGGTTATCAAAGCGTCGCCAAGAGCGGTATTTCTCGCCTGAAGCTGCTGCTTGTATTTTCTGTTTACCGCCGGAGAACAGAAGATTTTTATTTTTGACTTATCCTCTTCCGTATAAAGGCTGTAATATTTTGTCGGCATTGCTTCAAGCAGTCCGGGGAACACCTTGTTAAGATAATCCTCGTTTCCTTCGGCGTCGAATTTATGAGTATCGGCGTCGTTTTTGGCAAGCTTTATCCAACCGTTGTTGATATTGATAAAATCATCCGTATCTGATTCGTCGCCAATAAAAGCCAATTCTACAGTATCGTTTGCAAACTGCTGTGCAAACAGTTTTGCAAGGGTGGTATTCACATTGCTGCCCTCGATATTTTCTTTCATATACTGAAATGTCACATCATAAGGCATAATAACTCCGACAGCGCTGAGCGTACGTCTTTTGGGGATCGTTTCGCCTGCAGCGGCGTTATCACCGTTTTCGGTCTGACGGCGCAGCGCCCTTTTGTTTACTTCAAGACTATCGAGATCTCTTGTTGTTTTGGTCATTTTAATAAAATTCACTTTTTTCAGGAACGACGAGTAATCCTGCATAAACGTCATAAATTTATCCGACTGCTCGGCATTCATTTTGCCGCCCGTTCCAAGCGAAGCCGTATCAACGGCTGATTTTGAAATAATACTTCTGTTGCTTTTCATTTTATTATCCCCCTTATGCAAAAAGACCGCTGAACACATCGCCGCTTTTCTCGACTGTATCGGGTTCGCTGTTAAGATTTGTCGGAATACCCCTTGACTTATACAGCGGTTCAAGCGATTCCTTTATCATTTTTGTTACGTCTTCCACGGTGACGGTTTCCGTTTTTTGATCCTCACCAAGAATCTCCTTTACAGTTTCTCTGATGAGATTTTTAATTTCGTTGTCAAGGGCGTCCGTTTTCTTTTTATCAGCGTCCTTAAACCTTGATATTTCACTTTCAATAAGCTTTTGAACTTCCTCTTTAGTCATGTTTTCCTCCTGTTTTTCTTTACCTTCAAGTCTCAGCATTTTTACAAGACGTTTAAGCAGTCCTTCCGATTCATCAAGGGCTATATCCTCTTCCGAATAAGTACTGCCGCCGCACTAAAAGGTAACTGATGAAAATGAAGCAGCTGTATATCGGTATAACTACTTACAAATATGAAACACAAAAATACTCACTGAAATTAGAAATTCAATTTCAATGAGTATTTTTGTGATTTTCAGTGTATTCAATAAGCTGTATTTATAATTAAATATTTCAGATATTATTACAAAAATTACAGAGTTAAACAAATAGCCTACAAAGACTATTAAATCTTTGCAGGCTATTAATAAATTTAAATTTTATGATATTATCCTTTCATAATCCTTCTTTTTAAAATTACCATGTCAAAAACATTTACCTTGTTGTCTGAATTCATATCGGCGATGGCAAATTGCTCTTTTGTAAATGTTTGCTTTTTTATCAAGTATCTTTGCATACTTACAATATCAGCAACATTTATATTTTCATCACGATTTAAATCGCCATATTCAGGTAAAATCACATCAGGTATTGTTTTTCTATAACGATCAGATTCTGAAACTGAATTATCAAAGCGATGCTGATACCATAATTGAGATGTATTTCCATATTCATCGTATATGCTAAAACATGTTTCGTATATTACGTTTTTATTTTCATATTCTCCTTTTTTTACACTGTAACTGCATATTCCCTCTTCATTGTTTATTTCTTCTACAGGATCGACAAGAGAGGTATCAAGGAAATTACCTTCTCTGTCCTTTATCCTTACCCAAACAGTACCTCCTGTCACTAAACTGTCATCAGTAAAATTACATTTCACCGTATATCCTTGTGGAGTCACATTTGTTATTTCTACTTTTGATATTTCGGGAGGAGTATTATCAGATACCACTTCAAATGTAACAACATTACTGCATGTATAGGAATAATTGTTGCATGAATCTACATAAGCCTGATAAGTTCCCTCAGGAAGTTTTAAATTACAGCTTGTTCCTGTTGTTTCAAATTCCTTATATGATGTTCCCTCCCATGCCTTACCTTTCCATATCTTTACTACATATCTGTTGGTATCGCTTGATTGTGTCCAGCTAAATTTTGTGTCAGTATAAGAAGAACCTGCTGTCACACTTAATGTAGATGCACCGGCTTTATTGAGTTTCCATATTTGAAATTTCTGTGCAGCGACATCAGCTTTTTCCCACATTTGAACATTTGCCCCATCTTCGGTTGAACCGCCTGTAATATCAATTACATTATCACTGCATTTTGCCTTTAAATAATAAGCTCCGGATTCGCCATAAATAAACCATCTTTGTGCATCAGAATCATTGCTGTTGCATACTTTAACATTAGTTCCATTAGTTGTCCCAAAACTATCTACATCTAAAACATTATTATCCTGGCAATTAATTATTTTATAGGAGTTGTCGCTTTGTCTCTCAAATTTCCATACCTGATTAGCATTTCCTGTTTCCGTACGCATACTAACATTAACCGAATCATTTGTCAGGTGCTTCCATGCCTTTGTATTTATTATATACGCGTAAAAATCAGTACCCAAGTCTACAGGATTGCCCCATTTGTTAGGATTCATATTAAAGTCACTTACTTTTGCATACGCCCATCTATCACCGGACGGCGTAGGATATTTGACTTTTACAAAACCATTTGTATACACTGCTTCTATGTAACAATTGTCACCAGGATCTATGTAACGTCCTGATTCAATATCCCCATATTGATCGTATGTATTGATCTTATGATCTGCTGTTACATTTGCTGGTGTTTTGTAGTTGGGATCTATTTCTCCAGGGTTAATGATTGGTTTGTTAAAAAAAATCTTTTGCCAATATGGATAAGGATTAGGATTGTCAAGTGTATAATCATTTACACTTTTTGACGCATAACCTTGCTGACCATTCCTAACTTCAATATGCGTATGTGCTGCTGATGCTCCTTTGTTACTTTCATATCCAATCAATTGACCCTGTATTACATTAGAACCATTTGATACGACAATATTTGAATGCAAATAAATAACTGACATATTATTTTCAGAGTCATAAATTGATAATGTACTTAAAGAAGAACTGTTATTTACTCTAATAACTTTACCACTTATTAAAGAATATATTGGCGCTCCATTGTAATTTGAAAAATCTATTCCTTCATGTCTTCCTGCCGTTGTTGTGTATCCATCAAAACTACAAGTAACATGTCCACCTGAGTTATTATATAAGATACTTATCATTTTACTATGAATTTCCTCATTTGTAACTGCTGATACTTTCACAATCGACATAACTCCCACAAATGCAAAAAGCATAACCAAAGTCATAAAAAAACTAAAAACTTTCTTTTTCATTTAAATTCCTCCTCAATCATCATATAATGATCCTTTTAAAATCCTTCGCTTTAAAATTACCATATCAAAAATATTTACTTTATTGTCTGAATTTATATCGGCGGCTAAAAATTGTTCGGCTGATATATTCTTTGACTTTACAAGATACTTTTGTAAAAATACTGCATCCGAGACTCCTACTGAAAAATCGCCGTTTATATCGCCCTTTATTTTCATTTCCTTATAATTATCTTTGTATGAATCATCGCATATGGAGCAGCTATGAAGGGTATAACCTTTTTCTGTGAATGTTGAAGGAACAACCTTTGAAATATATTGATGTTCATGACTTATATTAAACGACACTCCGCAATCCACTGAAAAATCGCCGGTTACTGAAACATTTCCTTCATATCTTCCATCAAGCATAGCTACGGTCGAAATCCAATTACCGTCAGAATTATCATATGAATACTCAAATACAGAGCCATCCGGTTTCTTTAAAGTTTCAGTAACCGTGTAATTCAAATCCGAAATTTCATTTATCTTTTTACCGGTATTCAAGTCTGTTAATTCATAGCATATATAATATCTGTTGCCATATACATATTCTGTCGGACAATGCCCCGTTTCTGTATCACCTACCCAGACATGCAGATTTATATTCATTTTTTTAGGTATATCAAAATCCGATGCCTTAGCATATTCTGTATGACTGCCATTTGATGTAGGGTATGTAACCTTACAATATCCGCTTGTATAAACCTCATGTATAGTACACCAGTCATTGTGAGCAATATTTCTCACATTTGTTGAATATGCCACACCATATACGTTATAAACTGTTATTAAACCTGAATCGGCTATCGGTTCGCACTCATATGGTGTTTGAAAGCTTGTATCAACAGTTTCGTCTATTCGACGAGAACCTTGTCCAAGAAAATATTCTGCTTCTTTTTCCCGTCTTGTCAAAAGCCCCGGAATATCAACTCCGCCAGATTTGCGCCAATTGGTAAAAGCCATTGTTATCTGTTCGTTTGTGTAATTGCTGACGCCATTTATCAGGTATGTTTTAAGCTGAAATGTCGGCGTTGATACCCAGACGTTTCCGAGGTTATATGTAAAACTTACAAGTGCGTCAAACTGATTCTGGGTCACTGATATACCATATTTATTAAGAAATGTATTTACATATCCCTCATATTTTTTCAAATCATTTCGAAGCATTTCTTCCGCCTGACTCTGAGTAATCGTCATGCCCGCATATACGTCCGAACCGTAATGACCGTATCCGATAGTGTAGTATGTTTCGGTTGACAACGCCTTATATGCCGTCAGTCGGCAGCCCTCAAATCCTTTTATCAATGACAGTCCGCTTTCGCTGGTGCTCATTGAAGCGGCGTATGTATTTATATTTACAAGTCCTGAAATTGTTATCAGGACAATTATAATGCAAAAAAATCTTTTTATATTTTTCATATAATTATCCTTTCATAATCCTTCTTTTTAAAATTACCATATCAAAAACATTTACCTTGTTGTCAGAATTCATATCGGCGGCTAATAACTGTGCAGAAGTTAAATTTTTGTACTTCACAAGATATTTCTGCAAATATACCACGTCAGAAACATTTATATTGTTATCTTGATTCAAATCACCATGTAACAAGACTTTAAAGACAATTCTTTTACTATCGGCCAGTCCAATTGAATTATATGTAGTAATATAACATGAATAGTTCCCGGGTGTATCAAATGACCTTGTGTAATAATTTTCACCATGTATTGTTTCATATGTATCTATTCTTTTTCCGTCAGCATCGTCTATTCCTATAGTGTATGAATACCCGCTGTCACTTACCAAATTAAATGTTACTTTTTCACCAACAAAATATATATTTTTATCTGTTGAAACTTCAACAAAACTTGGTTTTGAGTCATAAATTGTAAAATAGATTCTCTCACTATCTGCAAGACCACACTCATTATATGTTGTAATATAGCATGAATACTTTCCGGGAGTATAAAATGACCTTGTGTAATAATTCTCACCATGTTTTGTTTCATATGTATCAATCCTGTTTCCATTCGCATCATCAATTCCTACAGTATATGAATAACCACTGTCACTTGATAAATTGAAAGTAACATTTTCACCAACTTGATACACATTTTGTTTTAAAGAAACGTTAGCATATTTAGGCTTAGAATCATAAATTGTGAAATAAATTCTTTCGCTGTCCGCAAGACCATATTCATTGTATGCGGTAATATAGCACGAATAGTTTCCGGATCCATCAAATGACCTTGTGTAATAATTATTTGTGGTATCATATGTGTCAATTCTATTTCCACTTGCATCATCAATTCCTACCGTATATGCACCTCCCGTATCACTTGATAAATTAAAAGTGACATTTTCATTTACTCGGTACACATTTTGTTTTAAAGAAACATTGGCGTATTTAGGTTTGGAATCGCAAACAGTAAAATAGATTCTTTCGCTGTCCGCAAGACCATATTCATTATATGTTGTAATATAGCATGAATATTTTCCGGACGTATCAAATGACCTTGTGTAATAATTATTTGTGGTATCATATGTGTCAATCCTGTTTCCATTTGCATCATCAATTCCTACCGTATATGCACCTCCAGTATCACTTGATAAATTAAAGGTGACACTTTCATATGGTTTAACAACATACTTATCGAGTGAAACCACTGCCCATGTTGGTGGAACATTCCCCTTATAATTCGGTCTAACATATATTTTTTTAGTGCAACCATGCTTATATCCCAAACTACCATTATGGTTATACACGGTATCATATGAAACCTTTCCGCTGTAATTACCATCAATTGATGTTTTAGAATCTATCACAATTCCTACATGACACCACTTATTTTGTGTTTCGCTGCATTTATTGCAGTAAAAAAATACTATATCTCCCTTTTGTGGCGTTTCTACTTCTTGGCAATGATTAGTCTCTGTCATGCCTTTGTACATATAATAACAACTCGAACTGTTTGTTATACTATCTACTCCTGCTTGCTGTGCACACCAAGTAACAAAGTCAGCACACCATGCTCCGGCATTACCGCCATAATACTTTTTATAATTTGTACTTCCAAGTTCACCTTTTGCAATCTCAACTAAGCTATCAGCTGTATTCGCTGCCTCAACTTTCATATTTGGCATAACCCCCACAAACGCCAAAAGCATAACCAAAGCCATAAAAAAACTAAAAACTTTCTTTTTCATTTGAATTCCTCCTAAAATTATGTATAGTTTTAAAGCTGAACCATAATACTATCATATAAATTACTTGGCACATTTTCTTTTAATTTTACCAACAATATTTGTCATATTATTTCACAAGCTCGTGATATAATATGATTAGAAATGTTATATCACTTTTCTCAAAATCTGAAATTTTACGAAAGCTTTCCCAAACGGCGTAGATACGCACATATTTAATTTTCAAGATACCAATTTGACAACAATTTACAACTAAAGGTACATACGCATACTGTTCATAAGTTTTCGCTCATGAGAACGGTCGGGATGGATATACCGATTAAGAGTGATGTTTACGCTGCTGTGACCGAGGACTACGGACAGCGTTTTTACATCGAAGCCTTTTTCGGCACAATTAGTAGCAAATGTGTGACGTAATTTATGAAAGTTATGATTATCTGCTTTGGCAGACTGGAGTATTTTCTTGTAGCGATACTGCATTGTACGAGGCTCAACGACTTTTTCCGAACCCGACAGAATAAAGTAATCAGCTTTGTTTCGGAACATTTTGAAATATTCCATAAGAAAATCAGGTATAACTACACTTCTGAAAGACGTATCGGATTTTGGAGTTGAAATAATTATTTTTGTTTTTCTACTGCCGTTAGCTGAACTAATACGCTGAACCGTTCGTTTGATATGCAAAATTTTGCGTTTAAAGTCAATATCTTCCCATTTCAATCCGCAAAGCTCGCCGATACGCAGTCCCATAAAAAGAGAAATCAGGATGCCAAAAGCAGTAAGTGACATGTTGGATTTAAGATAAGAAACAAGCTTTTTCTGCTCTGTATCGCTGATTTTTTCAATCTGTTTCTTTTCAACTTTCGGAAGTACAACATTTTTAAGCGACAGCTTGAAACCGTATTCTTCCTGAGCATATTTCAGCATAGACTTGAAAATCGTGAAAATATCCCTCACATAGCTTGCAGAAAGTCCCTCTGCAAGCTTTTTATTTATAAATTCATTTATTCTTCCTGCTGACAGATCTGCACACGGAATACCGCAAAATTCAGGAAGTATATGCTTCTCAAACTTTGCTTTGTAGTTTGCAAAAGTAGACTCCTTAACACGATTTTTAACAGCGCTTAGCCATTCTTCATATACCTTACCAATAGTGATATATCTGCCCGAAAGATAACGAGAAGCCACCTCACGACCGATAAGCAGCTTTTTCTCGGCTTCATCATAGGTATTCCCATAAACGTAGTGATACTGAGCCTTGCCGTTATCATCGTATCCTACAATGAATTTACCCATATATCGACCGTCTTTGCGTAAAGTTATATTTGCACTAATATTTTCCATTATTTAACCCTCCAGACACTCTAAAATGTACAATTTGCACATTTCAGAGCTCATATTTATATACAAATTGCTGATTTTATATATTTTTCTTGTGATTTCCAAGAAAATAATGTATAATTTTATAAGGGAAAGTGTATTTTTCAGTCACACTCTCTTGATGAAATCAACAGGTTTTCGCAAAATTTCAGATTTTGAGAAATCAGCTTAGTTATAATTATAATAGATAAATGCGCTGATGCTGCGCTTTAAGTGCGCTGAATTTGTGAAAAATGAAAAGCTCCTTACGGTTGTTTGTCCGTAAGGAGCTTTTAAGTTTTTTTCATTTGTCTGTATATTTTTAAAGAATATTTCATAAATTTCTACAGCTTACTTAATGCTTTTTATTGATGAAAAAACAGTACAGATTTATCTTCCAAGCTTTTCAAGTTCATTGTGCAGATAGAATTGTTCTTTCATAATTTCGTTCATGATATTTCGTATTTCTTCAATGTCCTCTTTGTAGAGATTTCCGGTTGTATTTACCCTCACAGCGATCTGATTTATA
>JAMPFN010000081.1 GCA_023664445.1 Clostridium sp. | reverse complement strand
GAGATGACGGCGTTTAAAAGCCTGTTGGTTTCCAACCCTGAGTGTGATTTTGAGGATATGCTGCTGATGACTTACGGTCTGGATTCCGTAATGGTTTATCCTTGTAAGGGCTGCCGTGAATTGGGAGAAACGGTTATTGAAAACGAAATGCTGCCGGAACTCGAAGGCTGTTCAGATGAGATTCTGGAGCTTCTTGACCGTGAAAAAATAGGCAGCATATTTCAGGAACGTGACGGCGGCAAGTTTATCGACGGCTGTTACTGCGTGACTTCCGGCTATGAACCGCCGGATATCAATATCGAAATCGGCAGACCGGAAAGCTGTTTTTTTCGTCTGCTGATCGCGCCGATAAAGCAAAACGGCGTTCCCGATTACGACTCCGCACAATGGCTGTCTCTGCCTTTTGACGAGAAAAATCAGGACATTGACTTTGAAAAAATGACCTGTGTAAAAAGAGAAACCTCGCTGCCGGAACTGCCTCAGAATCAGCTTACGATCGAAAATATTCATAAGCTGAACGACCTTGCAAAATCTCTTTCAGAGCTGTCTCACAATGATTTTGTGAAGCTGAAAGCGGTCATGGAAACGGAAAATATTCATGACATATCCGATGCGGCAACCGCCATTGACAGGCTTTCGGAATATCAGTTTGAAAGAAATATTACGGATATGAGCGAGTTTGGCAGGGCGTATCTGATGAAAAATCTGCCTACGAATTTTGATATTTCCGTGCTTGAAAACGCAGATCTGCATGATCTTGGGGAAGAAATCATCAGCCAAAAGCATGGCGAGATCATTTCATACGGTGCGATTTCAGGCAGAGGACAGGACTTATATTCCACGCTTACAACAGAGTCTGTACAGCAGATCGAGGAGGACTTCGAAGAAGAATGTGAGGAAGATTTTGACGAGGATATCGAAATGGAAATGGGAGGTATGAGCCTATGAAAAAGTCGGTTACGGTGAGTGTAGAAGCGGAAAAATTGACCGCTCTGGAAATGTATCTTGGGCAGAAAAATATGGAGCTGACCGAGGAACTTGAAAAGTTTTCGGAACAGCTCTATCAGAAATATGTGCCGTCCAACGTCCGTGAATTTATCGAGTTGACGGCGGCAAAGAAACCTCCTCGCAAAACAAAGGGTACTGCTCCTATCGAATCAGAAAATCATTCGGAGCAGTAAATCGCCCTGTAACGCGCCACAACGCTCCGTGCGGCGTTTTCGGAGGGATAGTGGGATAACTACCCTCCGAGAACGTTCAAGAGCAAATTCGGGCGTTTGTTGCAGAGTTTGAAAATGGTCAGATTAGGTGGATTTCGGGAGGAGTTGGGGGAGAAATGAATGGTGATAATTCATTGCAAGTTAAAGTGTCGGGGTTGCTGCCCCGATACGGTTACAGCGGACGGCAAAGCCGACCGCAATTCTGCGAGGTTTGTGAAGTTTCAGGCAAAGGGGTTGCAAAATCGGACTTTTAAGAATTTAGGAGTTGTAAGTGCAGAAAACGTCGTAAACACGGCGTTTATAAAGGAGTTGATGAGAGTAAAATGAGTTTTCAGAATAAAGTGAAATTTCCTTTGTGGGCGTATCCCGAAACCATGAAGGACGTGGAGATTCACTACAAAAATGACAACTGCAAGTCGCAGAGCGAGTTCATTGAAAAAGCGATAAAATTTTATGTCGGATACCTTGACGAGGAAAAAAGTGTGAACTATATTTCGCCGATGATAACGGAAACGGTCAAGGCGCAGATCAAAGGTACTGAACAGCGACTTGCTCGTCTGATTTTCAAAGTGGCAGTTGAACTTGGAAAGCTGTCCCACATGACTGCTGCGATGAACGACGTGGATAATGAAACGCTGAAAAGTCTTCATGCGATGTGTGTTACAGAGGTCAGAAAAATTAATGGAATCATCGATTACGAGGACGCTGTGGAGTATCAGAAAGAGTGATTAAATGCCGAAAATTATTGTTACGAGCCGCTATCTGAAATGCGGCTCAAAAAAGAAACTGAGAAATTATGTGAAATATATCGCTACCCGTGAGGGCTCTGTTCCGACGGTCAGCGAACGTGAAAATTATATTGGTTATCTTGCTAACCGTCCGAATTCTCACGGACTTTTCAATGAAAAAGATGAACCGATAAATCTTGAAAAGACCGCAAAAGAGATTGCTGATCATAGAGGTAATGTGTGGACTCATGTGGTTTCGTTGCGCAGGGACGACGCTCAGAAAATGGGTTACGATAATCTGAATGCGTGGCGTGATCTGGTCGTCAGACAGATTCCGAGCATCGCTAAAAATCAGAAGATAGACTTGAAAAATATGCGGTGGTACGCTGCTTTTCATGACAAGAAAACAAATCCTCACGTTCACATTATCGTCTATTCGAAAGACGAACATGAGGGATTTCTCACTAATCACGGCATTGAAAAAATCCGCAGCGGATTCGCAAATGATATTTATTCTGATGAACTTCACCACCTCTACGAGCAGCAGACTGATTTGCGGAATCTTTTGAAAAAGGAATCAGAACAGCTTATGAAAAATCTTGCCGAAAAAGTTTCTCAGAACAATAATTTTGATGAGAGACTTATAAATCTTGTTGCTAAATTGCGCACTCAGCTTGCAGAGTCAAAGGGCAAGAAAGTGTACGGATATTTGAAACAGGATGTAAAGAAAACTGTTGATGAAATTTTTACAAGGCTTGCAAATAACGATTCGGTTAAGAAGATGTACGATCTTTGGTGCGAAATGGAACAGCAGAAGCATGACGTGTACTCGTCTGCAAAAGTTGAATTTCCGGATTTGGTTGATAACAAGGAGTTTCGGTCTGTGAAAAATATGATAATTCAGACCGTGATGAAAATGAAGTATCCGAATGATGATCTTGAATTTGAATCACCGGAAATTATGACTCAGGAGGATCTGGAAACGCTTATTAAACGAGCCGACAGCGGCGATAATTTTTCCTGTTACAGGCTTGGTAAAATGTATCTGCAAAAGGAAAAGTATGATATTGAAAAAGCAATTTTTTATTTTGAAAAATCAGTCAATAAGAATATGTGGTCGGGCTATCAGCTTGGCAAACTTTATCTTTTCGGCGCTAAAGATTTGGAAAAGGATAAAGAAAAAGCTATGATATATCTGAATTTATCTGCTGAACAAGGAAATGAGTACGCTCAGAATATTATTGACAATTCCGAGCGTTTTGAAAACGAAATGCTTGCCAATACAATATTCAGCCTGTTTGTAAATCTCAGCAGATGCATTGAGGACGACTACCATCACAAATTTCAATCGGGAAGAAAAATGATTGACCGCAAGCTGCAAAGAGTGATTCAGGAAAAGAAGCAGTCGCTTGGTATCAAAAATGAGCAGTCAATTACTTAGGAACAAAATTATTAAATTATCAAAAAGGAGCATATTTGCAGGATATGCTCCTTTCATTTTCGTATAATCTGCAACTATGCTAAACGTTTTTGCCGCTGTTTATGCTGAATTTTATATTATTATATCATAGTTATTGCTTTTATCAGATATTTACAATTTATAAATATTAAGCTTGATTTTTATCTGCATATATGGTATGATTTTTATATAGGGAGGGTTGCTGTATGATTCGGATTGCGGTTGTTGACGATCAGAAAAATGATTTAGATTATATCAGCAAAAAGATAAGAAAACAGCTTGATCTACAAAGCATTAAGTACAAATTTTATTTGTACTCAGATGCATCGAAGTTATTACAAGATAATGAAAAAAATCCCTTCGATGTTATTTTTCTTGATATAGATATGCCGCAGTTGACAGGAATGGACGCTGCCGAATCAATAAATAATATCAGCCCTAAAACGATAATTATATTTGTGACCAATCATGACGAACTGGTGTATAAGGCGTATCGATTTAAAGCTGTTGGATTTATACGCAAAAGTTATTTTGATGATGAGATCAATGAAATATTAGATGTTGTTATAGCAGAAATACATAAAAGAAATCATGTACTCAATATTTCAGATAATCGTTCGATTATTAAAATCGATTTATTTAATGTGCTATATGTAAAAAGTGACGATCATTATGCTGAATTCTACTTTAAAGACGGCAAACAGTGTATTCGCCAAAGTCTGAATGAGATTGAAGCACAGATCGAGCATTTTGGTTTTATAAGAACACACTCACGATATCTGGTAAATTATCGTCACATTTATTCCATAGAAAAAACGGTAGTTATTTTAAGCGACGGTAAAACGCAGATCCCTATAAGCAGAAATAAAATTACAAGTGTTAAAGAAAAGGTTCAGATGTTTTCAAGGAGTATAGAATGAAGTGGTTTTGGATAATAGTTGAATTATTGGCAACGGGTTTTGAAAATTTTATAATTTTAGAATCATTAGGAAAAATTTTTGAGTACAAATTTTCGGGAGCAAGAAAATGGTCTTTTTTCGGAATATGTTTTTTTACTGTAACCGGATACGTTACTTTTCTGAATCAAATTGAAGTGTTTGAAGGGTGGCTAAGTTTTATAACAATAGCGCTTTTTATAATTTATGATTTTATATGCTTAAAGGGAGGCTTTGTTAAAAAAGCCGTAATGCCAATTGTACTTTTTGCAGCTATTTTATGTATAAATCTACTTGTTACATTTATATTTTCATATTTATTAAAAATACCATCGGAAGAACTCATGTCAACAGGAAATGCCATACGGTTATTGACCTTATTTATTACCAAATTTTTGTTTTTCATAATGACCAGAATAATATTGCATTTTTTCAGAAGCGATATTTTTTCGTTAAAAACATCAGAATTGATTATTAGTTTTTTATTAATAATATTAACTCATTCAATTGCAATAATTATTGTCGAAATGCAGTTAGGAAAAGGAGATCATAATATTCTTAGTTTAATTTCAGCAATTTGTATAATTGCTGTTGATATATTTATATTTTATTCTTTCAAATTAATTTCAACGAAAAATAAAAAAGAACTTCAGATATCCATGCTTGAAATACAGTTGTCCGAGCAGAAAGCTATGATAGAGGACGCCGCAAATATAAGTAAGGAGATCAAAAAGACTGAGCATGATTTAAAGCATCATTTTCTTAGCATTCTTGGATTATTGGAAGATGAATGTTCAGATGAAGCTAAAAAATACATTAAACAACTTATCGGAAACTATGAATCAAATATATTTAAGTATATTTCCATTGAAAACAGCTCCATAAACGGCATACTTAATTTCAAAATCAGTCGTTGTAAAACCAATAATATCGATATAAAGCTTTCGATTGAATCAGATTTTTCTGTATTTGACGAATTGGACATTTGTGTTCTGTTGTCAAATCTATTGGATAATGCAATTGAAGCAAGTATGCTGATTAAATCGCCTAAAATTGAACTCTCCATAACAAATAATGGAAATTATCTTTGCATTTTAGTCAGAAACAGAATTGAAAATTCGGTACTAAACGAAAACAGCAATCTTAAAACAACAAAAAAAGATACTGCAACACATGGATTCGGTATTTATTCTATTTCACAGATTGTTGAGAAGTATGACGGAATAAAAAATATTTATGAAAAAAACGGGTATTTTACAGTTGATATTTGGTTAAAAAGAAAAACATATAATCTTCAAGAACGTATAAAAGAGGAGGCTTTATACCAAACTCGACAAAAACGATACCAAACTCGACATTTTCATTGACAAATTAAGAAGCAGCCGGTTATAATTATGCTAAGGGTGAGGAAAATGATTACATCTTTGGCACAAATTATAACCGGCTGTTTAGTTAGAAATAAGATCATAGACAATACGAAATTGGACATTTACATATATGGATTTGAAATTATGATTTCAAATATAATCTGTTTTGGAATTGGCTTGCTTATAGGAGCAGTATTTTCTGAACTTTTAGAATGTATTGTGTTTTTGGCGACTTTTGTATTGATGAGAAGATATTGCGGCGGATATCATGCCGAAACATATTTAGTATGCGATACAATCTTTACAGCAAATATTCTTTTAGTAATGACAATTTTGAAAGTAATGTCGGTTTATCCGATTTATATTCATTTTATTATTGCCGGAATCAGCATTGTAAGCGCTGTTATGTTAGCTCCGGTGGAAAATAAATACAAACCGCTTACAATAGAAGAAAAGAAAAAACATAAATCGTATGCGGTCGTAATAATCTTAAGTTTGATTATAATATCATCTGTTTTGTTTTTTATAAATATTAAATTTGCTGCTGTTATAGATATGGCATCGATTTCTGTTGCACTATCTATGATAATAGAAGTTTTAAGGAAAGGACGTGAAGATAATGAAAAGCGTAAAAAAAGCATTTCTTAATCTGCTTGCGAAAGCAGGTATGAGTTCAGCTGTAACCGCTGCCGGCGCTGCTTCAAGTTATGGCTATCATCAGCCTAAAGAACCCGAAGCTTTGAAGAAGCTGAAAAAGTGAGTAGTTAATAAATGTTAAAGAACCCATAATTATTAGGATATAATATTTTTTAAAATTAATAATTATGGGTTTCTAAACATTTAAGCAGAAAAACTGGAGGTAACCATGAAGAAAACCATGAAAGTGACAATGATGTTTGCGGTTTCGTTTATATTTGTTTTGTTAGGTATTTCGATTTCGTTTATGACGCTCAACAAAGCAAATGCGGAAACAGGCAGTACAGACGAAAATGTATCTGCGACCGATCCTACGGAGGCGAATTACATTATAGTGACAGTTCCGGTATATCCGGTAATACCTGATCCCACAGAACCGACCGAGCCGACCGAACCTGTTCCTACTCAAGGGGAAACGGGCGATATAAAGTGGATCGTAAACGATGATAAGCAGCTTATCATAAGCAAAAATAATGCCGGAGATACTTGTTCTACAGGCGACTGGTATGAAACCTACACAGTATATCATACAATACATACGCTTGATCCGAACCAATCTCTTAAAGTTCCGGCGAAAAGAGAAAGACTACTCGATACGCCTTGGAGCAAATGCGATTATAATTCAGTAATAATCGAGGAGGGCGTGACCGAAATAGGCGCTTGTTCTTTTTATGGCGCTAAATTTGAAGAAATAAGCCTGCCGGACAGTCTTAAAGTAATAAAACAAGAGGCGTTTAGATATGTTAAGACTTCCGGTAAATTCGTTTTTCCGTCAAGTCTGACCGACATTGGAAATGCTGCTTTTGCCAACTCAGGATTTGATTTCGGCGATGCCGTTCTTCCCGAAACATTGACTGACTTGGGAGATTATGCGTTTTCAGGATGTTCAGAAATTAAGTCCATAGATTTAAGTAAAACCTCGATAAAGGATATAAAAAAGTACGTATTTAGTGATTGCAGAAATCTGCAAACGGTGAAGCTGCCGCAGCAGCTTGAAAGTATAGGTACTAAAGCGTTTTCAAATACTAATATAAAAGAATATGTTATTCTGTCAAAGAATGTAGAAATCGGTTATAGCTCAATGGGTTACTATAGCCAAACAGGCGAACCAAAGGAAACGGAAACAAAGTTTATCGGATATACCGGAAGTACAGCCGCAGAGTATGCAAGCAAATCGGATTATTTTACCTTTGAGTCATTAGACGACGGTAAGGGAGATCTGAATTTTGACGGTCTTATTGACGGACTTGATGTTAAACTTTTACAGGAATATATTGTCGGCAAAACAACTCTGGACAATAAGGCGGCTGAACGTGCCGAGCTTCTGGAAGATGGTTCGCTTAATGTCTTTGATGTCGTGGAACTGAGAAGAATCGTTTTGGGAAATTGAAAGGTGATTTGATCAGTACATTTACTTAATTATGATATAAATAGTCCCTATCGCTGTATGACGGTAGGGACTATTTATTTTATGCCAATTATCAACATAACTAAATAAAATCGAAAGAGAGTATCTCTATGCTGTCGAAAATTGAGAATGATGAAGTTCACATGCTGACAGGCACAGGATGGTATGATAAAAACGGAATTAACATTATTTATAATAATGTTAATAAATTGCAGGCTACATATAAATATTTGTATTCGTACAATAAAAACGATAGTCAAGTACATATAGAAGATATAAATGCAATAGGTTCAAATGCTTTTAGTTCTGTTTCAAACTTTGAATTATATGTTAACTCTGATAACCTATCTGCGATTAGTGATTTATCATTTCAGGATTCAGGCTTAAATAAGATATTTAATAAAAACAAAGAACTGACTATAGATTCTTTTATGATTTCCAGTGAAGAAATCCAAACATTGAATGCCAATAATTGTCATATTGCATTTAAGAATCCTGAGAGTTTCAAAATTCAAATGTTGGCTGCAATTGTAAACTGTGAAAACTATCGTGATAAGCTTACCAACGAATATTGCAAAACAATAATTAACGAATATGGCTGGAACAACTTATCTGTCGAAAATGCCGCATTCACAATTACTTCGTGGGTCACCAAAAATGTAACTTATGGTTTTTTGGAACAATTGAGCAGTACAAATGTAAATTATAGTTACAATAATTTGAATTACAATTGGGCTGTACCTATATCAAGTACTGCACTTGGAGTTATCCTTACAGGTCATGGCGTATGCTCAGGATATTCATATCTGTTAGAGGCTATGATCAATAACTTGTCAATGAAAGGCTTAGAATGTACTACTGTTTCAAATGGTGGTATAAATATTGATGGAATACAGGGTATGCATATGTGGAACATGATGGGGCTTAAAGGAAATTGGTATTATGTTGAACCACAAAGTGCAGAATTTTATGGGCAAAAAGAATTTTCTTATGTAGGATATAGATATAAAGACATTGATAAAGGATATGTGGAAGCTCTTTTAAAAGAAAATCATATTAATTATAACGATGAGAAGCTTGTTGTTAATTTGAATGAAAACAGAGGTACTCTAAGTAATGAAGATTACTCATTATACACAAAAGATGAGTTGAAGTCTCAGGTATTAGATATAGAGATCAGCAAGATACTTGAAAATAACAATATGGCTACAGATATTGTAAATGACAATAATAAATTCAAATATTCACGCTATGGAGTAAGCGAAGGATATAGAATAATAAAAACAGATACTGATGCAGATGGTTTTGGAAAAACAGAACTATATCTGAATGATGGTTTAATTATCAATGGTGTAAATATAGTTTGGGCAGTTGATATAACAGATACTATAAAAAACGGTGTTGCAAATATCTGGAGATTTAATGATGAAAGCGGTCGAGAGATAGTAATTCATGTTGATGCTTCTGGTTATGGTAAAGTATGTATAGTGATAACTGAAAACGAGAACGATTGTAATCCTGAAAGGGTTAATTATAGCTTTAAAAATTTTGCTAAAGCAGATAGTATGTATATAGAGTGTACTAATTTAGGCAAAACATATACATATGCAGCAGTAAATGCAACTGAAGAGGGAGCTATGGCAAATGGAGCATTTACAAAATATTCTGATTTTTCCGGTAAAATAAAAATTTGTGGAATATCCGTTCTGGATATAAGTAATTTAAAAGTTGGAAACCATTATTCAACGATTTCTATTACAGAAAACGGAGTTAAAAAAACTATAGGATATTATATTGATATCACCGAGGAAACTGATGAAAGTGGTAAAACGGTAAAAAATATTAATGCGGTAACATATGAACTTGGCGATATAAATACTAATGGCAAAATTGATAAGGACGATCTGAATATCCTTGTGCGTTATTTGGTAGGCGGTTATCACTTTATCCAGACCGGCAGCGATGGAGATTTAAAACTGGAGGCAAATAATATTACTTTGAATGGAGATATATCCTCAAATGGTACTTTCTACATCAAATCCAATAACGCAAATGTAAACGGAACTATACACGCAGAGCGTTTGGTATCCGATGTCAGCGGTGCATTTAACTATAGACAAATGGAAACGGGTTCATCATTTCCTATGGACATGATATCAGATGTGTTTAACGATGAATCTATGATGAAGTGGTATTTCTCTGATGAAAACATGGCTTTCACTGAAAAACCCGAGCCGAATAACGGAATAATATATGGTACTATAGTTTGTAATGATGAGGATAAATACATCGAGGATATTAATCATTCGTCATACAATAAGAATATGTTTGTAAAATTAGTCGGAAACTATAATGTTCTTAAAAATCAGAAATATACTTATGATCTCATTGTTGAGGACAGCGAAATATTTAATGTACAGTCCGTTTTGTACTCTGAAAAGGGAAATATAAATATCAATTCTAAAAATGCAACTATAAACGGATTTGTATATGCGCCAAACGGAAAGGTTACTATTAATAGTCAGAATCTTAATATAACCGGAACTATCGTTGCTAAAGAAATAGAAATAGTAAGCGACAGCAATTTGAATTTTACTATAGCTCAGATCGATGGTATGAGCGATATTGCGGGAGGTATAACATTAACAGAATTTCAGTTAATGCTTGCTGATCTTAATCAGGATAAAAATGTTAATGTGTTTGACAACGCCTTACTGAGAAGAAAACTTATAGGATAATATAACTATTTTATACCCTGTCTTGCCCTTAAAAGGCAAAACAGGGTATTTTTTTATATCAAAAATGAGGATACAAATATAATCGTTTTGTCTGAAAACGGGTATATTTGTACCCTTTTTTTGTGTCCTCTTTTCAAATATGAAGAAAGGATACAAAAATGATATTTAAATACAAATGGCTGTGCATAGCCACCGAATATCCATAGCCTTCGTTTGATTTCAAATCGAACGGAGGTGAGGAAAAGTGAGCTATAATCATGGCTTGGAAGAAAAAATCTTTGAGGAGCAGTGGAAGAAAACTGCTGAAGAATACAGAAAATCAGGAATGACAGAAGAACAAATAGCGGCAATTTACAGGTTTGACCGAGAGGTTTTCAACTCGGATCGCCGCTATAGAGAAAGAACGATCGAGCTTTTTGACAATCCAAGTGTAAAGAAACTGAAAGTTTATGACGATTATTCAGCCAATAATCGCTGCGGTTGGATAGACAAAATTGAGGACTCTGAGAAGTATGAAAAAGTAATGTCTCTGCCGGAAATCTGGCGTGAAGCGTTCACGATGTACATATTTGACGGGTACTCTCAGAAAGAAATTTCGTCAAAATTACTGA
>JAMPFN010000080.1 GCA_023664445.1 Clostridium sp. | reverse complement strand
AGCTTGATTTTCTTTGGTTCGTTTCTTGCATCAAGGCAAGAAATGAACATATTACCAAATTCAATTTTTAAAAATAAAATTGCAGCTTATACAAAAAGCTGATTTTAAGGGGACGCCCTCTCTTGCAGGGCGTCCCCTCGCCTAAAAACAATCCACAGGATTGTTTTTTAACGGTTCACCCCTTGCGGAGCGCCCTGCGGAAAGGAATTTCGCTCTCTGCGGAGAGCGACCAAAGGCTCTGCCTTTGGAATCCGTAAGCCTTTGAAAAGGCTTGACCTAAACTTTAATTTATTCTCCGTATTTTACGGACGATTTTTGAGAAAGTAATGAAATAAACAAATCTTTAGCGTATGCTTTGGTAAAATCAAACAAAATTCACAAATATTTTTCAAAAACATATTGACAATATCCCCAAAATATATTAAAATTTATATGGGCATATATATCAAGAAATGCGGCAAGGGGTGAGTTGAGATGTATGATCCGGAAGAATACGCTTTGGCTTTAGACGAACTTATAGAGAAATTTCAGAATATTAAAAATTTTCAGAATACGGAAGAAACGCAGGATGCTTTGGAAAATATCTGTCAAATACTGAGAATAGGAAGTATCGAGGTATTTTATTTTCTGACACTCGCTCATGAGAAATCCGGAAACGCCGATCCTGTATTTTTGTATGACAGTGGAAACGCGGGAACTGAAAACGCGGTCGGTATGCGTGAATCTATGGAAAACGGAGCAGTAACGCGATATATTTTCCACCCGATTAAAGACGGGGATGACTGGACGCGATTGGAACTGAAAAGGATCAAAACCCTGCAAAGACTGATATTTGCCTATGGAGGACGCTCAAATCTCCTTATTATCGCAAACAATCTGACCTATAACGATATGCAGCTTGGAATACCTAATCTTACGTTTTTCATGCGGACAGCTGACGAACTCATCTCCAAAGGACTTATAGGCAGGTACTCGGCAGCGTATATTAATCTGCGCCGTTTCTCGATCATCAATAACCAGGTCGGACGCGACGAGGGGACAGTTATCATGAAAAAATATGTTCATGGTCTGAAAAAACGACTTTCTGATGATGAATATGTATGCCGTATCGGCGGAGATAATTTTGCTTTGCTTTTCTTCAAGGAACATCTTAACGAGGTGTCGGAATATTTAAGCGGAATAAATATTAAAAGCGATAAATTTGAAACGGAATTTTTAGTAAGCACATATTCCGGATTTTATGATATTATCCCTTCGGAATGCAAAAGTCCAGAATATATAATGGACAGAACAGCGTTGGCTTTCAATGTGGCAAAAAAGAATCCTAATACTCCGTTTATCTTTTATAACGTGCAGATACATGAAAATGTAAGGCGTGCCAAGAAGATCGAGGATCTGGTTCCTTATGCAATTGATAATGAGGAATTTCTCGTTTATTATCAGCCTAAGGTCGATGTAAATAATTGTGTTCTCGTAGGTGCGGAAGCGCTCTGCCGCTGGAGTCATGATGATGAGCTTATTGCTCCTGCCGCGTTTATACCTGTTCTTGAGCGAAGCAAGCTTATATGCGAACTTGACTTTTACATGCTCGATCATGTATGCCGTGATATCAGGCGTTGGCTCGACGAGGGAAAGAGAGTCGTAAAGGTGTCCGTTAATCTTTCAAGAGTACATCTTGGAGAAGCAAATCTGCTTGATGAAATAATAAATACTATTGACAGGCATTGGGTTCCTCATAAGTATATCGAGATCGAGCTTACGGAAACAACCACAGATGTCGATTACAATGAGCTTAAAAATATAGTTGTCGGTCTGAGAGAAGCCGGAATAAGTACGTCGGTAGACGATTTTGGAATAGGCTATTCATCCTTGAATCTTATAAGAGAGCTTCCTTGGAACGTTCTTAAAATAGATAAAAGCTTTCTTCCCGACGGTTCGGGAAATGAAGAGCAAAAGCGCACGATGCTCAAATATGTTATCGCAATGGCTAAGGCTCTTGGCTTGGAATGTATAGTCGAAGGCGTTGAAACATCGGAGCATGTATCGCTCCTGAAAGAAAACGGCTGCTGTCTTGCGCAAGGATTTTATTTTGATAAACCGCTGCCTGTTGATACATTTGAAGAGAAGCTTCCGTATGAGGATATGTCTGAATAATATATTCGACTTATGATTGGCAAGTTGTGCTAAATATGAATAAAAAAATCCCGACCGCGTAACGATCGGGATTTCTGTTATAATCTTCTCAAAATTACTTGAGTTCGATTGAAGCGCCGGCAGCTTCGAGCTTTTCTTTAAGCTCTTCTGCTTCTGCCTTTGAAACGCCTTCCTTAAGAGCCTTAGGAGCTGATTCAACAACTTCCTTAGCTTCTTTAAGTCCAAGACCGCAAGCGTCCTTAACAGCCTTGATAACAGCCATCTTAGCGTCGCCGAATGAAGTAAGAACTACATCGAATTCTGTCTTTTCTTCAGCAGCGCCTGCAGCGCCGCCAACAGCGGGAGCAGCAGCAACAGCAGCTGTTACACCGAATTCTTCCTGAATAGCGTCAACGAGTTCAGCCAGTTCCATAACTGACAGAGCTTTGATATCTTCAATAAACTTTAATGTCTTTTCTGAAGCCATGATAAATAATCTCCTTTAAAAATATAATTGATTTGAACGTAAATTAAGCGGCATCGTCTGTCTTGTTGTCCGCAACAGCCTTGAGAACAGCAGCGAGCTTCTGAATAGGACCCTGAAGCGATCCGACCAACTGTGCAAGAAGAACGTCCTTTGACGGGATCTTTGAAAGAGCGATAACGCCCTTTTCGTCGTAGTACTGTCCTTCGACCATGCCGGCTTTAAGATTGAATTTGCCTTCTGTGTCAGATGCAAATTTACCTAAAATTCTTGCCGGAGCTGTCTGGTCGTCGTTTGAAACAGCGATAGCCGTCGTACCCTCCAGAACATCGTCAAAGCCTTCGATACCCGCGTTTTTAAGCGCAAAACGAAGCATTGTGTTCTTTTCGACAGAATAGTGTACATTCGCTTCACGAAGATCGCGTCTGAGCTTAGTATCCTCATCAACTGTGATACCCTTGTAATCAACGAGAACAAATGAAACAGCGCCCTTGAGCATTTCGGTAAGCTGCTCGACTTTGGCTTTTTTAGCCTCCAAAACCTTTTCGCTTGGCATTATAGTTTCACCTCCGATTATTTTATAGCAAGCGGCAAAAAGCCGTTTACTGTAAACCGTATCAGAAGAATAATGCAAAAATGCCCTTTCCGCAAAGGAAAAGGGCAAAAATAAATCAAATTATCAATGCACATTCCTCGGCTGGAATTATGAAGCAAAAGCTTCCCCAACTGTCTTTAGAATACGATTTAGTGTTAAATAACATTATTATTGTATCATGTTTCACATCATTTGTCAAGCTTTTTTTGAGAAAAATTTTACTTTTATGAAAACAAAAAGAAATTTCGATTTTGTTATTGCAAAAATATATAAAATACGATATAATTATTATATTGTATTGTATTTATAAGTCGGTATAGCGAGCCGTATTGTCTGAAATTTTACCGGAAAGGAGAGAATATCCGTAATTTTCTGCGGATATCAATATATTTTATGGAAGAGAAAATTAAAGACGAAAAAATATATATCCCAACAGTTGCTATGAGAGGACTCGTCTGCTTTCCGAGACTTATTATGCATTTTGACGTTGCAAGGGAAGCTTCGATAAAAGCCGTTGAGGAATCGCTCAAAAAAGACCGTATAGTTTTTCTGACGGCTCAGAAGGACGTTTATGTTGAAGACCCCGAGGAAGACGATATTTATAATATAGGCGTTGTAGCCGAAATAAGGCAAACCCTCAAAACTCCCGATAATGTCGTAAGATTACTTGTCGAGGGGCTTTACAGAGCGAAAATAACCGAATACAGAAACGAAGGCGGCATAATCCGCTGTTTAGTCAGAAAAATGCCCGATTACAGCCGCTACAAGCCCGATCCTGTGGAAAACGCGGCAATAATGCGTTCTATCAAGGACGTATTTGAGCGGTACAGCGATCTTGTTCCGAGAATGCCGAGGGAACTGGCGGCGTCGATACTCTGTCAGGAGGATCCGTACAAGCTTTTTGAGAATATCGCATATAACATAAATATGGATTTTTATGAAAAGCAGGAAATGCTCGAGGAATCCAATATAATGAAGCGTCTTGGAATGCTTTTCGGATCGCTTGTAAAGGAAACCGAGGTTCTTGAACTTGAAAAGGAGATACAGACCGAGGTCAGGGAAAATATCGATCAGAATCAGCGCGAATATTATTTGAGGGAACAGATGAGAGTTATCTCATCTCAGCTCGGCGAAGATGAGGGTCAGGAGGAAGTCTACGATTACATCGACAGGATATATTCGCTCGGACTCGATGAAGAAAATTCCGAAAAGCTTGTAAAAGAGGCTGAAAGACTTACAAGAATGTCGCCTTCTTCACAGGAAGGGTATGTAATAAGAAATTATCTCGATACTGTTCTTGAATTGCCGTGGAACAAGTCTACAAAGCATAAGCTTGACATAAAAAAAGCCGAGAAAGTACTCGACAAGGATCACTACGGCATGAAAAAGGTAAAGGACAGAATTCTCGAAAGTATTGCCGTTCACGGACTTATGCCCGATGTTACCGGACAGATAATATGTCTTGTCGGACCTCCCGGAGTGGGAAAGACATCTATCGGACGCTCTATCGCCAAATCTCTCGGCAGAAAATATGTGAGGGTATCGCTTGGCGGCGTGCGCGACGAATCCGATATAAGAGGTCACAGAAAGACCTATGTCGGCGCGATGCCCGGCAGAATAATGAACGCTATGAAGCTTGCAGGTTCAAACAATCCGCTTATTCTGTTTGATGAGATAGACAAAATGGGCAACGACTTCAGAGGCGATCCCGCTTCCGCCATGCTAGAAGTTCTTGACAGCGAGCAGAACAAGGAATTCAGGGATCACTATATAGAAATACCGTTCGATCTCAGCCATGCTCTTTTTGTGACAACGGCAAATACTACGGATACCATACCCGCGCCGCTTCTTGACAGAATGGAGCTTATCGAGCTTACGAGCTATACAAGGGAAGAAAAGTTCAACATCGCCAAAAAACACCTTATTCCAAAGCAGATAAAAAAGCACGGCTTAAATGGAAGGCAGATAAAAATAGCCGACGGCGCAATATATGAGATCATCGACTATTACACAAAGGAAGCGGGAGTCAGAAATCTTGAAAGAACAGCGGCGTCGCTTTGCCGTAAAGCGGCAAAGGCTATCGTTGGCGGCGACTGCAAAAAGGTCGCATTCACGCAGAGTAATCTCAGGGAATATCTGGGTACGAGAAAATATCTCCCCGATGAAAAGCTCGATAAAAACGAGGTCGGCGTTGTAAACGGTCTTGCATGGACGTCTGTGGGCGGGGTGCTCATGCCGCTCGAGGTGCTTATACTTGACGGAAAAGGCGAGATCGAAATTACAGGTTCATTGGGCGACGTTATGAAAGAAAGCGCTAAGATCGCCGTAAGCTATGTCAGAAACATTGCAAAAAAATATAATATTCCCGAGGATTTTCACAAAACGAAGGATATTCATATACACGCTCCCGAGGGGGCTGTTCCCAAGGACGGACCTTCCGCAGGCGTTACAATGGTCACGGCTCTCACGTCTGCTCTTTCGGGAATCCCCGTAAGAAGCGATGTCGCGATGACAGGCGAGATAACGCTGCATGGAAAAGTGCTGCCGATCGGCGGACTTCGTGAAAAGACAATGGCAGCGTACAAGGAGGGAATCAAAACCGTAATAGTTCCCGAGGCAAACAGAGGCGATATCGACGAGATAGACGATATCGTAAAGTCGTCCCTTGAATTTGTCTATGCTTCAAGAATAGAAACCGTACTGGAAACGGCTCTTTGCAGAGATAATGTGCAGACAGACGATATGCTTGTTATCCCCGATGACACTATCGGAAACAGCAGCGCTTCGGTCACATCGTAAAGAGGTGACGCCATGAATTACAATAATGCGGAATTTGCCGCGTCATACGGCACATTCAGGCAGATACCCGAATGTACGCGCATAGAGATCGCTTTTGCCGGCAGATCGAACGTCGGCAAATCGACTCTTATAAACAAGATATTCAACAGAAAAAATCTTGCGAGAGTAAGCTCTGTTCCCGGAAAGACGGCTACCATAAATTTTTACGGACTTGAAAATGTCTATTTTGTGGATCTGCCGGGCTACGGCTATGCTAAAGTTGCAAAGTCCGAGAAGGAACGATGGGCGGAGCTTATCGAGGGCTATCTCAACGCCGACAGGGATCTAAGACTTGTGTTTTTGCTTATAGATATGCGCCATCCGCCGTCGGCACACGATTTGCATATGATCGATTTTTTGATTGAAGCCGAGCTTCCGTTCGTGATAATTCTCACAAAGGCGGATAAGCTCAAAACCAAAGCAAGGCAGGAGCGAATGGAAGCGTTCGCAAAGGAAATACCGTACTTCGGCGATATTCACGTTATACCCTTTTCTTCTCAGACGTTCGAGGGCGTTGAGGAAGTAAGGCGCATTATAGAGGAAATTGCAGGCGAGGACGATGCTCTGACCTGAGTGCAGAGACAGAAAGGAAAGTAAAATGTTTGTATCTGAAAATCTGAATATAAATGAAAAAGGACACTTGACTATCGGCGGCATGGATACCGTCGAGCTTGTGAAAAAATACGGATCTCCGCTTTACGTTATGGACGAAGCTCTTATAAGAAAGCATTGCCAAAGCTTTAAAAACAGCATTGACAAAGATTACGGCGGACAAGGGCTTGTGTGTTATGCCAGCAAGGCGTTTTGCTGTATGGAGATGTGCAGAGTCATGAAGAACGAGGGGATCGGTCTTGACGTCGTTTCGATCGGCGAGCTTTATACCGCTGTAAAATCGGGCTGTGACTGCGAAAAAATATGTTTCCACGGAAATAACAAAACGGACGAGGAGCTTACGTATGCCGTTGAACATAATGTGGGCAGAATAATCGTTGACAACATATTTGAACTTGAAAGACTTGATAAAATTGCCGAGCAAAAGGGTATAAAGGCAAATATCATGTTCCGTATCAAGCCGGGGATCGACGCGCACACCCACGATTTTGTAAGAACAGGTCAGATAGACAGTAAATTCGGATTTGCGCTTGAAACGGGCGAGGCTATGGAAGCTGTGAAGAAAGCTCTTTCATGCCCCAATGTTCATTTAAAGGGTCTGCATTGTCATATCGGCTCTCAGATATTCGACATCGAACCGTTTGAAGAAGCGGCAAAGGTTATGCTCGGATTCATCGCCGATATCAAAAAGGAAACCGGACACGAGGTTGACGAGCTTAATCTCGGAGGAGGCTTCGGAATCAAATATACCGATGACAATGACCCTGTACCATATGAAGCGTACATGGAAAAGGTATCTGAAACGGTAAAATCCGCCTGTGCCGAGCTGAACATAAAACAGCCGTTTATACTTATCGAGCCGGGACGCTCTATGGCAGGTCCTGCCGGAATCACCCTTTATACCTGCGGCGCGGTAAAGGAGATACCGAATATCAGAACTTATGTATCGGTAGACGGCGGCATGACGGACAATCCGAGATACGCGCTTTACAAATCGGAATATGAAGCCATAGTTGCAAATAAGGCGTCGCTTCCGAGAAACACAGAGGTCACTATTGCCGGAAAATGCTGCGAGAGCGGCGACCTTATCGGCGAAGGCATGAAGCTTCAGGATGTTCAGCCCGGTGATATAATAGCCGTATGCGCGACCGGAGCTTACAATTATTCAATGGCGTCCAATTATAACAGAGTTCAGAAGCCTGCCGTTGTTTTTGTAAAGGACGGAAAGTCTAAAATAGTCGTTAAAAGGGAAACTCTTGATGATATAATCAGGAATGACGCTTAAAATACCTAATATAAAAGCTTGTGGGGGACTCTGTCCCCCTAACCTTTTGCCATATTGGGGACTCTGTCCCCCATACCCCCTGCTTAAGGGAACATTCTCTACGAGCCGTCCCCTCTGTCACTTCGTGACATCTCCCCGCCCCGCGGGGAGTCACCCATAAGAATCCCAGTTTAATTTTCTGTCCGTCCCACAAGGGACGGACAGAAAATTGAAAGAAACTAAAAGACTTGCACTTTAAGCAAAGCTTGAAGACAAAGTGCCTCAAAATTTCAAAAATTATTTTCATTGTAAACTATAATTGCCGAATGGTAAAATTTATCATTTACAGTCATCGGCTATAAAAACAATTAATATATTTGCTTCCGCGACTCACAGCGTAAGCTGTGCCGGAGCGGAAGCTTGATTTTCTTTGGTTCGTTTCTTGCATCATGGCAAGAAATGAACATATAAGTATTTTAAGGGGACGCTTTGATACGTCGTGTGCGGTTACGCACCCAAATGCAGAGCCTTTGGTCGCTCTCCGCAGAGAGTGAAACACCACCTTAAAAGAGGTCTGACCATAATAGTCAGACCTCTTTTGTAAATATGAAAGTATATAAATTTATGATTAACGTGCCTTGATTTTATCAGTCACCGAATGAAACTCCGAGCTTTTTTGCTGTCATAACTATCTGATCTTCGGGAGAAACAAATTTGGTTTTTCCTGCGATATCTTCAAGCTTATTTGCGGTTATCTTTCCGCCTATTTTAGCGACGGTTCTGCCGTATTTTTCACGGGCGATAAGCTTTGCCGCGTGAACGCCGAACTGTGTTGCTAAAATTCTGTCATATGCACTCGGACTTCCGCCTCTGAGCATGTGTCCGGGAACGCATACCCTTGTTTCAAGTCCTGTCTTGGACTGTATCTGTGAAGCGATCCTGTTTGTAGCCGTAACAATACCAGCTTCCGCTCTGCGTTTTGCTCGTTCTTTCTTTTTAAGCTGTGCTTCTTCAACATCGAAAACGCCTTCCGCAACTGCAACGATAGAGAAATTCTTTCCGCTTTCGCTTCTTTTCACAACAGATCGGCACACCTTGTCAATGTCATACGGTATCTCGGGAATAAGGATAATATCCGCGCCTCCGGCGATACCGGCATTAAGCGTCAGCCAGCCGGCCTTGTTGCCCATGATTTCGCAGAGAAGTATTCTTGAATGGCTGTTTGCGGTCGTATGAAGCCTGTCGATAGCGTCTGTTGCAATATCGACAGCCGTATGGAAACCGAATGTAACGTCTGTTCCGTAAATATCATTATCTATTGTTTTAGGCAGACCGATAACATTAAGACCCTCGCTTGAAAGCAGCTGACTTGTTTTATGCGTACCGTTTCCGCCAAGCGTCAAAAGACAGTCAAGCTTTTGCTTTTTATAGGTTTCTTTCATGTTTTTTACCTTGTCCACGTTATCATCGCCGATGACCTGCATCATTTTGAACGGCTGACGCTTTGTACCGAGAATCGTTCCGCCTCTTGTAAGAATACCCGAAAATTCATCGGGACTCATATCACGGCAATGGTTATTGATCAGACCGTAATAACCGTCCGAAATGCCGACAATCTGGACATTGTCCTCGCCCATGCTTTCATAGCACGCTTTTGCGACGCCTCTTATTGTAGCGTTAAGTCCCGGGCAGTCGCCTCCGCTTGTAAGAATTCCTATTCTCTTTTTCATATTGCTTTGACCATCCTTTCAGCTTAGAACCTGTTCACATAAGAAATGTATATGGATTTTTGAACATAATTTTTCTGAAAACAAGGCGATTTTTTGCAGGCATACTTGCGTATGGCAAGAAAAATCAACGCGTTTATCAGGAAAATTTGCCAAAAGACGTGTACAGAGCCTATGTGAACAGGTTCTTATGTTGCCTTGAGTTTTCAGCTATATTATAGCATTTTTTATTAATATTGTCAATAACGCATGAAAAAATTCCTATAAACGCAGGTTTTTAGTATTCGATCCCTTTTCGTGCTGAAACGCCTTTTTCAAAGGGATGCTTTACAGCTGTTATTTCGCTTACATAATCGGCGGCTTCAATAAATTTTTCCAAAGGATCGCGTCCTGTCAGAATCAGCTCGCAGCTTTCTTCTTTATTAAAAATAATGGATTCAGCAAGTTTCCGATCGAGAAGCAGATTATTATACGCAGAGAAAAATTCGTCTATGATAAGCATATCGCATTCGTGATTTTTCATGAGATCGCATGCGTATTTAAGCAGTTTATTATGACATTCCGTGATTTCCGATTTGCCGGCTTCACTCATTGAAAAGGAAAATCCAAAATCTTTGGGCAGCTTTTCAATGCTGACATTTGAGAGCAGTTTCAAGCTGTTTATTTCGGAGGTTTCTCTTCCTTTCATAAGCTGAATTATACTTACTCTCATTCCTGCGCCTGCTGCCCGAAGCGCAAGACCAAAGGCAGCGGTGCTTTTTCCTTTACCGTTTCCGCAATATATATGTATAAGTCCCATTAGTTACCTCCAAGTTTATTCAAATTATGAGGAAAGCTGCGTGGTGCGGCGAAGTATAGTTCTATGAAATTTGGGAATGATGATATGGGCAGCTATATGTGTATGCTCTAAACAAGCGAAAGATTTGAATTTATGAAAATTTTACTCATGATCGACATGCAAAATGACTTTATAAGCGGCGCGTTGGGCAATAAAGAAGCGCGTGCTATACTCCCTAAGGTATGCGAAAGAGTCAGGGATTTCGTATCCGATAACGCGGACTGTTTCTTCTACACTATGGATACTCACTATGAAAATTATCTTGAAACCCGTGAAGGGAGAAAATTGCCTGTGCCGCACTGCATAAAGAATACAGCCGGCTGGGAACTGTCAGGTCAGCTAAAAGAGATAATCGCAGGCGTTCCCGAAAATAACAGAATAGAAAAAAATACTTTCGGATCGGAAACGCTTCCCTCGATTATAAGATCGGCAGTCGAGGAAGTTGACGAGATAGAAATAATCGGAGTGTGTACAGACATCTGCGTCATTTCAAATGCGATAATTCTTAGGGCGTTTTTTCCGGAAGCAAGGATCGCAGTTAACAGCGCGCTTTGTGCCGGAACGAGCGAAGAAGCGCATAAAACCGCGCTTGAAGCTATGAAAATGTGCTTCATTGATATCAGATAAAAGTAAAATTAATTGTATTATGTTCATTTCTTGCCTTGATGCAAGAAACGAACCAAAGAAAATCAAGCT